>JBBQJJ010000141.1:0-18912 GCA_038325805.1 Haliangiales bacterium
CCCGAACACGCCGGTGACCATGAAGGTCACGATCTCGAAGGGCTAACGAGCTCGACGTTGATACGCGGGCCGCGCGACCGCGAAGTACAGCGGCACCGCGACCGCGAACAACAGGATGGTGCATGTGGCCCATCCACCCGGCCCGAAGTCGACGAACGAGACCTCGGGCAGGCCGCCCTTGCGCATGCCGAGCTTCTTTGCATCGCGCATGATCCAGATGGCGAACGGGATGATCACCGCCATCGCCACCACGAACAGGATCAGATCCGTCGTGTTGTCTTCCACGCGCAAACGATAACCGAGCTTACGGAGCGTCAGCGGGGAAGATGATCGGCGTCGCGAACCGCGAGCGGAGCTTGTCCGCGTAGCGGCGCTCGCCGGATCCCCACACCGCACCGAGGCCGACGAGCACGGTGATCGGCGCGCGCTCGGTCATCGGCTGCTCCGTCGACCGCTCGGCGAACGAAGCGCGATCGCGCGGCGCCATCACGCGCACGAACAGCCGCGTCTCGGCGAGCAGCGTGGAATCGAAGGCATCGCCACCGCCGCGCAGCCGCAGGGCAGCGCCGACGCCGTACGACACGTCATCGCCGCCGTCGTCGAACCACGACTTCTCGACGACGCCGTGCAGCTCGAGCCCGAGCTCGAGATCGCGCGGCTCGATGAACGAGCCGAGGAGCTTGTCCGCGATCAACAACCGCAGGCCGCCGGACAGCGTGGCGCTCTCGGGAGCGCCGGACTCGACGTTCCACCGGCGCGAGCCTTCCACCGCGACGCCGAGGCGGTGCCACCAGTACGTGGCCTCGAGGCCGACGCCGACGACACCATCCGCGCCGACCCCATCTCCGGCACGCGCAGCGATCACGCCACCGCCGACCATCGGTGATCGCTCACCCTCGGCCGCGGCAACGTTCGAAGCGAGGAGGAGCAGGAAGAGCGTGTGACGGGCGGTCGGCACGCAGACGAGTATGGCGATTTTTTCGTCGCGAACAATCTCCGTCTTCGAGCTTCATGGAGCGCAACGCGGCGGCGCTCCCGCGACGATCTCGGCGAGTGTCGCGATGTCAGCGTCGTCGACGATTCCGTCACCGGTGGTGTCTGCGGTGCGTGCCAAACAGACGTCGAGCGGGCGGTTCGTTGCCAGCATGACGGCCAGCGCCTGGATGTCATCGCGATCGACGGCGCCGTCGCCGGTGACGTCGCCGCATGGGGCGGCGCACGAGATCGCCGAGGTTGCCGCGTCGGTAGCGTGGGCTCGAAGCCTAGCCGTCCGCATGCGATCAACATCACGCACGCAATCACCCCGAGGACATGGCTACAATGCCCCGTGCGCCTCGCCGTAGCCCTGGTGTTGATCGGTTGCGGAACCGACGTTCCACCGCCGATCGAAGTCGCGAGTGGCCGGCTCACCGCCGAGATCCACGAGGAACCGGCGCAGATCGTCCTCCTGCTCGACGGCAAGCGGGTGTGGGCGAGTCGCCCGGGCGAGCAAGCCGCCGAAGCCGGGCCTCCGCACGGGTTTGCGGCGATCGGGTCGAGGGCGACCAGGGTCGAGATGTCGTTCGGCTCGTTCAGGTTCACGGAAAACACCTCGTCGGAAGTCTGGCAGCCGGTCCAGCGCCTGGTCGACATCACCCCGACCTCAACGGGCGCGACGTTTGACCTGCAGATCAACGGGCAGGTCCGCGGCAACGGCGAGCTGACGTTCCTCCCCGAGACCAGGTCGGGTCCGGACCCCGACGCCGCCGGGTTCGCGCGCCACGTCCGGATCCGGCTCGAGGTCGACAGCGCCGATCGCATCCAGCTCGCGTCCGAGACCACCGACACCGAGCACCTGCTGGGCCTCGGCGGTCAGTCGTTCGACCTCGACCACAACGGCGAGACCGTGCCGCTGTTCGTGCAAGAGGACGGCATCGGCAAGGAGCCCGAGCCCGACAACCTCTACGGCGGGCTGTGGTTCCTCGCCGGTCGCAAGCACTCGACGCACACGCCGATGCCGATGCTGCTGTCGTCGAAGGGCTACGCCGTCGCGGTCGATACCGATGCGCGCGCGGTGTTCGATCTCAACGACTCGAAGGCCGGTGCGTCGCGGTTCGAAGCGTGGGATCGCATCCTCGACCTACAAGTCTTCATCGGCGACGGCCCCCGGGACGGCGACCTCGCGGGTGAGGCGACGCGCGATGCGCTCGGCCACATGATCGCGTGGGTTGGCAAACCGGATCGGCCGCCATTGTCGATCTTCGCGCCCTGGATCGATGCGCTGTTCGGCTCGGCGAACATCCGCCGCGTCGCCGGGGTGCTGCGCGCGAACGGCATCGCGTCGTCGGCGATCTGGGCCGAGGATTGGCGCGGTGGCAAGGACGGCGCGCTCGGGTACGAGCTCGACGAGGACTGGAGGATCGATCGCACGCTGTATCCGGACGTCGAGCAGATGTCGCAAGAGATCCGCGATCAGGGCTTCGCGTTCCTGACCTATCACAACACGTTCATCGACGAGTCCGCCGATATCTACGAGGAGTCGATCGCCGCCGGCTACGCGATCAAGGATGCCGACGGCAACCCGTACGAGTTCACGGGCATCAAGTTCGCGCCGTCGACGCTACTCGACCTGACGAACGAGCCCGGCTATGCGTGGGCCAAGGGTGTGATGGGCGAGGCGCGCACCGTCGGCAGCGACGGCTGGATGGCCGACTTCGCCGAGTGGCAACCCACCGATGCGGTGCTCGCCTCGGGCGAGGACGCGCTGCTGGTTCACAACCGCTACCCGGTGGATTGGGCGCGCTTCAACCACGAGCTGTTCGCGACGCCGATCGCGAATCGCCCGACCCCGATGTGGTTCGTGCGCTCCGCATGGCTGCACTCGCAACCGCTCGTTCAGGTCTTGTGGCCCGGCGATCAGCAGACCGACTTCTCCGACGGTGATGGGCTGCCGTCGGTGGTCCCGATGGGCATCAACCTCGGACTCGCGGGCTTTCCGTACTTCGGCTCCGACATCGCGGGCTACATGAGCCAGGGCACCACGCCGACGTCGAACGAGCTGTTCCATCGCTGGACCACGTTCGGTGCGTTGCAGCCCGTGATGCGCACCCACCACGGCCGCAGCGCGCGCGAGAACGTGCAGTGGGAGACCAGCGCGGCGACGATCGCGCACTTCAGGCGGTGGTCGCGGATCCACATGCAGCTGGTGCCGTACTTCGCGGGCTCGATCGCGAGCTTCGAGCGCGACGGCCTGCCACTGATGCGCCTGATCGCGCTCGAGTACCCCGCCGAGGCGTGGGCCTGGACGGCGATGGATCAGTACCTGCTCGGCGATCGCATCCTGGTCGCGCCGATCCAGGTCGAGGGCGCGACCACCCGCGACGTCCTCCTGCCGGCGGGCGACTGGGTGCCGCTGTTCGGTGGCGCGGCGGTCTCCGGTACGATCACCGCGCAGGCTGCGATCACCGAGATCCCGGCGTTCGTCCCCGCGGGCTCGATGCTCGTGCTGTTCCCCGACGGTGTCGACACCGTGCTGCCGTCGACGAATGCCGCGGTCACGACCGCCGATGACATCGCCGCTGACCGCGAGGTCTGGCTCTACGCGGGCACACCTGAGCGCCCGGCGCACGCCGCGTGGAACGACGACAGTGGATCGATCGGGGGCGCGCAGTGGACGTGGAGCGGTCGCCCCGCGGGTCCGCCGCCGACAAGCGCGACATTCAACGGAGCGAACATCGCGGTGACGAATGGTGTCGCGAGCGTGACCGGCGACGGCACGCTCGAGATCGGTGGAGGCACGCTGACGATCGCTCGCGGCAAGCTGACCGCCGTGACGCGCATCGTGCTGCGCTGACCCAAGCCTCGTCTCGGTAGCAGTGTCGAACGATCATGCGCGCCATCGTCCTGCTGTTGTTGCTGACCTCGGTCGTGCATGCCGAGCCGGAGAGCTATCAGATCCAGCGCGCCGGCACGCCGACCATCGACGAGGTCGCGCGGGTCCTGGCGGCAGCAGAGTGGACTCAGCTGAACCCCGAGAAGAAGACGTCGACGTGGGACTCGCAGACCTACGTGTTCGGCAAGACCGAGGTCGCGGTAGCGAGACACGATCTCGTGCGCCCGACGACGACGACGTACGCGTGAAAGGTGATTCGCGGTGGCGCGCGACCGCTGGTTCAGATCGGACAACTGCGCTTCGCGCTCCGCGTGTGCTCGGCACGTCGCGACCGGCTGTGTGTCTCGGCACGGGTTAGTGCCAGAAGCCGACCGACAAGCCGATGTTGCGATAGCGCCGCGCGATGTCGAACGTCGCGCCGAGCTTGCCGCGGCGAATCCCCCACAGCTTGAACTCGAGCGCGCGGAGCTCGGCTCCGAACGTGCCGTGCGCGCGGCCTCGCACGCCGTCGAATCGCGCGGGCTCCCAGTAGCTCCCGGCGCGTAACCGCAGACGTCCGGGCAGGGCCTCGACCTCGACGCCCGCACGCGGTGACACGGTGACCTTCGAGCCCGAGCGCTGGAGCTGCTGCATCGCGAACGCCTCGATGCCGTGGCCGTCCGTCGACGACCCGGTGAGGATCAGATCGCCGGCGACCGTGACCGAGAATTCGTCGCGGAACTTGGTCTTCACCTGCTGGTTCCACGGCGACTCCGCCCAGCGATACGCCATGCCGACGATCGTGCGGCCCGGCGATTCGATCTCGTTCGGCAGGATATACGCCGTCGAATCCGGATCGTCGGGATCGACGCGGCACATGTTCGGATCGCAGCCACCCGGCGCGACCCGGCTCGACACGATCCGGCTCTCGAGTGCGACCGCGGCGCGATAGCTCTCGCCGCGCGGTAACCACGTCGCGCCCGCCACCAGGCCCGCACCGGTGAGATCGAACAGCGCCTCGCCGTTCTCGGGGCCGAGCTGAAAGGTGATCGACTGGATGCCGACGCCGAGTGCGAGATCCCAGCTCGGGATCCAGCGCGCGATCACGAACTTGCCACGCAGCGACTTCGCGAACAGCGCCGGCATTGCCGTGCCGTCGATCGGCGAGTCCTGTCCCGTGAAGGTCAGCGCACCGGACCACAAGCCGAAGCGCAGCGCGAGGCCGGCGGTGGCCAGCTGCGCGCCCTCGGCCTCCGACGCGACCTGGCCGTTGTTGTCGTAGTCCGTCGAGAACCGGCCGGTCAGGTAGTCGAGGTGGTAGTCCCAGCTCCAGCTGTCGTTGTCGGTGGTGCGGCGAACCGCCGGTGCCGAGGCGTTGACCAGCGCCCCGGCCGAGCCGTTGACCCGCGCCGCGCCCGCCCCGCCCATGCCCGTCAGCGACGAGTCGCCGATGGCGACACCCTCGTAGAGCTCGATCGCGTAGTCGCGATCGACGATCGGGTCCGCCTCCGCGCGCCCGCACAGGCGCCCAACCCCCATTGCCACCGCGGCAGCGGTTAGCAGACGACCCATCCCGCCATCATAGCGGTATCCTCGCGGACGATGCTCGTCGACGACGAACCCAGCGGGAAATCTACGTCTGGGGACGGCAAGGCCGATACCGGGCCGGTGACCCGCGAATCGACGCGTGATGTCGCCATCTCGATCGCGGCCGTCCCGTTCAAGCGGCGGTTCTTCCTGCCGACCGTGCTGCTCGGCCTCAGCGAGCTGTTGTTCATCCTCTATCCGATCTGGTTGTGGTTCGATCTCGCCAAGCTCCCCGGTGACACCGTGCTTCGCACCGCGCTGCCCGTCGGCATCGGGGCGTGCATCGTCTGGCTCGGCGCGCTCGGGATCTGGCTGTTGCCGCTGTACTCGGCGGTCGCTGGTCGGCGGCGCGGTGAGCGCGTCGAGAAGGAGCTCGCCGCACGTGCGTATCGGATCACGCTCAAGGGTCCGGTCCGCGTGCTGTTGCTCCGCACCGCCCTGTGGACCGGCGCGTCGGCGTTGACCGGCACGTTCTTCCACGTCTACGAGGGCTGGCCGTGGCAGCGCGTCGCCGAGCTCGCGGCGCTCGCGGCCGTGCTCTCGTACGTGGTGTCGTGCGTGCGCGCCGTGTGGCTGGCGCAGATCATGGGCGAGGTACGCGGCCGGTTGTTCGCCGCCGGATCGCCGCTGCGCCGGTTCGACGATAGCCACTTCCGCCGGTTCACGCTCGTCGCGATGATCGTCGCCGGCGGTGTGCTCGCCGCGCAGCTCGCGTTCTCCAAGTTCTTCCTGCTGTCGAACTCGCCGCAGCAGTTCCTCCAGCTCCAGACCTACTTCTCGATCGCGACGCTGATCGGCGTCTCCGCCTGGGTGCTGTGCGCGAAGTTGATGACCGCCGATCTGCGCGAGTACCTCGCCGTGTCGCGCGGCGAGAAGCGCGAGAACGCACCGCCCGCGGCCACCATCTATCGTCGAGCGCAGGCGCTGCCATATCGGCTCGCGATGATGACGATGCTGGTGTGGCTCGCGATCACCATCGTCGGTGCGCTGGTCGCGCGCTTCCACCTGGGCTTCGAAGTCGACGACACGCTGATCGCCGCGATCGGCACCCTGATCCTCGCGCTCGCCGGCGCGATCTACGAGCAGCTCTGGCACCGAGACTTGCTTCGCCCCCTCCTCGCGCACCTGACGCAGCGCTATCGCGTCCCGGTCCGCAACATCGCGCCGTCGCTGTCGCTGCGCAGCAAGCTGCTGCTGTCGTTCGGTGGCGTCGTCCTGCTCGCGTGCGGCATGGCGTTGCTGTGGGGCTTCGTCCAGTACAAGAGCTTCGCGAACAAGGCCGCGCAGAAGCAGGCCGAGCTCGGCGTCCAGTGGATGCGCTCCGAGCTGCAGAACGACATCTCCGACGACATCTCGCCGCCGACCCCGGAGCGCGTGCGCGCCTCGCTCAAGCGGATCGCGAGCACCGCCGCCGAGGGCGCAGTCGTCTATTACGTCGATGAAAACGACGTCGTCGCGGAGTTCGGCGGCGGTGTGCAAGGTGCGCCGAAGCCGCCGTGGTACGTGCGTGCGCAGTTCGAGAAATCGAATCGCCCCGACGGTCTGATCTCGATGCCCGGTGCCGAGCTCACCGGACGCGCCGGCCTCCTCGCAGCGACCTGGCGCGGCGTGCGCTACCCCCTCGGCACGCTCGGTCTGTTCTATCCGTCGTATCGCGGCCGCGGCGAATCGATGGCCGAGCCACTGCAAGAGCTGTTCGTGTTCTTCCTGATCTTGTTCGGCGCGTGCGCCGGCATCGTCGCGTTCACCGTCGCGCAGTTCATGGCACCGATCAAACGCCTCGAACAACGCGCCGATGCGATGGCTCGCGGCGAGCTCGCCGATCCCGTCGCCGTCGGTGGCGAGGGGGACGAGATCGGTCGCTTGACGCTCGCGCTCGAGGAGATGCGGCGTGCCCTCCGCGACAAGCTGCGCTCGACCGAAGAGGTCAACCTCGATCTCGAACGCGCGGTGCAGATGCGCACCGCCGACCTCGCGCGCAAGAACCGCGAGCTCGCCGAAGCGATGGACAAGTTAACGCGCGCCCAAGCGCAGATCGTGCGCTCCGAGAAGCTCGCCTCGATCGGGCAGCTCGTCGCCGGCATCGCCCACGAGATCAACAACCCGGTCAACGCGATCGTCAACACCGTCGGTCCCCTCGAGGAAGCGGTCAACGAGCTCGATAGCTCGGACGCCACCACGCGCAGCGAAGCCGCGAAGGATGTCCGCGAGATGGTCCGCGTGGTCCAGCGCGGCGCGCAGCGCACCAAGGCGATCGTCGGCGCCCTCCACAACTACTCGCGCACCGACGACGAATCGGTGGTCGACTTCGATATCAATCGCTCGCTCGACGATTCGCTCGAGCTGCTCCGCCACCTGCTCAAGATGAACATCACCGTCGACAAGGGCTACGCCGATGTCGGCCGGATCCGCGGTCACGCCGGTCAGATCAACCAGGTGTTCATGAACTTGCTGACCAACGCCGCGCAGGCGCTGGTCGGTCGCGACAATGCGAAGATCATGATCACCACGAAGAACGACAGCGACGGCGTCACCGTCGCGATCTCCGATAACGGCGCGGGCATCCCGCCACACGTGCTGCCGCGGATCTGGGATCCGTTCTTCACGACGAAGGATGTCGGCGAAGGCACCGGACTCGGGCTGTCGATCGTGTTCGAGCTCGTCCATCGCCACGGCGGCACGATCGACGTCGATACCAAGGTGGGCGAGGGCACCACGTTCACGGTCAAGCTGCCGCGCAAGGCGCCGCCCGCGGCGGGCCGCGCGACGGAGATGGGCGCCATGACGCGCGAGCTGCGTCCGCGCGAATGATCAGATCGGCTCGACGGCGAGACACGCGCGAAGGCCACGGCGTGCCTCCGCCTCGGTCTTGCCGTACGCGCTGCAGCGCACCTCGAGAGTGCCGATCACGCGCCGCACGGTGGCCCGGTACTCCTTGAGGTGGTCCGCGTAGTAGAGGAGCCCCAGCCACCGTCGAATCGGCCGCCAACCCGTGCAAAGTTGCGGAGTTGCCAGGCGGTCAAACCGCCATTGCCACGCTGACAAAGTGGCAAGAGAACCGTCGACCACCCAGCAACAATCTTAGTGAATCCAAGGTCTTCGAGGAATCAGACCTGGCTCGCGACTTGTTACTAGCACCACCGTCATGTGGAACCAGCCGGGGCAATCTCCATTTCGTCGCTTCCAGGCCGCGCAAGTCGACGGCAATGGGTCCGTGGGAGCAGTCGCCGACGAGCCGCAGGAGCTCAGGGCCGCCGCCGATGCCGGCATCGTGCTGGTGGTCGATGACGAGCCCGCGATCGTCGAGTCGCTGACCAAGATCTTCCGTCGCGAGGGGTTGCACGTACTGTCGGCGACCGACGGCAACACCGGTCTCGATCTGCTCCGCAAGCATCGCGTCGGCGTGCTGCTCACCGATCTGATGATGCCGCAGACCACCGGCATGGATCTGCTGCGCGCCTCGAAGACGATCGCACCGGAGACCGAGGTCGTGCTGATGACCGCGTATGGCACGGTCGAGACCGCCGTCGATGCGATGAAGGAGGGCGCGTATGACTTCGTCACCAAGCCGCTCAAGCGCGCGCACGTGGTGCGGATCGTTCGCAACGCCCTCGAGAAGCAGACCCTCCTTGTCGAGAACCGCAGCCTACGAGCCCAGCTCGCCGAGAAGCGTCGCAAGGCGATCATCGGCGCGTCGCTCGCGTGGCGCCGCACGATGGACATCGTCCAGCAGGCCGCGCCGAGCGAGGCCACCGTGCTGCTACTCGGCGAGAGCGGTACCGGCAAGGAGTTGCTCGCCCGCGCGCTGCACGAGAACAGCACGCGCGCGAAGAACACGTTCGTGGCGGTCAACTGCGCCGCGATCCCGGAGTCCATCCTCGAGGGCGAGCTGTTCGGCTACGAGAAGGGCGCGTTCACCGGCGCCACCACCGCGCGCGATGGCCGGTTCGAAGCCGCCCACGGCGGCACGCTGTTCCTCGACGAGATCGGCGAGCTTCCGCGCCATGTCCAGGTCAAGCTGCTGCGCGTCCTCCAGGAGGGCGAGATCGAGCGGCTCGGGAGCAGTGGCAAGTCGCGCAGGATCGACGTCCGCGTCGTCGCGGCGACCAACGTCAACCTCGCCGAGGAGGTCAAGGCCGGCCGGTTCCGCGAAGACCTGTTTTACCGGCTCAATGTGATCCCGGTGAACGTCCCGTCGTTGCGTGACCGCCGCGATGACGTCCCGCTGCTCGCGCAACACTTCGTGCAGGTTTACGCCGAGAAAAACGGCAAGGCGATCGCAGGGGTCTCGCAGACAGCGATCGAGCGGCTGACCGAGTATGGTTGGCCCGGGAATGTTCGCGAGCTCGAAAACGCGATCGAGCGGGCCGTCGTGCTGACGCGCGCCGGAAACACCGTGATCGACGAGGACGCACTGCCTCGCGAGGTCCGCGATGCCGCGGCCAACGGGATGTCGAACAGCGCGGGTGTCGGGGCGCTGACGTTCCCGATCGGCATGCCGCTCGCCGAGATCGAGATGCGCGTGATCCACGAGACGTTGCGTCACACGCGCGGCGACAAGCGGCTCACCGCGAAGCTCCTCGGCATCGCGACGCGGACGATCTATCGCCGGCTCGAGGCAACAGACCCGGATGCACCGAATGACGAGCTCGAAGATCAGCACGCGACAGGAGTCGCGGGTGCCGGGCCGGAAGGTGTGAAAGGCTAGCGATGCAAGACCTGATCAAGCGGTACTTCTGGGTCATCGGCGGCGTCACCGTGATGGTGTGCGCCGTGTTCGCTGCGAAGGCGACGGCGCACATCGTCGAGGCGAAGTTCCTCGGGGATCCGGCCGAGCCGGCGAAGGGCACCACAAGCCCCACGCCACACAAGTCCGAGCCCAAGGCCGTGGCGCGCAGCAAGGACGGCACCCAGCTGGGTGCGCGCAACATGTTCTGCTCCGAGTGCCTCCCGGCGGTGGTCGCGCCTACGGACCCGACGTCGATCGCGATCACGTCGCTGCCGCTCCAGCTGCTCGCCACCAACATCGGCACGACGGAGAAGGACTCGTACGCGACGGTGATCAACACCGAGAACCAGCGACAGGGTTCGTTCGCCGTCGGCGACAAGCTTCCGGGCGCGAGCGGCAACATCAAGTCGATCAAGTACAAGTACGTCGACTTCGAGAACGGCGGCCGGATCGAGCGCGTGATGCTCGGCGGCGCCCCGCCCGTGACCACCGTCGCCGTGGTCGAGGAGAAGCCGGCCGGCGAGGTCGACGACCTGCAGGCCGCGATCGACGGCGGTATCAAGAAGCTCGACGACAACACGTTCGAGATCAGCAGGGACCTGGTCGCGAAGGTCACCGAGAACCCGATGGCGTTCATGAAGGGTGCGCGCGTCGTGCCCGCGATGAAGAACGGCAAGCCCGAGGGCATCAAGCTCTACGCGATTCGCCCGTCGTCGCCGTACGCCAAGCTCGGCCTCACCAACGGCGACACGTTGACCTCGGTCAACGGACTCGAGATCACGACCGCCGAGAAGGGTCTCGAGATCTATCAGAAGCTGCGTTCGTCGACGAGCCTCGAAGTCGAAGTCCTCCGCCGCGGTAAGCCCGTCACCCTGAAGTACTCGATCAAGTAAGAGCCTATGACCAACGCACTGCAACGATCCCTGTCCGCCGCCGTCATCGTCGGCCTGCTTGCACCGCACGGCGCCTTCGCGCAGCCTGCGCCGTCGACTCCCAAACCCGCTGACCCCGCGGGTGCCGGCGACGACAAGCTCTACAGCTGCGGCAAGAACACCACCCAGCCGGTGTCGGTGAGCTTCAAGCCGGAGACCGAGCTCAAGGACCTGATCACCTGGGTGATGGGCTTCACCTGCCGCAACTTCATCCTCGATCCGCGCATCGTGTCGACCGGCAAGAAGGTCACGATCATCGCGCCGCTCAAGATGACGCCGGCCGAGGCGTACAGCGTGTTCCTCGCCGCGCTGTCGACGATGGGTCTGACGATCGTGCCGAAGGGCAACGTGATGCGGATCGTCGAGAGCGCGACCGCGAAGAGCGAGACGGTGCCGATCCTGAAGAGCGGCATCCCCGCGAATCAGGATCAGGTCGTCCGCTACGTGCTGCGTCCGTCGCATGCACCGGTCGAGGTGGTGCGCCAGGCGATCGATGCGATTCGCTCGCCCGCCGGCAACGTCGGCGTCGCCGGCAACCTCCTGATCATCACCGACTACGCGAGTCAGGTGCGCGACATGCTCACGCTCGCGCGCACGATCGACGTGCCGGGCAACTCCGACGGCATCTACACCCTCCCGGTGCAGCACGCCGACGCGACGGCACTCGCGACCAAGCTCAACGAGATCCTGGGGCTGGCGGGCGCGAAGTCCAGTGCACCCCCTCCGACGCCCGGTCGCCCGGGTGCGCCCGGTAGTGTCGCCACGGTCAGCGCCGCGGATGTCAGCGATGCCATCCCCACCAAGATCCTCGTCGACGATCGCACCAACACGCTGATCGTGGTCGGCAGCGAGCCCGGCTACCTGCGCGTCAAGGCGCTGGTCGCGCGCCTCGATATCAACCTCGAGACCGAGGGCGGCAACTCGATCCACGTCTACACGTTGTCGAACGCGCTCGCCGAGGAGCTCGCGCAGACGCTCAACAACGCGCTCGGCCAGGCCGGTCCACAGCGCGGTGCGCAGCCCGGTGGTCGCGCCGGCAACAACCCGACCGTGCCGCCTCCACCGCCCTCGCCGTCGCCCCTCGATGGCACCGCGCTCGAGGGTCAGGTCCGCATCATCGGCGACAAGGCGACCAACTCGCTGATCGTGATGTCGAGCGGCCGCGACTTCCTCGCGATCAAGAAGGTCGTCAAGGATCTCGATCAGAAGCGCCGCCAGATCTTCATCGAGGCGATGATCCTCGAGGTCCAGCTCTCGAAGGATCTGTCGCTCGGGACGTCGTCGCACGGCGGCTATCCCACCGGTCGCGGCGATCTGATCATCGGCGGCGTCCAGACCCCGAACCTCAAGTCACTCGACCTGACCTCGCTGATCTCGTCGAACGGGTTGATCGGCGGCATCATCGGCGCGCCGCTGACCAACTCGCAGACGTTCCTCGGTACGTCGATCCCGTCCTACGGGTTGCTGTTCCAGGCACTCGCGACGCAGGACAACACCAACATCCTGTCGGCGCCGCACGTCATCGCGATCGACAACGAGAAGGCCGAGTTCTCCGTCGGTAACAACATCCCGTACAAGGCCGGCTTGTCGTTCGGCGGCATCGGCCTCCCCGCGGGTGGCGGCGCGCTGCCCGGTGGCATCGGTCAGAACATCCAGCGCGAGAAGTTGAACCTCGTGCTCAACGTGACACCGCACATCTCGAGCCAGGACTCGGTGCGGCTCGAGATCGAGCAGGAGAGCAAGGACATCGGCGGCTCCGATGCCGAGCTCGGCCCCACCTGGACCGAGCGCAAGCTCAAGACCCAGGTCGTCGTCAACGATCAGCAGAGCGTCGTGATCGGCGGCTTGATCCAGGAGCGCGACATCTACCAGACGGCGAAGGTGCCGCTGCTCGGGGACATCCCGCTGCTCGGCTACCTGTTCAAGTTCACCAAGAAGACCAAGAAGAAGACCAACCTGCTCGTCCTGCTGACGCCGTACATCATCAAGGATCAGCTCGATCTCCAGGCGATCCGCGAGCGCAAGGTCCGCGAGCGCGAGGAGTTCGTCCGCTCGTTCTCGTCGCTCAACGAGATGAAGTACTCGCCGCGGATCGACTATCGCCGCAAGCGCGGGCTGATCGAGGAGATCAATCGCTCGCTGCAATCGGTCGATCAGGACCTCGAGATCCTGCGCTCGATGGGCTCGCGCCAGCTCGTCGAGCCCGGCGTGATCGACTACGCCCCGTCGACGATCGGCGACCCCGAGCCGGCCGCGAAGAAAGGCAACTAGCCCGTGGCGGTTGGCTCTCCCTACGTTCCCACCGGCCTGCCATCGTTCGCCGTGCAGCAACCGCTGCTCGGCGAGCTGTTGGTCTCGCGCTGTGGCGTGCCTCCAGATGCGATCGATCGTGCGCTGAACAAGCAGCTGGAAGAGGGCAGCGGCCTGCTCGGAGAGATCCTCGTGCGCCTCAAGCTGGTCGATGAGGACCAGCTCGCGTACGCGCTGTCACTGCAGTCCGAGATGGATTACCTGCGCGAGCTGCCTCGTGCGGAGGACATCGGCGTCGAGCTGATCGAGAAGCTGCCGATCAACTTCGCGCGCCACCGCCTGGTGATGCCGCTCGGTCGCGGTCAATCGGGTCGCGTGATGGTCGCCGTCGCCGATCCGAACGCCGTCGATGTGATCGACGCGGTCGGCGTGCTGCTCGGCGAGCCCGTCGATCCGGTGGTCGCCTCGGCCACCAAGATCACCGAGCTGATCAACAAGACCTACACGCGGCTGCGCGGCGGCGCCGAGCTCGAGGAGGGCGTCAAGAAGGGCGACGAAGAGCAGGGCGAGGAGGTCCAGAACGACGAGCTCAACGATCTGCTCGACGCCAACGACGAGGCGCCGATCATCAACTGGGTGAACTCGCTGATGTTCCAAGCCGCGCGCGAGGGCGCCTCCGACATCCACATCCGGCCCGGCGAGAAGGACATCATCGTCCGCTACCGGGTCGACGGCGTGCTGCGCGAAGCCAAGCGCGCCCCCAAGAAGTTCCAGCCGTCGATCATCGCGCGCGTCAAGATCATGGCCGGTCTCAACATCGCCGAGAAGCGGCTGCCGCAGGACGGCCGGATCCGCCGCAAGATGGCCGGCAAGGATGTCGACATGCGCGTCGCGACGTCGCCGACGTCGGCCGGCGAGAGCGTCACGATCCGACTCCTCGATCGCAGCAGCGTGCTCCTCGGACTCGCCGACATCGGCTTCGCCGAAGATCACCTCGAGCTGATCCGCGCGATCATCGCGCGCCCGCACGGCATCCTGCTGGTCACCGGTCCCACGGGTAGCGGCAAGACGACGACCCTCTACGCGTGCATCTCCGAGATCAACTCGCCGGACCTCAACATCCTGACCGTCGAGGATCCCGTCGAGTACCAGCTCGAGGGGATCTCGCAGACGCAGGTCAACTCGAAGATCGAGCTGACGTTCGCGTCGGGGCTGCGCTCGTTCTTGCGCCAGGATCCCGACGTCATCATGGTCGGCGAGATCCGCGATCGCGAGACCGCCGAGGTCGCGATCACTGCTTCGCTGACCGGCCACTTGGTGTTCTCGACCGTTCACACCCACGACGCCGCCGGCGGCATCACGCGACTGATCGACATGGGGATCGAGCCTTTCCTTGTCGCTTCGTCACTCGTCGGCCTGCTCGCGCAGCGCCTGGTGCGCCGTCCGTGCAAGGAATGCGCGCGCCCGGTTCGCCCGCCGGAGCGCACGCTCGTCGAGCTAGGCCTCGATCCTGTTAAGTTTTATGCCGGCGGCTATCAGTTCCCGGCCGTCAAAGGCCAGCGGAGCCTGCCGCCCGGCACGGTCCTTGAAACCGTCGGTTGTCCAGCGTGCCAGCAGCTCGGCTACAAGGGCCGAACTGGCATCTACGAGCTCCTGATGATCAACGATGCCGTTCGCCGTCTCGCCCTCGAGAAAGCCGATGCCGGCTCGATCCGCAACGTCGCGGTCGAGAACGGCATGGTGTCGCTCCGCTTCGATGGTGCACGCAAGGTGCTGCTCGGCATGACCACGCCTGAAGAGGTCCTGCTGATGACGGCGGAGTCGAGCGACTGATGGCGATGTACGCGTACAAAGGGCTCGCGCAGAGCGGCAAGAACGTCAGCGGGACGCGCGAAGCGGACTCGCCGAAGACCCTGCGCCAGATCCTCCGCAAGGACGGCGTCCTCGTCACGTCGTTCGAACTGTCGCGCGGCGGCAAGAATGCCGCGGCCGCGGCGAAGACCAAGAGCGGTTCGGGTCTCGGTCGCGACGTCGATCTCGGTGGCTTGTTCGGGAGCGTGAAGAAGGTCGAGATCGCGGCGTTCACGCGCCAGATGGCGACGCTACTCAAGAGCGGCATCCCGCTCTCCGAGTCGATGGCCGCGCTGGTCGAGCAGATGGATAACCAGCGCTTCAAGGCGCAGCTCTCGGAGATCCGCGCCTCGATCAACGAGGGGAGCTCGCTCGGTGACGCGTTCGCGAAGTATCCAAAGCTGTTCGACGAGCTGTTCGTCTCGATGGTTCGCGCCGGTGAGCTGGCCGGTAACCTCGACGAAGTCCTCTCGCGCCTGGCGGACTTTCTCGAGGCTTCGCAGAAGCTGAAGAGCAAGGTCACCGGCGCGATGATCTATCCGGCCGTGATGGTCGTGATCGGCAGCGTCGTGATCGGCGTGCTGATGGTCAAGGTGATTCCCGAGATCACCAAGGCGTTGGTGCAGCAGGGCAAAGAGTTACCGATCAACACGCGGTTCTTGATCAGCGTGTCGAACTTCATCGGCCGCAACTGGCTGCTCCTGCTGCTCGGCATCGCTGCGGTGATCACGGGCTTCGTGTTGTGGAAGAACTCGCCGAGCGGCAAGCAGACCTGGCACACCTTCACGCTCAAGATTCCCGTGCTCGGCCCGCTGATCCGCTCGATCAACGTCGCGCGGTTCGCTCGGACGCTCGGCACCATGCTGACGGCCGGCGTACCGATGCTGCGCGCGCTCGATGCGGCCAAGATGACGATGGGCAACGTCATCCTCCAGAAGACCATCGAGGACACCAAGAAGGCCGTCACCGAAGGTGAATCTCTCGCCGCCACCCTCAAGAAATCCGGCCAGTTCCCTCCGACCATGGTCCACATGACCGCGGTCGGTGAAAAGGCCGGTCAGCTCGAGCAGATGCTGGAGCGTGTCGCGGCGGCCTACGAGTCCGAGATCGATACCAAGCTGACGCGATTCATCGGCCTTCTCGAGCCTCTGATGTTGCTCGGGATGGGTGTCACAGTAGCCTTCATCGTTATCTCCGTCATGCAGCCCATCATGGATATGGGTCAGGTCTCCGCCCCGAAATGAAAGGTCTGGTCGTCATGCGCACTCTTCGTCGTTCTTCCTTGGCCCCGCTCCGCCACGCTCAACGCGGTCTCACGCTGCTCGAGATCATGATCGTGATCGCGATCCTCGGTCTGTTGATGGTCGTCATCGTGCCGCGCGTCATGGGCTCGAAAGACTCCGCCGACATCAACACGACCTCGATCCAGGTCAACAAGTGGAAGCAGGACATCGACAACTGGGCGCTCTCGACCCGGCCCGACAAGGCGTGTAGCGAGTACTCGCTCGCCGAGGTCGGCAAGTGGGCCACCAAGGAAGAGGTCAAGGCGTCCTCGCTCAAGGATGCGTGGAGCAAGACGATCATGGTGATGTGCACCGAGGCCGGCTTTCGCGGCGTCTACTCGTTCGGGCCGAACAAGGTGGACGACAAGGGCGAGGGCGACGACATCACGTCGTGGAGAGACCCCAAGTAACCGTCACGGTTCTCCGCCATGCGTGATCGTGTTCCATACCGGCCAAGCCGCGGTGCTCGCACCGAACGGGGCTTGACGCTGCTCGAGCTGATGATCGTCATCGCGATCATCGGGTTCGGACTGATCGCGCTGAGCAGTAGCGTGAACATCCTCGGGCGTTTCGGCTTGTCCGAAGACGCCGACGAGCTCGCGGCGATGTTGCGCCGTGCGAGTCAGCTCGCGATCGAACGTGGCGAGCAGCATCGGGTGGTGTTCGACCTGGATAAGGGTGTGTATCGCGTCGACGTCTGCACCGGTGCCGCGACCCTGTCGCGCAACGAGCAGACCGACCCCGACAAGGAGAAGGTCGAGCAAGCGGTTCAGAAGGGCCAGGACCGGTTGCGCGACCTACCGACAGATGCGGGCGGCGGCGCCGATGCGGAAGATGCGATGACACGCGCGAAGGCGTTGGCCGGGCACCACGTCGGCGATCGTATGTGCACACCCGCGCAGGGCGGCATCTCCGCCGTCAACCACAGCAGGATCAAGAAGAACGTGCTGATCGGCGACGAGGCCGCCGACTGGATCCGTGCCCTCGATCGCAACGTGAAGTTCTCCGAGATCTGGGTGCAGCACAAAGACGCCAGCACCAAGAAGGGTGACGTCGCGATCTACTTCTTTCCGAACGGCTCGGCGGAGAAGGCCGTGATCGAGCTGACAGACGGCGAGTCGGTTCGCACCGTGCTCGTGCACGGGCTCACCGGTCGGGTCCAGCAGGAGGCCGGCAAACTCGACGACGCCGATACGCACATGCTGCGCAACGTGATGGGTGACAAGGACAAGCAGCGGGAGACCGACAAGTGAAGTCGCTCACGCGTCGTAGCAGGCTCGCATCGCGCGCGGGCTTCACGCTCCTCGAGGTCATGATCGGCCTCGGCATCCTCGGCTTCTCGTTGATGGTGCTGATCCGCAGCGCGTCGAGCTCGATGCTGACGGCGGCGCGCGCCCAGATGCTCGGTGTGGTGACCGACCTGTCGCGCGGCAAGATGCTCGACATCGAGGAGACACTGCTCAAGGACGGCTTCACCGACACCGATCAGTCCGAGGAGAACAAGACCTTCGAGGAAGAAGGCTGGAAGAACATCAAGTACAGCTACAAGGTCGAGCAGGTCGAGCTCCCGAGCTGGGACACGCTGCAAGGGTTGACCCAGGACCGCAATGCGGGCTCGGGCTCCGGTTCGGGGAGCGCCGGCGCGACGGGCGCGAACGCGTTCCAGGACAGCGCGCTGGGTGGCATGCTCGGTCAGCTCGGTGGTGGCCTCGGCGGTGGCGGTGCTGCGTCCGGCAACCTCGATGCGATGCAGGGCGCGTCGTTCATCCAGGGCCAGTACACGATGGTCCAGGAGATCCTGAAGGTCTCGATCCGCAAGATCACGTTGACCGTGACCTACAAGGTCGGCACCGGCGGCGATGACGAGAACCTCGTCACGGTGTTGTTCATCACCGACTCCGCGGCGATGGACAAGGTGCTGATGGGCGTCGGTGCGCAAGAGCTTCCCCCGGAGGGTAGTGGCAGCGGGAGCGGGAGCGGATCGAGTGGCTCGGGGCGCGGCGGAAGCACCACGGGTACCCGGCCGACACGGCCCGGTGGTGGGAGTGGCAAGTGAAGCACCCCAAGCCTCGCCGCAACCCCCAAGCCGGCATGACGCTGCTCGAGATCATGATCTCGACGGGCATCCTGATCGTCATGATGGTGCTGGTCTGGAACACCACCTCCAACACGCAGCGCGCGCGCGATACGTTCGTCGGCTTCGAGGAGCGCAACCACGAGCTGCGGATGGCGCTCGCGAAGATCGCGGCGGATTTTGAAGCAGCCTACCTGTCGCGCAACGAGGATCAGAACGCGACCAACCCGCGCACGATGTTCGTCGCGAGACCGTCGTCGAAGGTCCCCGAGATCCGGTTCTCGACAATTGGTCACCGCGTGCTGTGGGCCGATGCCAACGAGTCAGAGCAGACCGTGATCTCGTACGTGCTCCGC
>JBBQJJ010000142.1:0-18841 GCA_038325805.1 Haliangiales bacterium
GGCTGCACGTTCTGCGTCGCGCGCCAGCCGCACTACACCTCGGACCCGGCGGGTCACGTGGCGATCAAGATCGCCGACGAAACGCAGGTCGAGCGGTATCGCTTCGGGCTGCGCCTCGCCGACTTCTTGATCTGCAAGCGCTGCGACACGTTCGTCGCCGCGATCGATTCCGGTCGAGCCGTCGTCAACCTCGACGTGCTCGCGCGTGCCGCCGACTTCACCGCGGCTCCGCTGAAGTTCACGATGTACGACACCGAGGATGTCGCGGCACGCACGGCGCGTCGTGCCGCGAACTGGATGCCGGTCACGATCAGCTGATCACCCGCGAGTGGACACCTGAACGGATTCACAGTACGGTCGGTTTCCCGTGAAGTCTCGCGAGACTGACAACCCTCACAACCGGTTTCGCAGCGTGGCGGTGGAGTACGACGAGGGCGATGGACCGCCGCCTTCCGCGGTGACGATCATCGAGGATCAGTCGCGTTCGATCTTGTCGGAGAACGACTCGCCGGACCTCAGGTTCTCGTTCAGCGCGAACCCGTATCGTGGATGCCAGCACGCCTGCAGTTATTGCTACGCGCGACCGACGCACGAGTATTTGGATCTCGGCGCGGGTACCGACTTCGACACCAAGATCGTCGTCAAGCGTCAGGCTCCCGAGCTGCTGCGCGCCGCGTTCGACAAGCCGAGCTGGCAAGGCAAGACGGTGATGTTCTCCGGCGTCACCGATTGCTACCAACCGATCGAGCGCGATCTCGAGATCACGCGGCGCTGCCTCGAGGTCTGCCTCGAGTATCGCAACCCGGTGAGCGTGATCAGCAAGAGCGCCCTCGTCGAGCGCGACATCGATCTGTTCCTCGCCCTTCAGCGAGAGGCGCGGTTTCACCTGTCGGTCAGCCTCGCGTTTACCGACAACGAGATGTCCCGCGCGATCGAGCCGTGGGCCGCGAGCCCGGATCGTCGCTTCAAGGTGATCGAGACCATGGCGAAGGCCGGCGTCTCGGTTGGCGTGATGTGCGCGCCGATCATCCCGGGCGTCAACGACAACCAGCTCGTCACGCTCCTCGAGCGGGCGAAGGAAGCCGGCGCCACGTGGGCGGGCTGGACGCTGCTGCGGTTACCCGGCGCCGTGCGCGAGGTGTTCGAGGATCGGATCCGGGTGTCGCTCCCTCTCGCCGGCGACAAGATCATTCACCGCATTCGCGAGACCCGCGGCGGCAAGCTGAACGACTCGCGCTGGGGCGTGCGCGGCCGCGGTGAAGGGCCATACGCCCAGATGCTCGACACGATGTTCGAGACCACCGCGAAGCGACTCGGCCTGCTCGGCCGCCACGACGATCACCACGAGGATGCGAACGGCACCACGTTCCAGCGTCCGGCGAAGCAGACGCCGCAGCTGTCGTTGTTCTAACTACAGCGTGATCGCCCAGCAGCGATCCATCGCCGCCAGCTCGGGCCGCCGCACATCGAGGTGCTCGCCGAGCAACCGCATCGCACTCGGCGCGTAGATCTCGCGGACCTCCGCTTCGCGGACCGAGAACGGCGGCCCCTTCATCAGCGACTGGTCGTACTCGAACGTGACGAGCACCATCGGCGCATGCTCGACGAGTAACGTGCGCGTGCGTTGCGCATACCGCGACCGGAGCTCCGGCGGCAGCGCCACCAGCGCCGCACGATCGTAGAGCGCATCGCACGGCCCACCGATCAGGCCTGGCGTCAGCTCGAAGTAGTCACCCGCGAAGATCGTGATCGCACCCGCCGTGTACTGCACGTGATGCGCGTGGCTCGTGACCGCGGGCGTCAGTTGATGCTCCGCGAAGAACGCCTTCACCGCGTCCTCGACGAGCTCGCATCCGATCACCGTGTGACCCGCAGCCGCGAGGAACATCAGGTCCTCGGCCTTGCCGCACAGCGGGACGAGCACGCGCGTCTCGGTACCGAGCTCGCCAGCGTAGTGGCTGAGGTGCGAGTTCGGTTTGCCCTCGTGAAATCCGATCTGTCCGTCGCGCCATCGATCGAACCAGAAGCTATCCATGCCGGGACCGTAGCCCGAAACTGTTTCGCGGGCCCTGGCGTCTGTGGCCAGGACCCGCGCGCCAGACTGCGATCATCTACTGCGACCCGCCGGGCTTCGCATTGCAGCCGACGACGGGATGCGACACGACGGTGGTGACCACCGTGCAGTAGCGCAGCGTCGCCTTGATGACCGCGGTCCAGGTTCCGCCGTTGACATCGTGGAGCTCGGTCGCTTGCAGCGGCACGAGGGTTTCGCGTTGGAGGTCGAGCTTCTTGAGAGTCTGCTTCTTCATGACACTAGTTCCCCTTGCAGGTGATGGTTGGATGGGATTGCGCGGTCGTGACGGTGGTGCACAGGTACTTCGAGACCTGCACGGCCGAGCGCGCGATCGCGCCGAGCGTTCCACCGTTGACGTCGACAAGCTCGTTGGCCTGGAGCGGGACGAGCGTCTCGCGATGCAGCTCGAGCTTCTTCAGAGTCTGCTTCTTCATGACTACTGACCTCCCGCCTTGCAGGTGACGACCGGCGTCGAGGCGACCGTGGTCACCAGCGTCGGGCAGAGGTTCTTGGTGGCCTGCACGATGGTGCGCGTGATCGCGCCCAGCGTGCCGCCGTTGACGTCGACGAGCTCGTTCGACTGGAGCGGAACGAGCGTCTCGCGCTGGAGATCGAGCTTCTTCAAGACTTGTTTCTTCATGGCGCTGCTTCTTTCACTGCTTGCACGTGATGGTGGGATGCGACGCGACGGTCGTCACCGTCGTGCACGCGTACTTCGAGACCTGGATGGCCGTGCGCGCGATCGCGCCCCACGTTCCACCGTTGACGTCGAGCAGCTCGTTTGCCTGTAAGGGCATGAGCGTCTCCCGTTCGAGCGCCAGTTTCAGTCCGGACTGCTTCTTCATGGCTGTTCCCCTCTGCGTTTGAATGTCAGTTGAACGGTCGACATGACCGTTTCCCCACTCGACGTTCAGAGCAGCTCTCGCGCCAACGACGAAAGCTTCCCAAGGCCGCGCGATTGTTTCGAGGCGTGTCGCGAAGCTCGTGAGAGCTGGCACGCGCGGTCCACGATCTGTTCACCGCGGTGAACGACTCCCGAGATCCGGGCTTCGATAACCGCGCGATTGCACGAACCGTTCGCCCCGGTACGCCCGTTGCTGCAGAGGCTGGGCATGTGGAAGCCGCTGCTCGAAGGTCAGGATGCGCAGGATGCCGTTGTCGCGATTCACGCGGTCGCACGGGCCGTGGCCGCGACGCCCGAGGCAGCCGATCCAGCCGACCGCACCCTGTTCTGGGCCTACGCGACCGGTCTGGTCGACGAGCCGTTCGCGCACGCCGCGTACGACGCCTCGCTCGATGACGTGATCGCGCAGCTGCGCACCGGCGTCGCAGCCCCGTCGCTGTTCGACGGCGGCCTCGCCGGCATCGGGTTCACGCTCGCGCACGTGCTCGATGGCGGCGCCGAGGATGTCCTCGAGGTGATCGACGAAGCGTTGATCGGCACGCTCGCGGAGCGCTGGACCGGCTCGCTCGATCTCGCGCAGGGCGTGGTCGGTCTCGGCGTCTACTTCCTGGAGAGACTTCACCATCACGACGCTGCGGTCCTCGCGGCCGATGGTCTCGATCGCGTCGTCCGCTTGCTCGATCGCACCGCGCAGAAGACCGACCTCGGCGCCACCTGGCTAACCACGCTCGAGGTGAT
Organism: Haliangiales bacterium; assembly: GCA_038325805.1. Taxonomy (GTDB): domain Bacteria; phylum Myxococcota_A; class Polyangia; order Haliangiales; family Haliangiaceae; genus JABFXX01. Next base: position 3,717 of record JBBQJJ010000142.1, read on the forward strand.
GCCGGAGACGTATCGCGCGCAGTATCCGAACGGCCTCCACGACTGCGGCGTCGCCCACGGCGTGCCGGGCATGATCGGCTTCCTCGGCCGCGTCGCACGCATGACCGGCGATGACCGCGCCTTCGCCCTGGCGAACGAGTCGGCGCGCTGGCTGGCGGCACAACGCCTCGCACCACATGCCTCGGGTCGCTTCCCGAGCATCGTTCCGCCCGCGCTGTCGGCGGACGACTTCGAGCGGTTCTCGCGCCTCGGCACCAACCCCGGGCTCGACAACGTCGACGGACTGGAGACCAAGCAACGTGCACGTGCCGCGTGGTGCTACGGCGACCCCGGCCTCGCGGCTGCGATCTGGGAGGCCTGCCCGCAGCTCGCGAGAGAGACCGCGACGGACTGCTCGCTCCGCGATCCCGTGACCACGGGCGTGCACGACGCCGGCCTCTGCCACGGCGCTACCGGGCTCGCGCACCTGTCGAACCGGTTCTATCAAGCGACCGGCGACGCCGTGCATGGCGAGGCCGCGCGTGCGTGGTACCGGCGTGCGCTCGACATGCGCGTCGGTGTCGTCGACGGTGCCGGCGGCTTCGCGTCGTGGCGCGGCGAAGACTCCTGGGTGCCGTCGCTCGGCTTGCTCGAGGGTGCGATCGGCGTCGCGCTGTCGCTGTGCGCGGCGATCTCGCCCACGGCACCGAGCTGGGATCGGTTGCTCCTCTGCGAGTGCGAGGAAGCGTCATGACGTATCGCGCCCTACCTCGCGTCGTTCTTCGCACTCCAATTCTCCCCTTCGACCTGCTCGGCCGCTGGGCAGAGGCTCCGGACAAGCGCGCCGTGTTACGTGCGCTCGTCGCGGATCCCGCGGTGCGCGAGGCGCTGTACGTCGCCTCGCCCGAGCTCGACGCGCAGATCGATGCGTGGGTCGCCACACCGGCCGATCACCCCACCGTCGAACGCGCGCTGGTTCGCTACGTCACGAGGATGAGCGCACGCTCGACACCGTTCGGCCTGTTCTCATCAATAACAGTCGCCGATGTCGGCGAGCACAGCACGCTCGAGCTCGCGCCGCGCTGCGCCGCGATCCGGCACACCCGGCTCGACAACGATCTGTTGTTCGCGCTGTGCACCGATCTCGTCAAGGATCGCGGCGTCCGTCGCCACCTGCGCTTCCGCACCACGACGAGCCTCTACGCGGCCTCGGGTCGCCTGCGCTACGCCGAGGCGCGCCTCGCGAACCTCGTGCGGACCTACTTCCTGGTCGCCGTCGATCCCACGCCATATCTAAAGGCGATCCTCGATCGCGCGAAGACGGGTGCTTCCTTCGACGAGCTGATCGCGGTGCTGACCGCGGATCCCGAGATCTCCTCCGACGAAGCCGCGGCCTTCCTCGACGACGTGATCGATGCGCAGCTGCTGGTCGCCGAGCTCGCACCGAACGTCACCGGTCGCGAACCGACCGAGGTGATCGCCGATGCCCTCGCTGCCGCACCGGCACTCGAGCAGCTCGCCGCGCCGCTGCGTGCCGCGCAGACGGCCCTCGCCGAGATCGACGCCTCCGCACCGGGGGTGCCGTCGTCGGCCTATCGCGCGATCGAGACGACCCTCCGCGCGTTGCCGACGAAGATCGAGCCGTCGCGCCTGTTCCAGGTCGATCTGTTCAAGCCTGCGACCGCGACGGTCGGCGAGCCCGTCCTCGCCGAGCTGCAACGCGCGATCGAGCTACTGCATCGCCTCGCACCCGCCGGTGGCGATTCGTGGGCACGGTTTCGCGATCGGTTCGCGGCGCGCTACGAGTCCCGCACGGTCCCGCTCGTCGAGGTGCTCGACGAAGAGACCGGCATCGGTTTCGGCGATGCAGCCTCGACTGGTGCCAACGCGCCTCTCCTCGCGAACATCGCGTTCCCGGCACGCAGCGAAGCCGGTCGCGTGCCGTTCGGGCCCCGCGACGGTCACCTGATGTCGCTGGTCGCGCACGCGATCCGGACCGGTGCAACCGAGATCGAGCTGACCGACGCCGACGTCGAGGCGCTGTCGCAGAGATCACCGACGCCGCTCGCCGAGACGCTGTGTGCCTCGGCGGTGATCGTCGCTGCCTCGTCGGAGGCCGTCGACGCCGGTGACTTCAAGCTCCGCATCAACCACGTCGGTCGCGGCGCGAACCTGCTCGGCCGGTTCTGCCACGGTTCGTCCGAGGTCGAAGCCCTGACCGCCGAGGCGCTGCGCCTCGAGGAAGCGCATCACCCCGAGGCGATCTTCGCGGAGGTCGTCCACCTGCCCGAGGGCCGCCACGGCAACGTGTTGCTGCGTCCCGTGCTGCGCGGCTACGAGATCCCGTATCTCGGCGCGAGCGGCGCACCGGATGACAAGCAACTCGACGTCACCGATCTCGAGGTCTCGATCGTCGACGATCGCGTCGTCTTGCGATCGCGTCGACTCGACAAGGAGGTCATCCCGCGGCTGACCACCGCGCATAACTTCGGCGGGCGCAGCCTCGCGATCTATCGGTTCCTGTGCTCGCACGCGGCACAGCGTGTCGGCAACGCGTACTGGTCGTGGGGCGCCCTCGATCAGTTCCCGTTCCTGCCCCGCGTCTGCCGCGGCACGTTGATCCTCGAGCGCGCGCGCTGGGTGCTGTCATCCAACGATCTGGCCAAGCTCGACCTCGCGAGGTTCCATGCACTGCGCGCGCGCCTCGGCCTGCCGCGCTGGATCTTGATCGGCGACTCCGACAACGAGCTCCCCGTCGATTGCGACAACGAGCTGATGGTCGACAGCGCGATCGCACTGCTCAAGAACCGGTCGAGCGCGACGCTGTTCGAGCTGGTGCCGGCTCACGACGAGCTCGCCGTGCGGAGTCCGGAGGGTCGGTTCGCGCACGAGCTGCTCGCGTTGTTCGCGCGGTCCGTCGAGGACGTCAAACCCTCGCCGGCAAGACCCGCGGTCGCATCCGTGGTCCAGCGCCGCTTCCTGCCCGGCTCGGAGTGGCTCTACCTCAAGCTCTACACCGGCGCGGCGAGCGCCGACGTGGTGCTTCGCGATCTCGCACCGGCGATCGCGTCTGCGCGACAAGCGGGCCTTTGCGATCGCTGGTTCTTCCTCCGCTACGCGGATCCCGAGTCGCACCTGCGGATCCGGTTCCACGGTGATCCCGAGCGGCTGACCGGCGCGCTGCTACCCTACCTCCACGCCGTCCTCGAGCCTGCCGTCGCGCGCGGCCTGGTCTGGAAGATCTCCGTCGAGACCTACGAGCGCGAGGTCGAGCGCTACGGCGGTCCCGACGGCATCGAGCTCGCCGAGCAGGTGTTCTGTGCCGACTCCGACGCCGCGCTCGCGATCATCTCCGCGTGCGAAGGCGACGCCGGTGCCGAAGCGATGTGGCGCCTCGCCGTGCGCGGCTGCGATCAGCTGATGGACGACCTCGGCCTGTCCCTCGACGACAAGCGGCGGGTGATCACCGCGGCGCGCGATGCGTTCGGTGCCGAGCACGGTGCCGACGCCGCGTTCTACAAGCAGCTCGGCGACAAGTTCCGCGCGCACGGCAAGGAGCTCGCGGCCCTGCTGATCGCGCCGGCCACCGACGGCGACCATCCGTTCTCGCCGGCCCTCGCGGCGTTCCGGGTGCGCTCGGAGCGGATCAGACCATTCGGAGCTCGCCTGCGGGCGCGAACGCTGACGCAATCGATCGACGCGCTGATCCACAGCTACGTCCACATGCACGTCAACCGGATGATCCGGTCGTCGCAGCGTGCACACGAGCTGGTGCTCTACGACCTGCTGCGCAGGCTGTATGACGGCCAGGCAGCTCGCGCCAGACAGCAGATCAAGAAGACCGCGTAGTCGGTCAGCGTCGCCCGCAGAAGGGGACACCCCTCACCATGACGCGACAAGTTGGATCAGACACCGCATCCGGCGGCGACGATCTTGTTCCGTCCAGGCGTCACCGCGGATGTGCGAGGAAGAACGCGACGGCCTCGGCACCCCACACGAACGATGCCGGCTGCTCGCACCGGAACGAGAACAGCTGCCCGGGCTGGTTCCCTGGATCGGTCGAACCCGGGAAGCAATGGCCCTTCAGCTTGGACGCGGAGACAAACGGCACCTGCGCAGCCGACGCGTAGTCGTGCGCGAGGAACTCGACGACGGTGGCCCCATCGCTCCAGCGCGTGCGCGTGTACGTCGGGCTCGACGCGATCACACCGTCGGAAGTCAGGCCCCACGCGCTCACGATGGCGTCGACTTGCGGCTGCGCGCACCCGAACGGGATGTAATTCTGGTCCTCGCGACCGTGCATGTAGAGGATCGGGACCTTGCGACTCGGGAGCTCCGCGCCGGTGAACGAGCAGGCGGGTGCACCCGACGGATTGCCGACGACGGGACAGTTCGACGCGGCCGCCGCGGGCGCGACCGACGCGAACAGCTCGGCATGAGTACACAGGAACCGCCAGGTCATGAAGCCGCCCTGCGAGAAGCCCGTCATGTGCACGCGATCGGGATCGATCGCGAATACCGCGATCGCGCGGGTCAGGAAATCATGGACGATGGGCTCGTCGGACGCGCCCCACGACGACTGGGGCGGCGCGGGGTTTGCGCTCGGCTGGACGACCACGAACCCCGCAGCACCGCCGCGCGCGCGGAGCTCGGAGTTGGCATCCTCCATCGCCGCGTTCATCGACAGGCCGTGAACGTCGAGGATCAGGCCGCATCCAGTTTCCGCGCACGCGGGGACCTCGACGTCGAAGGCGAGCCCGTTGCACGTGTACACGTGGTGGCCGACGCTGGTGTCGGGGAAGCACGGATCGCTGACGACGGCCGGGCCATCCGGCGAGTCGGGTGCACCATCCTCGATAGCGCTCGCATCGATCGGGTCGATCGGGTCGATCGGGTCGTCGATCGGGTCTTGCGACGGTCCGGTGCAGCCGACGAGCACGAGAGCGAGAGCGATCCTCACGAGGGAGCAATAACAGCGGTGCTCGAATGAGTCAATCACATTGACCTATCGACCGAAACGCAGTACTCCGCCGAGATGCGAACCGTGATCCTCGTGGCGCTGGTGTCGTGTGGAGGAAGCACCAGACCGAGCGAGGTGCCCGACGCGGTCCTCGTCATGGCCGACGCCACGAGCCACGATGACGACGCGGCGATCGACGCCCCAGCAGTCTCCGCGATCGACGCGTGTTTTCCACCGCCGGCGGACACGTCGAAGCCGCACCCGAACTACGATCAGTTCCACCCGATCGTGAACTCGCAGTGCACCGGCACGAACCACCAGACGATCGATGGCGTCGAGCGGGTCGTGTTCCTCGGCGACTCGATCACCACCGGCACCCCGCCGACCTTGCCGACCGCGTTCTACCGGTCCCTGGTCGGAAACGAGATGCGATCGAAGTTCGGGTTCTGGATCGACGTCAAGGACTGCTCGGGTTGGGGCGCGCGGACCGACGACTTCCTCGGTCCGCCGCACGACCAGATCCATGCGTGCTTCGACGAGGTCGAGCCGCGCAAGACGCTGATCGTGATGACCATGGGCGGCAACGACATGAGCGCGATCGCGAAGGAGGCAGCCGACGGCGACACGCCCGCGCAGTCGATGGCCAAGGTCGACCTCGCGCTCCAGCGGTTCGAGGACGCCGTGATCTGGCTGCGCGATCCGGCGCACTTTCCGAATGGCTCCTACGTCGTGTTCTCGAACATCTACGAGTTCACCGACGCGACCGGCGATCTGGCGTCGTGCCCGGCGGCGTCGCTCGCCGGCTTCGAGGGGACTGCCAGCCCGCAGATGGTGCCGGCCTACCTGCGCGCGGCCGAGCAGTACATGCGGATCGCGGTGGAGCACCAGATCGACATGGTGTTCTCGCTCGAGAACTTCTGCGGTCACGGCTTCCACGCCGACGATCCGACCAGCGTGTGCTACCGCGGCCCCGCCACCGAGAAGTGGTTCGACCTCACCTGTATCCATCCGAATCCGACCGGCCACGCCGCGCTCGCCGGGCTGTTCAAGACGACAATCGCAGAATAGAGATGTCAGGTGGCTACGACGAGGCGATCGAGCTGATCTACTTTGCCTGGCGCGAGCTCGTGGCCGAGCCCGATCGGGTGCTCTCGCGCCGCGGTCTCAGCCGAGTCCATCACCGGATCCTCTACGTCGTCGCGCGTGGTCCCGGGATCACGATCGGCGGCCTCTGTCGCGTGCTCGGCGTGACCAAGCAGGCCGTCCACCAGCCGCTCGCGTCGTTGATCGAGCGCAAGCTCGTCGCGCGAGAGATCGATCCGACGAACCGGCGCGTTCGTAAGTTGTCGCTGACGGCGAGCGGTGCTGTGCTCGAGGAGCGGCTCGCGGCCGCGCAGCGCGTGCGCTTCGAGCGCGCGTTCGAGGCCGCGGGTCCGACCAAGCAGACGCACTGGCGCGAGGTCATGCGGCTCCTGGCCGAGCCCTAGCGCAGATCAAGAAATCCAGGGTCCGCGATGGACCTCGCAGATAGCCCGCTTGTTCGTCCTTGCCGCCCGACTGGTTTGCGTGGCCCTGGTCGACGAAGGCATCATCCAGGCAGGTCTGCGCGATGACTGGCTCTTCGACGAAGCATCCCGGTGACCCGACGAGCGTTGTCGTCGTCGGCGCAGGTCTCGCGGGGCTTCATGCTGCGCGCCTGCTGCACGAGGCTGGCGTTGACGTCGTCGTTGTCGAGGCGCGAGACCGGATCGGCGGGCGAATCTTCTCCGTCGACGAGGCTGGTCGGCCGAGCGACGACGGCTTCGATCTCGGCCCATCCTGGTACTGGCCGCATACCCAGCCGGGCCTCGGCGAGCTCGTCGCCGAGCTGGGACTGTCAGCGTTCGCGCAGCGGAGCGACGGCGATGTGATCATCGAGCGAATGTCACGCGAGACGCCTCGACGCTATCGCGCGATACCGCAGGAGGCGCAGTCGATGCGGCTCGTCGGTGGCTCCGCTGCACTCGTGCGCTCGCTTGCCAGCGCTCTGCCCCCCGAGCGCATCTGCCTTGGTGCGCGCGTCGAGGCGATGACCTTGGAGAGCGATGGGATCCGACTGGCGATGGCAGGCACGCAGTCCGTCATGCACGCCGACCTCGTCATCGTCGCCGTGCCGCCGCGCTTGCTCGAAGCCACGGTCACGTTCACGCCGGCACAGGAGCCCGCGATCGCCGCACGGTGGCGGAGCACACCGACATGGATGGCGCCCCACGCGAAGTTCTTCGCGCTCTATGACCGCGCGTTCTGGCACGAGGCGGGCCTCTCGGGCACGGCACAGAGCATGGTGGGACCGCTGGTCGAGATTCACGATGCGACGACCGCGTCGGGGCGGCCCGGACTGTTCGGCTTCCTCGGAGTCGGCGCCGACCAGCGTGCGAAGCTCGGCGAGGAGGTCTTGACCCGCGCGTGCGTCGAGCAGCTCGTCCGCATCTTCGGTGCGGATGCCGGCGCCCCACGCGCGACGTTGTTCAAGGACTGGGCAACCGACTCGCTGACCGCGACCGCCGAGGACCGCGGCGACGGATCGCATCCAGCTGCGAGCACGTCGCCGTGGGTGATCGGGAGATGGCAGGGGCGGCTGATGCTCGCCGGCAGCGAGACCAGCGCTTCCGAGCCGGGCTACCTCGCAGGGGCCGTGCAGGCGGCACGGCGTGCCGTCGACGAAGCGCTCGCGACGCTTGGTGGCCGAGGTCATGCCCCTCACCGGTAGCGTGATCCGCGGACGCTTTCCGCGGTACTAGTCCGAACCCGTGTAGCCGGGTCCGGAGTACCATCGCAGGCGGTGGACGATTTCAGCTTCGGCCTCCCACCCTCGGTCGGGCGGGAGACGGTGTTCGAGATGGCGCGCGAGTTCGCCGACGTGCTGTTCGCGGCGCACTTCACGACCGTCGTTCCGTTCAAGACCTACGAGGCGCTGCAGAAGGCGCTGTTCGACGGCGAGGTCGATGCCGCGTGGGGGCCGCCCGTGATCTGCGCGCGTGTCGAGAGCTCTGGCGGAGTGGTGGCCCAGCGCGCGATCCGCCGTGGCGGCACCACGTATCGCTCGGCGATCGTCAATCGCAAGCAGGACCGCTGGGACCTCAGCGTCGTCAAGTCCGGCGCGTTTCGCCCGCGCGCCGTGTGGTGCGACGCGTGGTCGATGGGCGGGTACCTGCTGCCGCGCGGCCTGCTCGTCGCGCAGGGCATCGATCTCGAGACCCAGCTACTCAACCAGCGCTGGCTCGGCTCGTACACCGCGTGCTTCGAATCGCTCAACGAGTACGATGGCGACATCACCGCCTCGTTCGTCGGCGCCTCCGGTGGGCTGGAAGCGGTCTGGGGGCCGCGCGCGGATCGCCTGCAGATCATCGCGCTGTCCGACGAGTGCCCGAACGACGGCATCGTGTTGTCACCAAAGCTCGACGCGCAACGGGTGTTGAAGATCCGCGACAACCTCTCCCAGCTGCTCGACAACCTCGAGGCGTACAAGATCCTGTGCACGCAGTTCTCCGTCGAGGGCTTCGACATCCCGCCGCACAACACCTACGCACCGCTGCTCGACGCGATCGGCTGGACGCCGTTCGAAGACGCGCCCACGGGACGATAGCTCGCGAAGATCCGGAACTACGGCGTCAGTCATGAAGATAGCGACTAGCATCTTCGATCATGCCGGTCGCGATCGGCAGCGCAGCGGAGAGCGCGCGATCGTAGTGCATGTGCCGTGTGTTGTTGGTCAGGTACGTGGCGGCCTTCACCGACGCCTCTGGCGTATCGTTTAGAAACTCTGTTTCGAGTTCGGCGGTTCAACCCGTTGTGCAGATCCGGCGCTGAACAGGCAGGCTCCGGACGCTTGAGCAGGCAGGGGCAAAGCCTCGGGTTAGCTCGCGAGGATCCAGACCAGACCTGCGGCGGACAGCACGCAGATCGACGACGCGATCCAGAACGTCACCGGCGTCGGACGCTCAGCTGACGTCACCTCCGGCAACGGTTCGTCAACCACCACGGGCCGCGGCCCCGACGACACCAGCACACCCTCGAGATGGCGCTCCGCCGGATCGCGAAACACCCACTCGCAGTTGCCGGCGGAGAGCCGCGCACCATCGCGCAGCGGCGTCGGCTCCGAGATCCGCACCCCATCCACGCGCGTGCCGTTCTTCGAGCCGAGGTCGCGGACGGTGACGCCGTCCCAGCCGCGTTTGATCTCGATGTGCTCGCGGGACAGATCCTCGTCGAGGATGATCCACGTCGCCTCGTCGCCGCGACCGATCACCCACGTCGCTTCGGGCGGTGGGAGCTCGCGCTTCGTGCCACTCGCCGGTCCACGCACGATCTCCAGCGACGGTGCAGCCCCCGAGCCGAGGATGCCGCGAACCAGCTCGCGCGCGAGGCTCTCGGTGCCCTGCGGCCCGCCGGCGCTCGTCGGCTCGACGCGCATCTTGACGCCGCCGATCGTGACCTCGACGACGTTTCCCAGCGACTTCACGGACGCTCGGATTTGTACTGGTAGTACCGCTCGAGGACCATCTTGAGATACTGCTGCGTGTACTTGAACGGCGGCACCGTGTAGCCGTACTTCGCGAGCGAGCCGAGCCCGGCGTGGTAGCCGGCGATCGTCAGCACGAGGTCGCCGTCGACGCGGTTCGCGAGCCACCGCAACAGCCGCGTGCCCGTCATGATGTTGGTGCGCGGATCGAAGATGTCGCCGGTCGCGCCCATGTCGATCTCGACCTGCGGGTGGACCTGCATCAGGCCCTTGCAGTCCATCGACGACACCACCCTGACGTCGTAGTCGCTCTCGACCTTGATCACCGCGCGGATCAGCGGCACCGGGATCCGATAGAGATCCGAGGCCTCCTGGATGAACTGGTCGTAGCGGTGGAACCGCTCGGGCGTGTTGTCGGTCGACGGAATCTTGTCGCAGCGCTCGCAGGTGCCGCGCCGCGCCGCCGCCTTCGAACCCCGGTCGGGTTCGGAGGTCAGGACTTTTTTCCACTTGCCGCCGGCGGGCTTGATGTTCGTGAAGTGCGCGACGCCCTCGTCGTCGGTCCACGAATAGACGTCGGCGGCTGCGGTCCCCGCGAGGGCCAGCAGAACCAAGGCTACCGAGCGCATGGCAAATCGTAGCGCCTGATCCGTGGACCGGGCAAACGCTGTATGGTCCGGGCTGCGTGGTTCACGAAACCGACTACCTGGTCATTGGCTCCGGCATCGCCGGGCTCAACTTCGCACTCCTCGCGGCTGAACACGGCCGGGTGGTCGTCGTCACCAAGAAGCGCATCGACGACACCAACACCAACTGGGCGCAGGGAGGCGTCGCCGCGGTGCTTGCCGACGACGACACCTTCGACCGCCACATCGAGGACACCCTCATCGCGGGCGACGGCCTGTGCGATCGCGATGTCGTCGAGATGTGCGTCCAGGGCGGGCCCGCGCAGGTCCAGCGGCTGCTCGACATCGGCGTTCGCCTCGATCGCAAGCCCGATGGCTCGCTCGACCTCGGCCGCGAAGGCGCCCACAGCCGGCACCGCGTCGTGCACTGGGAAGACGTCACGGGTCGCGAGATCCAGCGCGCGCTGATCGAGCAGGTGTCCAAGCACTCGAACATCACGCTGCTCGGCGAGCACATCGCGGTCGATTTGCTGTCGATGGCGAAGTACGGCGGCGATCCGGCGTGCTTCGGCGCGTACGTGCTCGACAAGAGCAACGGCGAGGTCAAGACGATCTGCTCGCGCGCCACCATCCTCGCGTCGGGCGGTACCGGCAAGGTCTACGTCTATACGTCGAACCCTGACGTCGCGACCGGCGATGGCATCGCGATGGCGTATCGCGTCGGTGCAGCGGTCGGCGATCTCGAGTTCGTCCAGTTCCACCCGACGGTGCTCTATCACCCGCTCGCTCGGAACTTCCTGATCAGTGAAGCGCTGCGCGGCGAAGGGGGCGTCCTCAAGCTCGCGAACGGCGACGAGTTCATGGAGAACTATCACCCGATGAAGTCGCTGGCGTCGCGCGACATCGTCGCCCGCGCGATCGACAACGAGCTCAAGAAGTCGGGTGCGGACTCGGTGTTCCTCGACATGACGCACCTCGATGCGGCGTTCGTGAAGAACCGGTTCCCGAACATCTATCAGCAGTGCCTCTCGCTCGGGATCGACATCACCAAGCAGCCCATCCCGGTCGTGCCCGCGGCGCATTACGGCTGCGGCGGCGTCAAGACCGACAAGGACGGCGCGACCACGGTGAAGGGGCTCTACGCGATCGGCGAGTGCGCGTTCACCGGTCTACACGGCGCCAACCGCCTCGCCTCGAACTCGCTGCTCGAGGGCATGGTGTATTCGAGCCGCGCCGCCGATGCCGTGAAGTACCTGCCGCGGAGCCGACCCGCGCAGGTCGCCGCGTGGTCGACAGGGCACGCCACCGACTCGAACGACGCGATCGTGGTCTCGCTCAACTGGGAAGAGATCCGCCGCTTCATGTGGTCATACGTCGGGATCGTCCGCTCCGACAAGCGCCTCGAGCGAGCGCGCCATCGGATCGAGAACGTCCGCGATGAGATTCGCCAGTACTACCTGGACTTCAAGGTCACCAACGACCTGATCGAGCTCCGCAACGTCGCGCTGGTCGCGCACTTGATCATCGAGAGCGCCCGTCGCCGCAAGGAATCCCGCGGCCTCCACTACACGCTCGACTATCTGGAGAAGCTTCCCGACGCGCGCCACTCCGAGCTTCAGTTGACCAACGGTCCGGCCAGCAAGTAGATCTAAAAGATCTCGCCGCCTTGAGATTCACACGCCGGCTGTGAACCGCCGTTGACTCACCGGCTCGGCAATGCCGACTTAGCGCTCGGTGAATCTCCAAGTCCTCGGATCGTCCACCTGGCATCTGCCTCGCACTACTGCTGGGCATACTCCACGCTGCCGGATCTTGACGGACGGCCACGCAGCGCGGGGGGCGGTCGGAGCATGCTGCTCCGGCCGCTTGCTATTTTCGGGCACTGATTCGAGAACCCAAAAACCCTCTGCTAGTGTTGCGAGGTGTTTCGCCTCGCCGTCGTGTTGAGCCTCCTCGCTGCGTGCGGCGGTCCTCGTGGACCGTCCACGCCTGCAGCCAACGGCGTCAAGGCGTATCTCGACGCGCTCAAGAGCAACGACCCGAAGGATGCGTACGAGATGATGTCGGACGTCACGCGCCGGCGCGTCAGCTATGACGAGTTCTCGCGGCAGTGGAAGGCCAGCGCGAAGGAGCGCGCGTGGCAGGTCTCCGAGCTCGAGAAGAGCCTCAAGGGCAACCCCGACGTCGGCGAGCGCGCGCTGATCAGCTTCTCCGATGGCAAGCTCGTGCAGCTCGAGCGCGAGGGCAAGGCCTGGCGTCTCGAGTCCGAGCTCGTCAGCCGCTCGCGCGCAAAGCGACCGCGCGACGCGATCCGGCTGTTCGCGGACGCGGTCCAGCAGCGCGATGTCTCGGGCATGCTCGGCATCCTGACCACGCGGCGTCGCGAAGGCATCGCGAAGCAGGTCGAAGGGTTCGTCGCCGGCATCGGCAAGCACGTCAACGGTCCGCTCGAGGAGCTCACCGACCGCGCCGAGCTGCGCTGGGATGAAGGCGGCATCCAGTACCGGATCGTGATGAAGAAGGAAGACGACGAGTGGCGGATCGACGACATCTACATCCGCCCGAAGCCCAAGGATGACGAGGGCGCGACGGACACCGAAGAGAGCGACGATCCATAGAGACTGGTGGCAGGATGCGTTCCATGCGCCGGTTCCTGACCTTGTTCGTGTTGATCGGGTGTGGCGGCGACTCTGGTGAGGTCGTCCCGGACGGGGTAACCCCCGATGCTCCCGGCGAGTGTGCGCGCCAGCCGGCCGCCGCCGATCGGACGAGGTACGTCGTCGTCGCGCGCCCGTACGACACCGCCGGCAACTCGTCACCGTTGTTCGAGGTGCTCGAGCTGTCCTCGGCAGGTGCGCTGACGCGCTTCGATCCACCGAGGATGTTCGAGCTCGGGAACCGGACCCCGTTCGGGGTGATCGCGTTCACCCCCGATGGCGAGGTCGGGCTGGTCGCGATGGACAACGGCGACCTCGGCGTGTTCCGCCTCGATCCGAGCGGCGTTCCCACGATCATCCACGCGAGCTTCGACGGTGCGTTCTACGCGTCGCGCGTGATCGTCGATCCCGCGGGCGACCGAGCGTGGGTGGTCGACGAGAACACGCGCAACAATGGGGGCGGCGTCTATCAGGTCGCGATCGGCTGCGACGGCACGTTGACCGACGGCGGGCTCGTCGCGCCCGCACGTTCGCCGGGCGGGTTGGGTCTGATCGGAACGCGCGCGGTGCTGGCAGCGCGCGACGTGCTCGATTCACCCGCCGGGGATGAGCTTCACGTGCTCGATCTCGCCGCTGCCACCCGCCTCGGGGGTGGGGATGTCTTCGGGGACGACGATCAGGCGTTCAGCGGCTTCGCGCTGTCGCACGACGGCACCAAGGCGTTCATCGGTGACAGTAACTTCGCGGGCCCGAATCGCGTTGCGATCGCCAGCGTGACCGAGACGGGCGCGTCGATGATGGCGGTGATTCCGGGTATCACCGACCCGAGCGCGATCGCCGCCTCGCCGTATGGGGATGTCGTGGTGGTGTCCAGCTCGCAGCCGCCCGGCGAGGGCATCTACGTGCTCGATACCGGCGGTCCGAATGGAGCCTGGCGAAACCGCGGCGAGATCACCTACGACGGTCCCGCGGCCCAGCTCCCCGGTGACATGACCACGATCGACCGGGGCGCGCTCGCGGGCAGCGTCCTGGTGTCGGAGCTGTCGACCATCCGGCGGGTGGTGTTTGCCGCCGACGGCTCGGTGACGGACGCCGGCTCGCTGTCGTTCGGTGAGGGCCTCGAGTCGATCGGTGGCGCGATCGGCGTCACGCCGTAGCTGCTATCGTAGCGCGATGTTGTTGGTCGCGATGTCGGCGCTCCAGGGCCGGCCGATGAGCAAGGCCTTCGACGAGCTCCGCGCGCTCGGCACCGGGATCCAGCTGACGCCCGGCAATCACGTGACGCCGGGGTTCCGCGAGCATGTCGCCGCCTCCGGCGTGATCACCCGTGCGCATCACGGCTTCGCGTGGGATGCGCGTCGCACGGAGACCTGGATCGACGGCGCGTGCGTCGTCGCCTCGGAGTCCGTGCATCCACCCAAGACGGATTCGCCGTCCGCCGCGACGTGGTGGGCCTGGTTCGAGCGCGCGACGAACAAGCCGATCCTCGAGACCATGTATCCGGGCTACGTGCTCGGCGACGGCGCCTCGATCGAGCGGTTGATGGATGAGGGGGTGACGCTCGCCGTCGACATCTCGCACGTGTTCATCCAGCGCACCCAGGGCACGATGGCCGACGTGACGTGGCAGCGCCTGATGGACTACGACCGGATCGCCGAGGTGCATGTCTCGGCGAATGGTGGCGAGCACGACTCGCATCGGCCGCTCGCCACGGACACGTTTGGGCTCGCGTGGGCGCGGGATCGCTTCGCCGGTGGCATGCCGACGGTGCTCGAGTGCTACCTGCACAGGCTCGACCACGGGGAGCGACAGCGACAGCTCGATCTCGTCAGGAGGAATGGATGAGCGAACAAGACGACGACGACGACGACGACGACGACGACGGAACGCTCGAGTCCGAGCTCCGCGATCTCGACGACTATGCCAAGCGCTTGTTCGCCGCGAAGCCAGAGCTTCGCTCGGTGATGATCGGCGTGGCGCAGTACTGGAGTGACGAGGCCGACGATGCGGTGCACGCCTTCGCCGTCGCCTCCGAGCGGTCGACGCCGCTGTGGCCGCACCTGTGCGGCCAGACCTCGTGGAATGAGGTCGAGCCCCCGGAGCCGATCGCCGGCGAGATCTGCGGCTCGTGCACGCTGGAGATCGGCTACTCCCATGGCGGCTCGATCCCGGGATTCGCGCCGTACTGCCACGAAAACGGCAACCAGGAAAAGCCCATCGCTGACAACTACACGCCCTTCGCCATCGCGCGCCGCACCGATGACGGGGTCGCGGTCGAGTTCGTGGGCACGTTGCACCGGCCCGCGAACCAGCTGCTCGGACCTGCCGAGCGCGAAGCTGCGAAACGAGCTGCGAAGCCGCTCGACGCGCGCGCGAAGGAGCTGTTCATGCAGGTCTGCGCG
>JBBQJJ010000143.1:0-18708 GCA_038325805.1 Haliangiales bacterium
ACGCACCACTCGAAGAAGTAGTTGGGGTGTCTCGACCAGCTCCACAGGCCGACGTCGCACACCATGCCCTTCTGCGTTCGCTTGAATCGCGCGAGTTGCCAATCCGCGATCGATTCACCGAGGAGACCTATCACCGAGATCGCGACACCGAGCCACGCCAGCCACGCATGCTCGACCGGCAGGAGGAACGGCACGATGAACGCCAACGACAAGACGCCCGTCAGCGCCGCCTGCGCCTGGAAGAACACGAAGAAGTTTCGCGACGCGTTTGCGCCCCAGCGGGTTCGCAGATCCACGTAGCGACCTTCTTCCGGCGAGCGCGCCGCACCACGCGAGACCAGGTACGCGGTGAGCCGCAGACTCCACGCGGCGACGACGAGGAAGATCGGGAGCCATGCCGCCGGAGCGTTCGCCGTGCGAAGCGCGAACACGGTGATCACGAGCGAGAACGACGCCGCCCAGCCAACGTCGACGATACCCGCGTTCTTCGTCCGCTGCTGGATCAGCCACAGCACGAGCTGCAGCGAGGCCGCGACTGCCCACGCTAGCCCGAGCTCGGCGAGGATCGCGGTCATCGTACTGAGAGGCTCGGCGTCACTTCTTGGTTACGCTCGCCTCGTGATCCGGCGAGGCGATGATCGGGTGCCGGGTTGACGTGCGGCTCCAGTAAGACCTTTGCGCCGAGCTCGCGCGCACGAGCGACTGCGGCATCGAAGTCATCGATCTCGAACCACAGCAGCATGGTATCGCCGACCGGCTTAGCCGGATCGCTTATCGGACCGTGATGGTGGTCGATGTCCCACGCATGGAGCTGCAGGATCAGGCCATCACTGTCCCACTGCGTGCGGGGGAGCTTTGGATCGACGAGGCGGTCGTACTCCCACTCACCGCTTGCGTTCGGGCCGTGCGTGCTCTTGCAGCCGAGAAGGCGCTCGTAGAAGCGACTGCTCGCCTCGACATCCTTGACGACGATCAGGGGTAGGGGACGCATCGCTCACGAGCGTACCGAAAATACTTCGTCACAAGGCGCGAGGGCGTGACTCCGACCAGCGATGCAACCCAATCGATTCAGGCTCGCCATGTTGCTGGCGAGCGCGGTCATTCCCATAGGCGTCGAAGCCAACACCGAGATTGCGTACGGAGTCGCCGACTTCGATGGCCCTAACGTGTGCCACGGACCCGCGAGTCACTCCGTGCATCTGTCCACGCCGGTGATCTTCAACGAGGTGTTCAAGGAACTGAAAGCGGCCGGCAAGTGGACCTCCGCGAGCGTCCGCCTCAATACGGATGTGCGCGGATCGATGTTTACTGACGCCAGCAAGAAGTCTACTGGCGCGGACTCGGCAACGGGCGGCGCTGATTCCGCGGATGTGTTCTTCATTCACACGCACGGCACACACAACCTCAATAGCCCCTCAGCGCGGTCGCACCTCTACATGGGGTTTTCTGACCAGTGCAAGGCGAACACCGAGGACCACATGCTGTGGAACGCCAATACCGACATCGCCGTGCTCAAGGCCTGCCAATCCGCCGACAGAGAGGTCTGGCAGAAGGGCGCGTACATGGGGAAGTTCTCCACGCCGTCGTCCTCGCTCTCGGTGTGGAACGGCTTCCACGGCGACTCGTCGTGCATGGTCACGCACACCTTCGGCGACGTCGATGACTACGCACGAAGCTCCGTTCAGGACGGCGTTGGCGAGAACTGGCTCGACGAGTTCTACGCGGACTGGGTCGGTTTCAATAACGACGATTGCCCGGTCTCCATCGTGATGGGTGACACCAAGGACAAGCGCAACAAGATGTTCCGATTCGGCGGTTGGCGCGATCGCAAGGATACCGGTGTGAAGAACAAGTCCTCGTACTTCTTCATCGCCGATTGCGCCCCCGACCACGGCATCCATCTTCCCAGCGACTAACGGAGCACTCCCATGATTCGATATTTCTTGATCGCGTCACTTGCTACGGCCTGTGTGGGCGACGACACCGCGCAGCTGTCGACGAACGAGAGCTCGCTCGTCACCCTCGATTCGTCCGCACTCACGCCGATTCTCGGCGGAACGATTCCCACCGCGAGGCTGACTCGGAGCGCGTTCACCAGTCAATCCATCGCTCGCGGGTTGATCCAGAGCGGCGAGCCGATGACTCGCGTGGATGCGCTCGGCTCGCGCACCACCGATGACTCGACCAACTGGACGCTCGAGACCGATGGTCAACGCGGCACGCTGCTGGTCCTGCGCAAGCACGAAGGCGGCGCACCCGTCGCCAGCGATCCTGTGATGCTCCAGCGCGACGCCATCGCACGGCTCAACAACTGGGGCCTGCCGTCGACGGAGGTCGGCAGGGTGCTACAGCGTCGCGCTGCGGTTCTCGACGACGATGATCCCGAGAGGCCGCGCCTGTTCGCGCACAAGACGTTCGCGTTGCGCCAGGTTCTCGGGATTCCGGTCGAAGAACATCGCGCGGTCGTCACCCATGCACTCGATGGCACGTTCCAGCGTGCACTGATCAGGTGGCCTCCGCTGGCAGCATCGGGGCACTTGCTCCACACGCGGCTCACGCGTGATCAGATCGAGCGCCTCGCACTCGCCACTCTCGCACGCGAGAACGTCACGAACGCTGCGGTGACGCTGCGCTGGCGTTACCTCGCCGAGCTCATGACAACGGGCGAAGTGAAGTTGCGCCTCTCGGTTGCCGCGCATGTCCCGAGCCCGTCGACGGAGGAGATCGGAGGCGAGCCGCGCGACATCGATGTGGATGTCTCGCCCGTCGAGTAGCGCAGCACGATCACGAACGAGCACTCGTCATGCCGTGACGACCTCGACGTCGCCCACGAGGGTGCGCAGGGTGGCGAGGGCGCGGGCACCCCGCGGGTTGTCACCGTCGAGGACGATCTGGAACCCGGTGGCGAGGCGTTCGATCACGGGGGTGCTGGATGCTTCGCTGAGCTCGAGGCGCCGGATCGACGACCCGACGAAGCCCTCGATGAACGCCTCGTCGTTGCCGACGTTCGAGCCGAGACACAAGGTGTGCAGGCGGCGGATCACCGGTGTGCGCAGGAAGGCGAGCACGTGCGGGCGCGGGGAGGGTAGTGGCGTGTACCCGATGTCGAGATCGAGGAGCTCGAGCGGGGCGTCGTCGCGGTCGAGGAAGTCGAGCTTCTGCGGCGGGAGATCATAGTAGGAGACCTCGACCGCGCGGATGGTCGTGGTGGGTTGGGTGAGAAGCCCGGCGAGGGTCTGCCAGCCGATCGCGCTGACCGAGGTGAGGCCGTGGAAGGGTCGTTTGGTGAGGCGACGCCCGGTGTCGAGGTCGTCGCGACGGACCGCGAGATGCGCGAGCGTGGCGGCCTCGGGGATCGCGAGTGCCGAGAGCTCGATCTCCGTCGCGAGGAAGGCCCAGGCCGGGAAGCCGCGCTCGAAGTGCACGTGTTCGAGCAGGGTGCCGAGCCGGCCGATCCAGGTCTTCTCGTGGGTGCGCAACAGCGCCTTCTCGCGCGTCGAGGCGCGGCGCTTGTACCACTGCCACGGGCGAGTCGTCGGCAGCGGTCGTGCGAGCTGCAAGGCGATGAAGTCTCCGCGCGGATCGCCCTGCGAGGTCAGCCAGTCGGCGTAGACGCTGCGGGCGTCGAGATCGCTGGGCTGATCGTAGATCCGCTCGAGGAGCTCGGCGCCGCGATCGACGGGCTTCGTCATTGGTCGTGCCGTGAGCTCCGCGATCCGCGCCTGCTGTGCGGGTGTGAGCGCGGGAGCCGGTGCGATCGACTGCGCGAGCTTCGCGACACGCGTGACCGTGCGCGATCGCAGCGTCCCGACATCGAACGGTGATGTCGCGCGGTCGTACGCGAGCCAGGCGATGCGCTCGTGGATCGTCCGGGTGCGCGGATCGGCGATCGCCGTGAGCAGCGCGAAGATGGCGTCCCACTGGGTGATCGCGGTGCCCTTCACGAAGGCCGCCGATGGTGGATTCGCGAGGACCGCCTCGAGGCCGGCGGCGATCCGAGGATCGGGCGGGCGCCTGGCGAGGCGATGCACGCGCTGGGTGACCTGGGTCAAGTTACCGCTGACCAGCGCAGCGAGGAGACGATCGACGTCGAGCGGGTCGTCCGCGGCGGCGACCTCGAGCCACGCGTCGTGGAGGGCGCGCTGCGTCCTGCCGCTGATCGGTGGACGTGGGTGCGCCGCGGAGGTCACTGCGATCCGCTCGGCGACCTCGGCGGACCGAGTCTCCTGCCAGAGCGCGAGGAGCTCGTCGATCATCCGGGCGATCGCGGGAGCACGATCACGAACGAGCGCTCGCCACGCTTCCAGACGCGGAACTTCGCGGCGTCGGCGACGAGCGGGAACCACGGCGCCTTTTGCGAGGCAGGATCGGGCTCGGCAAACTCGGGGACGATCAGATCGACCTCGATGAAGTGGTTGATCGTGAGGCTGTCGAGGGCGGCGGCGATGCTCCATTCGGCGACGCCCGGGTCGGGGAACCGGTCGTTGTGGAGTGCACCGCCGTAGATCGCGACGAAGCGGCGCGGGTCGTTGGTCTTGTTGCGATGGACGACGGCGGAGGTCGCGACCCTCGTCAGCTCATTGGTCGTCAGCGTCAGCATCGCGACCGGATCGGCGGGACCGTTCTTGGGAGCGAGCGTCTCGTAGTCCTTGCAGGTCAGCGTCATCGCGTGCGGTTGGATCTTCGCCGCCTTCGCCGCTTCCGCGAGCAGGCCGACCTCGTTCCTGGTCTCGACCGGTCGCCGGACCTCGGTCTCGATCTTCTTCGTCGTCGTCACGGCCTGCTGTCCGCACTTCGGATCGGCGATCCAGGTCTCGACGACGAGGTCGGAGACCTTCGCGCCGAACGAGGGCAGGGACTTCGTGAAGACCGCCAGGGCCGACGGCACCTTCGCGCGGTCGACGCGCGCGTGGAGCTCGCCGAAGCCGATGACGCGCGCGTCGGCAGGGATGACC
This sequence comes from Haliangiales bacterium, assembly GCA_038325805.1. Taxonomy (GTDB): domain Bacteria; phylum Myxococcota_A; class Polyangia; order Haliangiales; family Haliangiaceae; genus JABFXX01. The sequence goes on from JBBQJJ010000143.1 coordinate 4,956, forward strand.
GCAGCGATCGCGGCATCGAGCGTCGCGTACTCGGTGTGCTTGGGAAGCTTCGACTTCGTCGCAGGTTTCGCGGCGACACCCGCGTCGGGTTTTGCGGGCGGCGCTGGATCGGCGGTGGTGCTGGTGCCGCAACCCAGGAGGACGATCCACGTGAAGTTCCGCACCTGGACCAACCTACCATCAGACCGGTGTATGGTCCGCCGTATGGGACCCACTGCCAGTGAACTGCGCATCATCCCGCTGTTCCACGGCTTCGGAGAGGACGAGCTCGCGGCGCTCGGCCGGCTGTTCAAGCGGGTGGAGATCAGCGAGAAGGAGCACGAGCTGTTCGACGTCGGCGAGCCGGCGCAAGAGCTCTACTTGCTGACTGCCGGCGAGGTCGTGCTCGATCGCCCCGACGACGACGTCTTCCGGTTGCATCCACTCGCGTTGATCGGCGAGCTCGGCGCGCTGACCGGCTTGCCGCGTTCGACCCGCGCCCTGGTGGCCACCGGTTCCACCGTGTGGTCGCTGCCGGCGAAGACCATCCAGAGCTTCCTCGGTAGCAACCAGGAGCTCGGCGTGCGGTTCCTCGCGAATCTGCTGACCGTGGTCGCCGACAAGGTGCACCGCGATCAGAGCCGCATGGGCGACATGCGCCGCAACTTGATCTCGACGCAGAAGGAGCTCAAGCGCCTTCGCGATGTCGTGCTCGAGTCGGACGAGACGCCGATCTCGGTGCCCGTCCACGACTCGCTCGACAAGCTGATCACCACGAACCGCCGCGTGAACTACCGCGTCGAGCCGCCGAAGCAGCTGCCCGCGCACCTACGGTTCGATTTCGGCAGCGCACCGGTCGCCGATCTGTCGCGCACCCACGTCGCCGTCCACGACATTCGCTTCAACGAGAAGCCGCTCGTCGAGGGCAGCTGGACGACAGGCGTGTTGCACCTCGCAGGCAGCGAGATTCCGATCTCGGGCCGCGTCACCCGCGTGCAGGGCAACCGCATGACGATCCAGCTCGACCTGTTGATCGACGAGTTTGCGGCCGTGCTCGAGGGCTACCTGACCCGCGCACAGCTCCTCGACGTCCTGGTGTAGACGCAAAAAAGCCGGCCACGAGGTCCGGCTGTTCTGAGGTCGAAGCGTTCGACCGAGCTCGAGCTACTTCGAAGAGACCTTGTCGGCCGGCTTCGCAGGAGCCTTCTCGTTCGGCTTCGCCGTCTTCGGCTTCTCGGCCTGCTTCGGCGCGGGCTTGGCCTTCTCCTGGCCCTTCGCATCCTTCTTGTCCTTCTCGGCCGTGCGGGGCGCGGCTTCGTCGGTCTTGCTCTCCATGTCGGGGCAGGCGAATGCCGGCGTGGCGGCGAACAGCAGGGTGACGGCAGCGAGTGCAAGCTTCTTCATGAATCCTCCGTGGGTGGTACGAGTGTGGCGGACGCAGCGGATCGCTGCAAGGCCACTTACCGTCTGACGCCGTGCTGGTGGAGGTAGTTACGGATGCCTTCCATGTACGCGGGAACGTTCGAACGCGCGTCCGCATAGATGTCGAGGACTCCCGGATTCTCTTCGACGAACTCCGTGATCGGGTCGTGGGCGGCCGGCTTGAAGTCGGTACCTCCGACACAAGCCGACGTCTCGAACGGGTAGTCGTCCGCCGTGATGATCGGCAGCTCGATCGGTGGCGCAGGATCGTTGTTCGCGAGGCGCTCGAGATCGATGCAGTCGCTGATGTCCGTGGCGGCGGCCATGCGCGCCGTCAGCCCCTCGAGGCCGAACGTGTTCTGCAGGTACTTGAGCGCCGACGTGTGGTCGTACTGCACGTTCGAGACATAGCCCTGCTTCGCGTACGGGCCGATCACCCACGCCGGCACGCGGAAGCCGAGCTGCTGGAAGCCATCGACCTGGAACTTCTCGAGCGTGTCGTCCTCCGAGGTGGGCGGCGGGACGTGGTCCGCGTAACCGCCGTGCTCGTCATAGGTGACGACCAGCAGGCAGTTCTCCCAGATCGGCGACTTCGCGAGCGCGGTGTAGACCGCCGCGATCAGCTCCTGACCACGGATCGGGTGGACGGGGGGGTGGTCGTCGTTCGAGCCGAACGCCGGATCGATGTAGACGACGGCGGGCAGGGTGCCTTCGGCCGCATCCTTGAAGAAGCCACCGGCGCCGACGCGCTCGTCGCCCATCCGGCGGACGCGACCGGTGCCGTCGTTCTCGCCGAGTGGAATCTGGAACGGACCCGACTTGGTGTCGGTCAGGAACGACACCACCGAGATCGAGCCGAAATAGTAGCACCAGTCGACACCGGCCTCCTCGAGGCGGTTGAAGATGGTCGGCACCGGCACGCCGCGCGAGAACGTGTTGACGACGTCCCGGTTGACGTTGAGGCCGAACGACGTGCCGGCCATCCAGTACGCGCGGTTCGGCAGCGTGGGGCCCATCACCGAGCAGAACCAGCGATCGCACGTCGTGTACGCATCGGCGAGTGCCCACGAGATGGGCTGGTTCGCGCGCGTCATGTACTTCATCGGCTCGCGCAGCGCGGTGTCGTTGCCGTGATCCATCTGGTGCTGCTGGACGAAGCCGTCCATCGCGCCGAGGTTGAACGACGCGTGCGACGCATCCCAACCGTGCGGCGGATCCGGATCGCAGAGCGTGGCGACGGCAGCGCCCTTGTCGTCCCCGGCTTCGAAGGGCGCGACCATCGTGCCGTCGAGATCCGGCATCGGCTTCGCGTTGTCGATGCCGTCACCACCGAGCCCCTCGAAGTTGCGTGCACCGAGGGCGTGGTCGTAGCTCCGGTTCTCGAGCATCAAGTAGACGATCGTCGAGATCCCGGGCGGTCGCTTCGGCACACCCCCGTTGTCATCGCCGCAGCCGGGTAGGAGCTTCGCCATGCCCGCCATGCTGGCGAGCCCACCGAGAGTCTTCAGCGCGTCGCGCCGCTTCATCGTCATCGTGGTCGGACCATACCGATTTACGATGGCGTTTCCATCTCAAAAGTTAGCCGGTCACGACGTATGTCACGCCGACCCAGAACCCGACCGCGGTGCCGATCCCAGACGCGACGGCGATCAGCAAGATCCGCGTGACCTTGTTCTTCCAGAACCCCTTCCAGGTCTGGATGTCGTCGGGGAGCTGCTCGCAATCGACCACGTTGGGACGTCTGCGCCAGGCCTCGACGACGCCGACCACCATGCCGGTGCCGAGCAGCGGGTGGATCGCCGCGACCGGTGCGACGACGATCGCCGTCAGCACGGAGAGAATGGAGCCGCCCGCGAGCAGCGTCAGCCCGCCGGCGCCGATCGACGTGGGCAGGATCCACTTGAGCATCATGTCGATGAGGCTGGTCTCGTCGGACTGCTGCCAGAAGTAGAACAGGCCGACGATGAACAGGAGCGGCACCGCCCACTTGATGATCGTCCAGAGCAGTCCGGGCGGCGGGATCTTGTCGAGCTCGGCGAGGTCGACCGGCTTGCCCCAGTTCTCCTTCATCCCCGGCACGTGCGCCGCGCCGACGACGGAGACCACGACCTTGCGCTTGCCGCCGTCGGGTGCGGCGGCGGCGGAGATCGACTTGGTGGCGAGGTACTGATCGCGCTCGTCGATCAGGGGCTTCTTGATCTGCGGCACCGCGCGCCCGAGCTCCTGGAGCATCTCCGAGAGCGCCTTCGGCTCCTTGAGATCCTCGACGGTCTTCGCGGTCACGCCTTTGTCTTCGTCATCCTCGTCGTCGTCATCATCGTCGTCCTCTTCGAAGCCGACGATCAGCGACGACAGCAACATCGAGCGCTTCCACAGCCCGAGGTTCTTCCACGTGCGCTTGAGCGTGATGTTGATGTCGCGATCGATCAACTCGACCGGGATGCCGCGCTCCTCGGCGATCTTGACGGCCGCGAGCAGCTCCGCACCCGGCTTGACGCCGAGCGACGCACCGATCCGGCGCTGGTACGACGCGAGCGCGAGGTGCGCGAGCAAGTACAGCGTGCGACCCTCGCGCACGACCTTGAAGACGTCGAGGTCGCGGAACGCCGAGTCTTTGGTCAGCGCCTCGTGGCGGACCTTGTCGAGCTCGACGCAGACCACGTCGGGCTTGACGCGATCGATCACGGCGCGAACATCGTCCACCGACTGCTTCGAGACGTGCGCCGTCCCGACGATGTAGTAGGTGGTTCCCTCGTGATGCAGCTCGGTGACAGAGCTGGGGAGCGGGGGCAGTTCGTCTGCGACGCTAACCACGGCCCCTCATAGCACGCGTCACCTGCAAAGACGCGCTATGGATCCGCATGGCTAGCGAGATTCCCCAGCAGACCCGCACCGAGATCGAGGCCGCCGCGTTCCGGCGATTGGTCAAGCACTTCCAGGAGCGCACCGACGTGCAGAACCTCGACGTGATGAACCTCGCCGGGTTCTGTCGGAACTGCCTGTCGAAGTGGTACCGGGCCGCCGCCGTCGAGCGTGGCGTCGAGCTGTCGGACCCGGACGCGCGCGAGGCGATCTACGGGATGCCGTACGACGAGTGGAAGACGAACTACCAGAAGTGATCAGTACACGCTGAGGCCGAACAGGAAGTCGCCCATCCGCTCGTCGTGCGCCTTGACGATGCCGGCGCGGGCCGTCAGCGCGAGCCGCGTGTTGATGTCGAGCTGGAGCATCGCCCCGGCCATCAACGCCTCGGTGCCGCTGTTGCCTTCGCGATTGCGGACCTGATCCTCGGCGCGATACGCCCAGCCACCGCCGACGAAACCGCCAGCATGGAAGATGCCGAGCTGGAGCGGCATCGCCTGGAGCTCGAGCATGTACCGCGACTCGAATGCGATGCCGTTGTCCTCGTTGTTGCGCCAGCCGAACATGATGTCGCCCATGATGCCGACGTACTGGTTGAGGTAGAAGCCGCCCTGGATCGTGAAGGCGGGACCCGCAGCGACGGTGCCGTCGGCGGAGCTCAACATGCCGGTGCCTGCATACATGCTGAGCGAGGGCCCGGTGCGCCATAGCGGCGCACGCTCGAGTTGATTCCACGGACCCTGATCGGGCCGGACGATCGCCTTGTCGGTCCACGCCGCGGCCGCGGGATCGATCCATGCGAGCGGCATGATCGTGTAGCCGCCGTCCTTGCCGATCAGGTGGACCGGATGCATCGGGTGGAGCTGCGCGTAGCCATCGAACCGCGAGCCCTCGACCCCGGCGAGCACGAAGATGCCGATCGCCGCCAGCACGATCACGGCGATCGCCGCCGCCTTGCCGTCGCTGCCGCTGCCACCGACCGAGCTGCCACCGCCACCACCACCAACGCGACCACTCCCGGCCACCCCACCGCCGCCGCGCGTGTAGCGAGGCCCCGTGGTGATGTTGATCTGCGGGATGAAGATGATCTGGGTGTTCGGACCGACCTGCTCGGTCTGGTTGGTCACCGTGCCGCTGCCGATCTCCTGGATCACGCGGACCCTCTGACCTCGCTGTTCCGGCGCGCTGTTCGCGATCCGCTCGAGCTCGCCGGACGGGATCCGGTAGCTGTTGGCGGCACAGCCACCGATCAAAGACCCGGCCATCAGCACGGAAAGAAGACGCATTGGCGCAGTATCGCAGCAATCGCCGTGCCCGCGGGACACGTCGGTAAGAGCTGGTTGCCCGGCAGGATCGGCAACGTACGGACCCAGCAGCTGTTGCGACGCAGCCACAGTCGGCTGTCGCGGTGGCATCAGCCGGGTAAGCTGCACGAAGGTTGGAGCCCGTCGATCTAGCCGCGTGCGCGGATGACTTCGATGCCGAGGTGGCTCGGACGCCCTCGATCGACCGGTTCTGCTCGACAACGGCGTGGATCCTGTCGGCGTCGTCGGCGCTGATGCCTCCGCGCACCCCGTTCACGCTGCGTGGCAAAGGCGGGTACTTCGCGGCCATGCGCGGGATCCACCCCGCCGGGTTTCCCTACCTCGAGCCCGTCGAGCTGGCGTGGGGGTTGGCCGCGCCGCTGATCGGTGCCGATGCGGAGGGCCTGGTCGAGGAGGTCGTGACGATGCTCGCGGCCCGGCGTACCTGGCAGCTCGCGATCATCTCGGGGCACACGCTCGACGGGCCGCAACGCCGCACGCTCGAGCGGGTGTTGCCGATCAACTGGGAGAAGCGCCAGGGCACCCCGACCCTGCGTCACGTCGCGAGCCTCGACGGTGGGGTCGATGGCTTCTTGTCGCGGCGATCGCGCGAGCTGCGCAAGTCGATCCGCAAGACGCTACGCGCGGCGACGGAGCAGGGCGTGACCTTCGAGTCGGTGCGCGCGACGATGGAGACGGCGGCTGCACTCTACGAACGCATCCAGGCCGTCGAGAGCAAGAGCTGGAAGTCGCTCGAGGGTGTCGGCATCTCGCAGGGATCGATGCGCGAGTTCTACGCGCTGATGTTGCCGCGACTGTGCGCGCGCGGCGAGCAACGCACGATCTTCGCGCGGCATGGCGACGCCGACATCGGCTTCATCCTCGGTGCCGTGTTCGATCGCGAGTATCGCGGCCTGCAGTTCTCGTACGACGATACGTACTCGCACCTCGGCATCGGGGGCCTACTCCAGTATCACCAGGTGGTCGAGCTCGTCGCGGAGGGCGTGGGTCGCTACGACCTCGGCACCGAGATGGACTACAAGCGCAAGTGGGCGGAGGAGACGGTCGAGACCGAGATGCTGGTCATCGTCCGTTAGCTCAACCGCGGAGCTTCTTGCCGTCGACCGGCCAGCGACGCAGCTGGCTCAGCTTCATCTTGCCGCGGTGGTAGCTCGCGCGCGGCTTGCTCGCCGTCTGATCGAGGATGCCCGCGAGGATGAGGGGATACGCGATGCCGAGGTCGTCGAGCACCTCGGCAGCGACCAGCGTGCCGGTATCCGCGCCGCCTTCCATGTAGCCCTGGAAGTCCTCGGAGCAGTGCTCGCCGCAGAAGTGCTGGTTACCTTCGCGCGCACCCTCGAGCCCGAAGAACCGCCACTGACCGACGCGGTACGACGCGTAGCTGCCCTTGACGAACGGGTTGCTCGGCCAGTGCTGGCGGATCGCCGAGCCCGCGATGTAGCTCGCGCTGGTGCCGGGGAACACGACGTCGATGTCGGCGAGCGCGATCGCGGCTTGATCCTCCGCGCTGCCGTCACCCATCTCGAGCCCGCGCGAACCGCCGGCGAAGTTGGTCAGGATGCCCTCCTTACCGTCCTGTCCACGCGACGTCGACCACACGGTCTGGACCGTGCCGACATCGGTGATCACGCTGCCATCGGACGCGCGCGGACCGGTCTCCCACGGCTTGTCGGTGAACTGCATCATCACCTTCGAGTTGGTGCCGTAGCCGAGCTCGTTGATGATCTCGAGCTTCTCCTCGGACATCCCGGCTTCGGTCAGGTCGATGTCGCGCAGCACGCTGAACGGCAGCGCGTAGATCACGTGATCGGCCTCGATCTCGACGGGGCCGCCGCTGGTGTCGAAGGACAGCTCGAAGCGATCCTGGTTCGCTACCACCTTGGTCAGCTTGTGATCGAGGTGGATCTGGTCTGGGATGCGATCTGCGATCGCGAGCGGAATCGCATCGCTGCCGGCGTGCAGGTGAAAGCGCTCGTCGGAGTCGCCGAAGATCCGGAACGGATCGGGCGTCTCGAAGTCGATCAGGAAGATCATGTTCCACGCCGATTGCTCCTCGGCGGGTAGGCCGTACTCCTCGAGGTAGGCGAGCTCGAGCACGCGCCGGATCAGCGGCAGTCGGCCGTTGACGGCGACGAGGCCAGCTTCCTGCTCGAGCCACTGCGGAATCGACAGCGCGTCGATTCGCTCGAACTCGGTGACGCTGGCTTCGTCCTCGCCTTCACTCGCGGCGGCCTGCATCGCCATCAGCTCGGCGACCGGGGTGAACGCATCGGCGAGCGTCTGCGCGTTGATCACCGCGGAGGGGTTGGCGCCGTTGGGCGAGAAGAAGAACAGCTCCGGGCTGACCTCGTTCGCTTCGGCTTCGGCGACGAGGTCGTCGAGCTCGAGCCCGAAGCTGCGGGCGAGGGCAGGGATCACGATGTGGTTCGAGTCGATCAGCTCGCCGCCGAGCTCGACCAGCTGGCCGTTCATATACGTGGTGCGATCGGTGAACATCCGCCCGCCGACGCGCATCTGCGCCTCGAACACGTCGGCCTTGACGCCGGCGAGACCGAGAAAGTGCGCGGCCGTGAGTCCACCGATGCCGCCGCCGACGATCGCGATCCGCGCGCCCTGCTCGGTACCACTGTTGTCGCCACACGCCGACGCCAGCGGGAGCAGCGCGGCGGCGCCGAGCGAGCCGAAGAACACGTCGCGACGCGACGGTCCGTGCTGGTGTTCGATGCCGAGCTTGGCGGCACGAGCGCGGCGAAACACCCGACGAAGGGTCCGGAACAGTGCGGAGCGAGCCATGCCGCGATGATATGCGCGGGGGCCGCGCGTCGGAAAAAACCGGAGCTGTTTTACGCTTCCGGCTTGTCGGCCGGCTTGTCGTGATCCGGGGTGGCCTCGGCCGCCTTCATCGAATTGAGCGATGCCGCGGCCTCCTCGCGGCGGCTCGAGATCACCGATGCGAACACGCCGGCGCCGATGATGCCGGCGATGCCCATCAACGAGATCCAGTGGGGGATGTGGATGTGGTTGTGGAGGAACAGCTTGACGCCGATCATCATCAGCAAGATCGCGAGCGCGATCTTGAGATACTTGAACTGGTCCATCGCACCGGCGAGCACGAAGTACAGGCTGCGCAGCCCCATGATGGCGAAGATGTTCGACGTCACCATGATGAAGACGTCCTCGCTGACGCTCAGCACGGCGGGGATCGAGTCGAGGGCAAACACGACATCGGTGAGCTCGATGGAGATCAAGCAGATCAACGCGGTGGTCCACGCCTTCTTGCCGTCGATCAGGACCGTGAACTTGCCGCCGTGATCACCGTCGGAGATCGTGACCCAGCGCCGGAGGATCCGGACGAGGCGACTCGTCTTGGGCTCGTCCTCGTTGTCGTCCTCGCCACGCAGCAGACCGAAGCCCTGGTACGCGAGGTATGCGCCGAAGATGTAGAAGATGAAGTCGAACTTCTGCGCGAGGAACGCGCCACCCGACAGCATCGAGAGCCGGAACACGATCGCGCCGAGGATTCCCCAGAACAGGATCCGGTGCTGATACTTCGTGGGGATCCGGAACTGCGTGAACAGGAGCGAGATCACGAAGATGTTGTCGACGGAGAGCGCGTACTCGAGGAGATACGCGGAGACGTACATGAACGACGCGTTCGGCCCGGGGTTCTTCGAGACCTCGAGGACGTTGGTGACCTCGTGGCGCTCCATCAGCGTCGCGCCGAGCCAGGCGTTGTCGTACATCAGGTAGACGAAGCCGGTGAACGCGAGCCCGAGCGACATCCAGGCAACGGTCCAGTAGGCCGCGCTCTTGATCGTGGGCGTCTCGTTCTTGCGATGAAGCACGCCGAGGTCGAGCGCCAAGAGCACGCCGACGAACACGAAGAAGCCGATCCAAAACCACAGCACCGGGACCGAGGACCATGCCGTCCCCAGCACGCGGAGGCAAGGCGAACCTGCGAGATCGGCGTGAGAATTTGGCGCGCGGGTCCGCTCAGGTCAGCGTGGCCAGCAGCTTCTCGACCTCGCCTGCGGGGCGCTCCAGGCCGAGCTTCGAGAAGCACATCAGCGCGTCCCGGAGCATGTCCTTGCCATCGGCGACCTCTCCCATTTCGGCCTTGTAGCGACCGAACTGGAACAGCGCCTTGCCGAGGGCAGCCTCGTTGTTGATGCTCTGCAGCACCTCGATCGCCTTGCCGAACGCGACGGCGGCGGGCGCGCTCGGCGCCGAGTCATCCATCCCGAACGAAACGAGGCTGGTGGACAGGACGTCCCCGAGGGTGAGGTAGGCCTGCGCCTCCTTTTCACGCAGCCCGGCCTTCTTGGCCACGGTCAGCGCGCGCTCGGCGAGATCCTTGCCTGCACCGGTGTGACCCTGCAGCTTCTCGAGCAGCGCGAGGTGCCGACAGCAATCGCTCTCGAGCCCGCGATCCTCGATGTCCTCGATGATCTCGAGCGCGTTCTCTAGCCGGCTGCGCGCCTCTTCGAGCTTGACGTCGACGAGCGCCTGCTCGCCGAGGTTCGTCAGGATCAGCGCGCACAGCGGCAGCGCACCGATCGCCTCGGCCTCGGGCAGCGCCGCGAGCCAGCCGGTGCGGGCAGCGGTGTAGTCACCGAGCTCGAACGCGAGGGCGGCGAGGTGGTTCTGCGAGACGATCACGCCCCAGCGATCGTTGGAGGCGCGCCGCAGCTCTAACGCTTCCTCGTGGCAGATCTGCGCGGCCTCGTACTGACCGCGCTCCTGCTGGACATCGCCGAGCCGCGACAGCGACGTGGCGATCGCACGCTTGTCGCCGTGCTTGCCGCGACGCGCGAGGGCTTCGGTGATCTTCGCGTGGGCCTCGTCGTACTTGCCGAGCATCAGCAAGCTCTTGCCGATGTCGTCGAGCGAGCCGGCGATGCCGCGTTGATCGCCGGCGGCGCGGAACAGCTCGAGCCCACGGTTCAGGTACTCGAGCGCGAGCTTGAGGTCGCCCTTGCGGCGCCAGACGCGGCCCATCTTGTTGAACGCGACGGCTGCCTTGGTCTTGCTCGCGGCGACCCACGACAGCCGCAGCATGCGCTCGAACGCACCGAGCGCGGCCTCGAAGTCACCGATCAGCTCGTAGACCGAGCCGAGGTCGTGCCAGAGGTGGATGCGCGCCGCGAGATCCGTATCGCCGATGCAGGCGAGGGCGCGATCGAACAACCGGATCGCGCGCTCGTTCGCGAACTGCGCCCGCGCGGCCTCGGCGGCGCGGCGGTACCGACTCGCCGCTTCGCGGGCCTCGCCACCGAGGGCGAGGTGCCGAGCGACTTCTTCCTGCGCGGCCGGACCGCGCCCCTCGGGGTGCAGCTCGAGCCACAGCGCGACCGCCTGATGGAGGATGCGCTTCCGCGACTCCTCGATGCTCTTGTAGACGACCGACCACAGGTTTGGCGACGCGAACCGCAGCTCGCGCTCGCCGGAGATCGACGACAGCGACACCTCGGTCAACCACTCGCGCTCGACGAGCTTGCCGATCGCCGCGACCACGGAGAGCCGCGAGTGATCGCCGCTGGCCGCGATCTGCGCCAACGTGGGGCCATCGGGATCGGGGAGGATCGAACCGCTGTTGCGAGTGGAGAGGGCGCGCTCGAGGGCGAGGATCGCGTCGAGCCACGAGGTCTCGCCGACGACGGCGGCCATCTCGATCACGCGGCGCTCGGTCGCGTCCATCACGCGGAGCCGCGCGGCGACGATCTCGTCATACGACTTCGGCAGCTTGGTAGCCGCGAGCTTGACGACATCGATGCTCCACATCACGCCCTGACGCACGAACACGTCGCTCTCGAGGAGCAGGCGGACGAGCTCGTGGATCGCGCGCGGCGAACCACCCAGGTTGCGGGCGTGCTGGATGATCTGCTGGGGGACCGCGCGGCCCTCATCGAGCGGCTTGCACAGCAGGCGGACCAGCTCTTCGGATTCGTCCTGCGTGAGCGGCGACAGCTCGATCTTGACCGGTGCGACTTCGCCCTCGCCGAACTGCGGGTGGCGATCGGCGAGTTGCGGCGTGGCCGTGCCGATGATCGCGACACGCTGATCGCGGAGCCCGGCGGCGAGGTACTGGATGAAGTTGATGGTGTCCGTGCCGCAGAGCTCGAGGTTCTCGACGACGAGCATCACGGGATAGCGCTCGGCCTCGGCCGCGAGCATCCGCTTGAGCGACATGAACAGCCGCGCCTCGAGGCGCTGCGGCGACTCGAGCAAGGGCGTCACCACCGGGCTGTCGTCAAACGGGCAGCGCAGCAGGTGCGCGATCAGGTGCGCGGTCTCGGTGACGCGCGATGCGGGCATCACCTCGGCGACGCCTGCCTGGATCTTGTCTCGGCTCTCCGCCGGATCTTCGCCGGGCGCGAGGCCGAAGCGAGTGGTCAGCGCGCGCGCGACCGGACCGTAGGCCGGGGCGTTTTCATCAGCGATGCCGGACATCACCAGCGCGGCGGGGTGTTGGGTGCGGACGCGCGCCGCGAGCTCGCCGATGATCCGGCTCTTGCCGAGACCCGGGTCCGCGGAGATCAGCACGAACGCGAGCTCGCGCTGATCGAACGCCTTGTCCGCGAGCTGCTGGAGCCGCGCGACTGCAGCGGCGCGCCCCGTGTAGCGGGCCTTGACATCGAAGCCCGTGTTCGTGACGACCGTTCGCTCGCCTTCGCCTTCGCCGAAATCGGCGGGTTCGAACGTGGGTGTGCGCTCCGTCCCCTCCAACGTGGAAGGAGCGTTCAGAACGGGAGTCGACGGATCCCATTTCACCGGCATCTCGACCTCCCCGTACACGAACGAGCCCACCGACGCATCCCGTGCGCCTCTAAACTTGGATGTCTCCATGAGAATTCCACACGTCCCCAGATCAGTTTCCCGACGCAGTCGCGGACCCCTAATAATGTGGTTGCGTGTGGTTGTCAATCACGGCGAAGCAGCGTCACGTCGAATTCCGCAGGCCTAATCTGCATTGACTCGGAGTCAACGAGGGATGTGTAAGCGGTCGCGAAGCTCGCCGACGGTCCAGCCGAGCATCGCATCGCTGTAGGTCATTCGGTACAGGCTCGACGATGCGCGACCTCTGCGGAACGCGCGGATCACGTTGCGTGGTGCGTGAAGCATCCCCATCGACGCCGCCATCATGTTGAGCACCCACGCGGCGACATGACGCCCACAGCCGGCGCCGATCTCCCACGCGGCGATCTCCGCCTCGCCGGTCCAGCTCGTGGTGTAGCCGGTCGCGACGTGGTGGAGGTCGTGCAGCTTCACCGCGACCTTGCGGCCTTCGGTGTTCGGGAACGCGAACGGGATCGGGCCGAGCTTCAGCTTGACCCAACGCTCGGTGTACGAGGATTCGTCGAACCCGCTGACCTGGAAGTACTGCGCCCGGGCCTCACCCACCGTCTGCGAGCTTGCGAACATGCTTCCTACGATGCGTGGGCGACCGGAACCGGTCAATCCCTGGCCGCGACACGGCGCTGCAGGAGCTACTTCTTGCGCTTGACGATATGGATCTCGACGCGGCGATTGTCGTCCTTGCCCTGCTCGGTGGAGTTGTCCCCGATCGGCTTGGACTCGCCAAAGCCCTTACTCTCCATCCGCTTGCCGTCGATGCCCTTGCTCTCGAGGTAGGCGCGGACAGACGCGGCGCGTTCGTTCGACAACTTGAGGTTGTACGCGTCGCTCGCGTCGCTGTCGGTGTGGCCTTCGATCCGGATCTTCTCGATCTCGGGGTGCTCCTTCATGATCGTGACGACCTGATCGAGGAGCGTCTTGCTCTCGGGGAGCAACGTGGCCTTCGCGACGTCGAACTCGACCTTCTGCCTGAGCTCGATCTTGTCCTCCTTGACCTCGACGACCGGGGGCGGAATGTCGACGGGCGGCGGCGGTTCTTCGACCACTGGTGGTGGCGGCGGAGGAGGCGCGGCACCTTCGCACTGGAAGGTGGGTGTCTGCCACGACGCGATCGGATAGCACTGCTTGATCTGATCGGGCTTCGCGCAACCGATCAGCAACACGAGCAAGAGACTAGAACGCATAGGAACCTCCCAGCGTCAGCGTACGGAAGTCGACGCCACCGACGCTGTCGCCCATCATATCCTTCTGACCAGTCACGAGAATCGGCAGCGCGAAGCCAAGCCTGATCGAGAGCTGCTTGTTGACCG
>JBBQJJ010000144.1:0-18682 GCA_038325805.1 Haliangiales bacterium
CCACCCCGCGGGCTTCTGCACCGTGGCGTGCGCTGGATCGTGCGCCGACCTCGCCGGTCGCGCTCCGACCTTCTGCATCGCCGACGAGCGCGTCGCGAACACCGGCATGTGCGTGTCGAAGGCCGCGACCCAGAACAACGCCTGCGGCCTGCTGCCGGATACCGAGAACCGCACCGAGCCGCGCTTCATCGGCACGAGCACTGCGGCGCCCGCGACCGCGAACGTCTGCGCGCCTCGCTAGAACGTGAACCGGGCGAACGCCATTCCGTTCGGATTGATCTCGACGAACCGGCCGCTCGTGCGGTCGAGGAACCCGAACGTCTCCTTGGTCGAGCCGGCCGTGAGATCCAGCGGCTTGTCCTCGCTGTTGCGCCACGCCAACCCGACCACCACGATCGGGATCACCCACCAGCGCAGTCGCATCCCACGATCCTATATCCTCGGTCGCATGTCCGATCTCGCTCAGCGGTTCGCGGATGCGCAGGCCAAGATCAAGCCGGTCACCGGGCTTGGGAATGACGTGATGCTCGACATGTACGCTTTGTACAAGCAGGCGACCGTCGGTGATGCTAGTGGCTCGCGCCCCGGCATGCTCGACCTCAAGGGTCGCGCGAAGTTCGACGCGTGGGCGAAGCACAAGGGCACGACCAAGGACGCGGCGATGGAGGCGTACATCGCCCTGGTCGCGAAGCACGCCAAGTGACGGTGCAGGATGCTCGATGCTGGCGTCTCGATGGTCGTACCGCGCTGGTGACAGGTGGGACGCGTGGCATCGGTCGCGCGGTTGCCGACGAGCTCGCGGCGCTCGGTGCGAAGGTGGTCGTGGTCGCGCGCTCGGTCGATCCGACGTGTCCGCACGAGACCCTGGTCGCAGATGTCACGACCGACCGAGCCAGCATCGTTGCTCGGTTCAACGGGCCGCTCCACGTGCTGGTCCACAACGCGGGTACGAACGTGCGCGGGCCGCTGACCTCGTACGAGGACTCGACGATCGAGCGGTTGATCCATCTCAACTTGACGGCGCCGCTGCTGCTGTCGCGCGACCTGCATCCACAGTTGAAGGCGGCGGGCGATGCGTCGGTGATCCACGTCGGGTCGGTCGCGGGCCATCTCGCGCTCCCTACCGGCGTGGCGTACGCGTCGGCGAAGGCGGGGCTCGCGCAGGCCGCGCGCACGCTCGCGCTCGAGTGGGCGAGGGATGGGATCCGCGTCAACACGGTCGCGCCCTGGTACACGAAGACGCCACTGGTCGAGCCGGTGCTCGCGGATCCTGCAAAGCTCGCCGCGATCATCGCGGCCACCCCGCTCGGGCGGGTCGCCGAGCCGCACGAGGTCGCGAGAGCGATCGCGTTCCTCGCGATGCCGGCGTCGTCGTACATCACCGGGCAATGCATCAGTGTCGACGGTGGGATGTCGATCCAGGGGCTCGGCGTGTGATCCGGCTGTGCGAGCTTGCCGACGTCGAGGCGATGCTGGCGCACATCGAACGGTTGTGGTCGGAGCGCGAGACCATCCGCAGTCGGCCGTTCGCGCACGGCACGCCGATCGATCGCGGGCCGCGCGAGGAGCGCTTGCGCACGCAGTGGGTGAAGCCACTGACCGAGCCCGGGTGGATGCGGACGTGGGGCCTGTTCGCCGACAGCGAGATCGTCGGGCACCTCGATCTCAAGGGCGGTCCGATCGTGAGCGACCTACATCGCGCAACACTCGGGATCGGGCTCGAGCCCGGGCATCGCGATCGCGGCCTCGGCAAGGCGATCTGCGAGACGACGATCGCGTGGGCGCGTGGCCAGGGGCTCGCGTGGATCGATCTCGGCGTGTTCGGTCCGAACCTGCGCGCCCAGGCGCTCTATCGCACGCTCGGGTTCGTCGAGGTCGGTCGGATCAAGGACCGGTTCCGGCCGGATGGTGAGTCGATCGACGACATCCTCATGACGCTCGCGTTGTAGGCGCCGCGCATGCGATGCTGATCGTCGATCGTGAAGCCGTTGTTTCACATCACGACGCGAGCCGCCTGGGACCGCTCGCAGGCCTCGCGCGAGTACCGAGCCGGTTCGCTCGAGACCGAGGGCTTCATCCATCTCTCCACCGAGGAGCAGTGGCGCCACACGCTGCACCGGATCTATCGCGATGTCAGCGAGCTGGTGATCCTGCGGATCGATCCGCGACGGGTCTCCGCCGAGATCAAGTACGAGCGTGCGCAGGATGCCGACGAGGACTTCCCGCACCTCTACGGTCCGCTCGAGACCGACGCGGTGATCAACCTCCGCGACGCGCCGCGCATGGTGACGCTCCCCGAAGACATGATCGAACGCCTCCAGTCCGCCGACGACGCGATCGCCGAGGTCGTTGGTTGCGCGATCGAAGATCACGGGCGACCGCAGACCTACGTCGTGCTCGCGGCGCGTCCTGGTCGACCCGGGGAGATCGATCTCGAGACGGCGATGGCGCTCGGTAGCGACCTTCGCGATGTCGGCTGGATGCAGATCCACTCGTTGCCGCGACAGCCCGATGGTGAGGTCGACG
The DNA here is from genome assembly GCA_038325805.1 of Haliangiales bacterium. Classification (GTDB taxonomy): domain Bacteria; phylum Myxococcota_A; class Polyangia; order Haliangiales; family Haliangiaceae; genus JABFXX01. The sequence goes on from JBBQJJ010000144.1 coordinate 2,527, forward strand.
AGGTGGCGCTGCTCGCATACGTCGAGTCGCTGGTCCAGGACGACTGAGCTACTGTCGCTGGATGAAGCTCACCCTGCTGGCGCTCGTTGCATGTGGTTCACCGAAACCCGCGCCGGCCGCGCCGGAGAAGTTCGAGATGCAGTCGTATCAGTTCGTGTTGCTGCGTCGTGGGCCGGCATGGACACCCGACAAGACCGACGAGAGCACGAAGGTATTCGAGGGGCACATGGCCAACATCAAGGCGATGGCGGCAACCTGCAAGCTGGTGGTTGCGGGTCCGATCGATTCGCCGGAGACCGAGCGCACCGCGCTGGCGGGCATCTTCATCTTCGACGCGAAGCGTGAAGAGCTGGATGGCTTACTGAAAAACGATCCGGCGATCGCCATCGGCCGGCTGGTTCCAGAAATCCACACCTGGTACGGCGACGCGGGCCTCGCGAAACGCTGTAAACCAACGCCATGATCACGCTCTATCACCATCCGTTTTCGCGCGCGGCCGGTACCCTGTGGGCTCTCGAAGAAGTCGGCCAGCCCTACGAGCTGGCGTTCGTCGACATCATGAAGGGCGGCCAGAAGGCGCCAGAGATCCTCGCGATCAACCCGATGGGCAAGCTGCCGACGCTGACCGACGGGGACGTGGTGGTCGCCGAGGCCGCGGCGATCGCGCTGTACCTCGCGGACCGGTACTCGTCGGGCACGCTCGCGCCCGCGCTCGACGACCCGCGCCGCGGGACGTATCTGCGCTGGTCGTTCTACGCGCCGTCGGTGATCGAGCCGGGCGCGACGGCCAAGCTCAACAAGTGGGAGTTCAAACCAGGTCAGGTCGGGTGGGGCGACTACGCCAGCATGGTGACCGCGATGGAGTACGCGATCGCCGGCAAGCAGTTCCTCCTCGGCGATACGTTCTCGATGGCCGATGTCGTGTTCGGCGGCACGCTGCGCTTCATGCTGCAGTTCAAGATGATCGAGCCCTCGCCGGCGCTGAGCGCGTATGTCGATCGGCTCGACCAGCGGCCCGCGTTGCAACGCGCCGACGCGCGCAACGCCGCAGTTCGCGAGGAACACGGTCTGAACAAGTAGTACGCTCCGCGGATGCGGTACGTCGTCGCCGAGGTCGGGTCGTGGCGAGTCACTCATGACGCCTCCGGCAAGGTGCTGGTGCGCAGGTTCGAGAAGGGCGAGGAGGTGCTGTTCGCGACCGCGAGGTGGCAGAGCGGCGGCACGCACGATCGCAAATCACTCAAGCCGAACGTGCCGAGCCACGAATCGTGGCACGAGATCGACAACGCCGTGCGTGCAGCGCTCGAAGCGGCCGCCACCATGGGCCCCGATCCGCGGCTCGATCCTGCCGAGCTCCCGCCGAGGAAGCCCGAGGACAAGGCCGACGGCAAGGAGGAGGTCAAGCCGATGGGCTATTTCGGCCTCGCGATCACCGCGATCATCGTCGCGGCCCTCGCCTTCGGGCTCTACAAGACGCGCGACTACTGGCTGTGGATCGTCCAGGGCAGCGGCGACGGCGCGAATGGCGAGGCGTGCGGCCAGGACAGCGATTGCCGGTCGGACAACTGCGCGAGAAAAGCACCCGGGGCCAAGTCGAGGGTGTGCGTGCCTAACGAGCGCAAGCGTGGCGAGCGCTGCACGGCCGACTCGGAGTGCAGTAGCGGTAGCTGTGAGCGCCGCGTTTGTAATTAGTCGGCGATCGCGAACAACGCCAGCAGCGCCGGCTGCATGAAGTGATGCATCCGCGGGATCGCGCCGTCGCGCACCTCGACGACCTCGATCGCGCGCACCGCACCGTCGCGCCAGAACCGAAGCCGTGCTGGCCGTTCGCTCCGATCGGCGTCAGCCACCTGACCCACGCCCCACCGCGCAAACATCGCGCGATAGAACACCACCACCTTCACCAACGACCACCTTCACCACGGCGACCACGTCCACCAGCGCGACCACGTTCACCAACACGACCACGTTCACCAACACGTTCAGCAACACGACCACATCCACGTTCACCCGCACGCAACCGGCGCCAACTGCTGGACGCTACTCAACACTGTCCCCAGTTGAGTCGAGGTACTTCGCTGACTTACGAAGCCTGAGTCACGCAACTCGAGACTGTCCCCGTTCAGAGCAGGAGCGGTCGACGCACGCCGGTGCTCGACGATTTCGAGCCGGTGCTTGGATACGAGCTCGACGTCGAGCTCCCACGTCCTTTGCCCGGCTTCGCCAGGCCCGACATCCCCACGACCAGCATCAACGCCACCACCACGTCCACCGCGGTTCTGTGGCAAACCGCGATCGTTCTGGTTTAGCGTGTCGAGATGCGGAGCTGGATCGTCGTGATCTCGTTCGTGGTGGCCTGCGACAAGGGCAAGCCGACCGAGCCCCCCACTCCAACGCCCCCTCCAGGGCCGCAACCGATCGTCACCGTCGATGCGCCTCCGGCAACCAAGGAGCTGGCGACGCCGAAGAGCAAGCGCGGCCTGATCGTGTACTCGATCGAGAGTGTGCAATCCGGCCAGCCGATCAAGACGGGGCCGCTGACGCTGATCGACCCCGACGGCACGACCCCGGTCACGACAACGATCGCCGGCCCTCGCGACCTGGTCGTGGGCTCGCAGCTGATCGCCGGGCGGCGTGGTGATGACAACGAACCCTTCGTGATCGATCTGCGCGCGCCGGCGATCGTTGCCAAAAAGAGCGTGCACGAGGTCGAGTTCATGACGCCGGACGGCAAGCTCGTGTCGCGATGTGCGGGTGGGATCTCTCAGCCCTTCAAGATCTGCGTCAGCGACGGCGACCCGCAGGTGTGGCGGGACCTGTTCGAGGAAGCGAAGCGCGGCGACGACGACCTCGGTGTCGTCGTGGCGGCGGGTCGAGACATCGTGCACGGCAGCTACGCGCAGCTGAGCAAGTTGCCCGCGTTCTCGATTCGCATCAGTGACAAGAAGCGAACGGAGTATCCGGGGCTCATTCGCAAGAGCGACGGCTATACGATCGAGCCCGCGTACTCCCCGAATGGCACGAAGGCCGTGAGCTGCGAGAAGCAGCTGATCGTGACGACACTCGATGGCTCGGCCAAGCCACAGACGATCAAGCTCGACGCCGAGCCGACGAGGTGCGAGTGCAAATTCTCGCACGACGACAGCAAGCTCGCGTGCTCGATCCTCTACAAGGCAGCGGAAACGGGAATCGATTCGCTTTGGCTGTGGGATCTGAGGTCGAACATCAAGACGCAGGTCACGTCCCAGATCGCGATCGGCGACTTCGTGTGGTCGCCGGACGACACAGAGATCGCGTTCGTCGGGGTGGCGGAGAAGCCCGACCGCTGGGTGCTCCGCACGTCATCGCTCGACGGCAAGACGGTCAAGGATCTGGTGACCATCGAGATGCGACCCCATCTCATCGATCTCGCGGGTTGGACGGCTCCCTGAGCCAGCGTACGTCAGGAGCGACCATCGAACCTCTTCTCGTGCCACGCCGGCAGCTCCGCCAACGACGTCATCACGACATCCGCATGACCTAGCTTGTCCGCCGGATCTGCACCCGTCGTCACCGCAACGACCGTGGCCTTGCACGCACGCGCCGCCGAGATGTCGTGGATCGTATCTCCGACGACGATCACCTCGCCGGTCGCACCTCGTTCGCGGCCGCGCTCGATCGCTCGCCCCACGAGCTCGCTGCGCACCGCGGAGTCACAGCCATACCCGCCGACATCGACGGTGTCGAACCAGCTCGTCAGCTTCGCAGCCTCGAGCTTCTCGCGCGCACCGCGCCGGATGTTTCCCGTCGCGACGCCGAGCATCACGCCCTCGCGCTTCGCGAGATCGGTCAGCGCAGCGATCACGCCCTCGATCACGATCACGCGATTGCTCTCGAGCATCGTCCTGAGCCGGGGGATGTAGGCATCCAGGAATCCGTCGATCTCGTCTCGGGTCGGAGCGCGTCCCATCCGTGCCTCGAAGATCTCGCGGATGATCTGTGGGTCGGTCTTGCCGCCGTAGCGAATGCCTTCACTCGCATTCGCGAGCCCGTGCCGCTCGACGAACACCTCATCGAACGCTTCGCGACCCGAGCCGTGCGCGTGGAGCAACGTCCCGTCGATATCGAACAGGTACAGGATCACTGCGAGTTCGGGCCGAGCAGCTTCGGGTCGAACTTGGTGGGGTTTGCGGTGCGCCAGCGCTTCGCGGCTCCGAGCAACCCGTCGAACGTGTCGCGCATCGCCCACGCCTTCTGCTTCCAGGACTTGACGCGCTCGCCCTTGTCGTCGCCCTTGTAGTCCATCGTGCTGATGCGCACGAGACCGTCTCCGAACGCGATCTTGATGCCTTTGCACGGCGGCCCGTTCTCGTACTTCGTGGCGACACCTTCATAGATCCGGAAGCACGCCTCGAACTCGCCCTTGTTGTAGATCGGCGCGCCGACACCGATGGCTCCCCAGATATCGTTCTCGAGCTGGACGATCTGATCGCCTTTGCAGCCGTCGAAGATCGTCAGCGCGTGGTCGGGGACCTTGCGCTCGAGCTTGAACGCGGGACCGTTGTCTTCCTGATCAGGATCCTTGGTCTTCGCCGCGAAGTCGTCGAGCGAGAGCTTCGCGGGACGAGCGACCAGCTCCTTCAGATAGTTCGTCGGGATCGCGAAGTTGATGTTCTGACCGTTGAGATAGATCAGCGTGGTCACGCCGACGACCTCGCCGGCCTGGTTGAACAGCGGGCCACCGCTGGAGCCTTGCGAGATCGGCGCGCTGATCTGGAAGTACTTGAGCTCCTGTCGGCACAGCAGCTTGCTCGCTTCTTCGCGCTCGGCTTCGGTCAGCTGCTGCCGGGACTGCGCCTTCGCGGCGAGCTCGTCGAGGCGCTTCTGATTCTTCAGCGCGAAGTCGACCATCTCGGTCGTGCACTGCGGTCGCACCTGCGAGACCAAGCCACTCGACACGGTGTGATCCAAGCCGAGCGGGTTGCCGATCGCGACCACCTGGTCACCGGCAGACATCTGATCGGAATCGCCGAGCTTGACGGTCGGCAGCGCCTTCGTAGGCTCGATCCTGATCAACGCGAGGTCGCGCCCGGGGTCGATGCCGATGACGTCCGAGACCTTGTACGTCTCGCCTCCGAACAGCTTCACCTTGATCGAGCTGTTGCCACGGACGACGTGGAAGTTCGTGGCGATCACGCCCGATTGGTCGATGATGAAGCCGGTGCCGGCTCCACGTTGATCGCCTTCGCCAACGTCGATGAACACGATCGCCGGGTTGGATTGTGAGGCGATCTCTTTCGCGGACAGAGCCTTGGGTGGGGCGGTGACCGCCGGTCCCTTGGTTTTCGGTCCGCAAGCAGCCAGCACCCCGAGCAGCAGCAGCCTGCGCATAGAGCAGATACTAGCGCGCGATCACGAGATGACACGAGCGCGAACACACCCGGACATCGCCGAGATGAGTTGCTGTCCGCCCGGTTACGTGGGTCAGGGCGTCGGGGCAGGCGCGGGTGCCGGCGTCTCCTGGTCCTTGTCGTGGCCAGGTCCAATACGGGTCGCGCGGATCTTGCTCTCGCCGGCCTCGCGGAAGCCTTTGGGGTTCTTCCGCGGGTCGATTCCGGCATCGACACCTGCCTGGATATGGTCGCGATAGATCTCCATCCGCGTCTTTTCCCAGCTCGGGCACGCGGGCTCGCCGGCTTTCTCGCACGCCTTGAAGGCCTCGACGGCCCACGTCAGCGCAGGCTTCGCCTCGAGCCGCTCGATGTACGCAACCGATGCAGCGAGCAGCGATCGCCAGTGCTCGGGCGACGCCTTGGTCTTGGCAGCGCCGTCGATCGAAACCTCGACCGCCCAATCCTTGAAGTTGACCTCGCCGAGCTCGTGCTGGAGCTTCTCCACGCGGTGCGGATCCCCGGGCTGAGCGATCGTTCTCGCCTCGGCGAGTGCCAACGCGAATCGGTCCTTCGAGTCACCTTTCATGGCCGAGTCCGCGAGCATCTCGCGCGGCGGAAAGATGACGGCGGCGATCAAGATCGTGAGCACGCCGAGGTCGACCAATCCCACGAAGCGGCGCAACTGCATGCTTTAAAGACAATAGCGTTTCCGATCGGTTCCCGCGCGTTCCCCACAGCATCACAGGAACAAAAGGTTGCGGGGCAGAAAGCTACGGTACGTCCCGAGATGCCCCGTTGGTGATCCCCTGATCAGTTCGCGCATCTCCAACTATCTCGAAGAGTTGCGCCGTGGATCGACCGTTGCACATAGCCGCCGAGTCCAACCTGCACCGCTCCATCAGAGCGAGGAGATGTTCTCAAGATGCTGACTGCTATCTCGACCGCGTTTCACAAGGGTGGATGGGGCATGTGGCCCATCCTTTTCACCTCGGTTCTCACGATCGCTGTCATCGTGGAGCGCGCGGTTTACCTGTTCCGTGCCTCGGTCGATAAGGACAAGCTCCTCGCGCTCCTCAAGAGCCAGGTGATGAGCGGCAACGTGCAGGGTGCCATCAAGGTTTGCTCGGGTAACCCGACGCCGATGACCCGCATCGTTCAGGCCGGTCTGATGAAGTTCAACAAGAGCGACGACGAAGTCCAGGCTGCCATGGACGAGGCCGCGCTCCGCGAGCTCCCCAAGATCAACGCGCGCACCCCGTACCTCGCAATGCTCGCGAACTTCGCCGTCATGGCCGGCCTCCTCGGCACCATCTCCGGCATGATCAAGTCGTTCGGCTCCGTCGGTAGCGACGAAGGCGGCAACAAGGCGACCGAGCTCGCGAACGGTATTTCCGAAGCCCTGAACTGCACCGCGTTCGGTATCGGTACCTCGCTCCTCGGCCTCCTCGGTTACTCGCTCCTCCAGGGCAAGACCACGCACGTGGTCGACGACATCAACGAGGTGACCGTCCAGGTCGTCAACCTCGTGACGTCGCACCGCGCCCAGATGCAGCCCCAGGCGTAATCCATCTTCTTACCAGCTACGAAACCTGGCGAGGAGGTTTACTCATGGGTGCAGCAGTAGGAGCCGAAGGCAAAGGTAGCGTCAACGTCGAGCTGAACATCGTTCCGTTCATCGACCTGATGAGCTGCTTGACTGCCTTTCTTCTCGTGACCGCGGTCTGGGTCAACATTGCCCAGATCAATATCCAGCCGAAGGGCAAGACGCGCGACACTGCCAACGTCCAGCAGGACGACGAGCACGTCACGTTGTCGGTGCTCGTACAGTCCGATCAGATCTGGATCGGCCTGTCGCGTGTGAACGAGTTCCAGCCGATTCCAAAGCTCGCTTCGGGCGAGCACGACTGGGACAAGTACAAGACCGCGCTCGAGATCCACAAGAAGTCGGCGTTCTTCAGTGAGCGCCAGGATCTCGAGATCGCGGCCGAAAGCACCGCGGCTTCACCCGTCAAATACCAGGACATTGTCCAAGCTATGGATGTCGCCGTGCAGGTCGGCTTCCATGACGTTGGTCTCTCAGACCCGGCTGGCCTCGCGGCCAGGCCGACGCTGTAAGGAGCCGGCAGATGCCAGTACACGCAGCAGGCTCACGCCTCTACCGCGGCGTAAAGTTCAAACACCTGGTCAAGAAGTCCGGCAGCGCCACCTCGGCGAAGTCGTCGAACATCTCTCTGAACCTGGTCCCGTTCGTCGACATGATGACGATCCTCGTCTGCTTCTTGCTGATGGTGTTCTCGTCGTCGGGGACGTTGCTCCAGGCTCAGAAGGGCCTGGATCTCCCGATCGCGCAGAACAACTCGGTGTTGCAGCTGGCGCCGGTGATCATCGTGACGAAGAGTGAGATCACGTATCAGGGCACGATGATCGCGACGGTCGAGAGCGTGCTCCGCGATGATTCGCCGACGTTCAAGATCGACGCGCTCTTCGAGCGCCTCGACGCCGCCTCGAAGAAGATCAAAGAAGAGATTGCACAGGGCAAGATCTCCAAAGACCTTGCCAAGGCATGCGACGAGGCGAAGCAAAGCATCCGTCCGCAGCCCGGTAAGATTTGTCCGGACGGCTTGGCGATTTTGCAGGCCGACGAGACCACGGACGTTCGACTGATCAATAAGATCGTCAACACCGCAAAGGCTGCAGGTTTCGACAACCTGCTCTTCGCGGTGAAAAATAAGGGATAAACACCCATGCGTCGCATCCTGTCCTCGGCCTTACTGGCCGGTTTTCTGTTTTTCGGCGCCACTGGTTGTCCGGATAATCCGTACAAGGCGTCGAGCTGGACCAAGAAGCTTGGCGGTCGCGAGCACGAGCGAGCCCTTCAAGAGCTCGAGCAGCTCGGCGACCCCACCGGCATCCCCGAGATCGGGGCCGAGTGGGACAAGCAGGGCAAGCCAGTCCGCGACCTCCAGGTCATCATCTCGCTCGCCCGGCCGCTGACGCCGGCGGAAGCCAAGGCGAAGTTCGTCACCGACTACGAAGAGTCGGGTCGGCCGGCGAACTGGGAGGCGGCGCTGCCGTTCCTCACCAAGGCGCTCCAGGAAGTCGATGAAGCGAACGCTCGCTCCGTCGACTCGGCGACCAAGGCGGCCGATGCGCTCGGCGAAGCCAAGCTGGGCGCGGGTCTCGACGCGCTCGTCGACATCGCGAACAAGACGCCGTCGAAGAAGCTGTTCCAGGCACAGATCGGTGCGATCCGTGCGCTCGGCAAGTTCGACAACGAGAAGGGTCGAGCCGCAGCTGCGCTGACCAAGCTGATCGACAAGGATCCTCCTCCCCATCCCAAGACGGCCAAATCCAAGGAGGAAGGCCGCGCGATGGAGGAGAAGTACGGCATGTTCCTCGCGATGTCGGGCGCGGCGATCAACTCGCTCGGCGAGCTCCACGTCCAGAACGCGGCGAAGACGCTGATCCTCTCGCTCTACCGCACGCCCGAGCTCGCGACGCAGATTCGCCGTGCGCTGGTCGCGTCTGGTCCGTCCGCGAAGGAAGAGCTCAGGCTGGTCCTTGCCGAGAAGCAGAAGGAAGTCGAAGACCTCTTCAAGGCGAAGCGGCTCTACGAGTACTGCGGCGACAAGGGCGACCTCCCGAAGGATCAGTGCCAGCCGGTCGCGTTCAAGGATTTCTACGCCGCGCTCGTGCTCGGCGATTTCTACGATCCGAAGACGGTCCCCGATCTGCTGGCGGCCCTGCAGGCGCACAAGCCGGCACCGGCGTACTACGCCGACGAGCAGGCGGGTCCGACGCAGTACAACGCGATCTTCGATGCGCTCCGCAAGATCGGCTCGGCCGATGCGGCGCCTGTCGTGCGGCAGATGTGGATGGGTGGCGCAGCTGCGAAGCCCGGTCAGAAGGCCGAAGCGCCGGCCGACCTACCGACGAGGATCCTCGCGATCAACGCATACGCGTTCCTGTCGCGCGACCTGAACGGTGTCGACAAGCTCGGCGACATCGCGCGCGACAACAGCGCCGATGATGGTCTCCGTCAGTCGGCGGCCGAGGCGTTCGCTCGCCTCGCTCGCAGCAAGGACGACATCGAGGCGCTCAACATCCTCGCGAACAAGTACTTCAACGCCGCCGCGCAGAAGCGGGCGGAGGCCGACGGCAAGGCGAAGACCGACGCCGACGCCGCCGACAAGGTGTTCGCGGAAGACAAGAAGAAGCTCGACGAGGCGAAGGCGAACGTCCTCAAGACGACGCGCGATCCGCAGAAGAGCGCCGCCGACATCAAGGCCGCGACGAACGAGGCGAAGAAGGCGGAGGACGTCTTCAAGCTGGCCAAGAAGAAGCACAAGGAAGGCACCGGCGCCTTCAAGGGTGCCGAGAACGCGGCCAAGGCCTACAAGGGCTTCGCGCGCATGTTCCAGTCGCACGCCGCGCGCATCGAGATCGCGATGCGCTGCCAGAACGACCTCACCTGCTACTCGAAGACGCTGACCGCGAAGCCCGACGACGTCTACGGCAACGTCGCAAAATACCTCGAGATCAAGGCGCTGACCGCGTGTAGCGGCAAGGGCTCGGATTGCTACGCCGCACACCTCAAGGGCTTGCCGGCGCCGAACAAGGTCGAGTTCAAGGCGACCGACAACACCGCCAACCTGGCCAAGTTCTTCACCGACCTCAAGGAGTGGAGCAAGGAAGAGAAGCTCGGGTTGCTCGAGGGCAACATCGAGCGCGCGATGCTCGAGCTCGGCAAGAAGGGCACCGCCGCCTCGCAGTTCACCGAGCTGCTGCTCGACAACGCGAAGAGCGACAATCGGCTGATCCGTCAGTCGATCCTGCTCGCGCTCCCCAAGATCGCGAACACGCCGTGCAACAGCTGCGAAGCCAAGCTCGACGCCGCGATCAAGGCGGGCGAGGGCAAGACCACGCTCGGCGAGCTCAACCTCGAGACCACGATGCTCCGCCACTACTTCTCGTGGGCGGGTGGCAAGACGCCGTCGTCGGCGTCGTCGGCTCCCGCCGAGGCGCCGGCTCCGGCAGCACCGGCGAAGGCTGAGAAGGCCGCCGAGCCCGAAGAGAAGGAAGAAGCTCCGGCAAAGGCCGAGCCGGCGAAGGCTCCTGCGAAGGCTCCTGCGAAGGCTCCTCCGGGAAAAGCGCCGAAGAGGCGCTAGGTCGCGCTAGGTCGCTCTCCTCGACGTGAACGGGCCGCAGCGATGTGGCCCGTTGTCGGTTTCGGCGAGGGGTTGCGGCGAACAGGTTTCCCGGGTAAGTAACGGGTGCTCGCTTGAGCATCGGGGTGTGGCGCAGCCTGGTAGCGCACGTATTTTGGGTGTACGGAGTCGCAGGTTCGAATCCTGTCACCCCGACGTAGAAGGAGACCACTTGGTCTCCTTCGTCGGTTTCGGCGTCTCGCGACGAACGCTACGTACCGCGACGGAAGTCGGACGGCGACTTGCCGGTCCATCGACGGAACGCACGCGAGAACGCGCTCGCATCGGCGAACCCGACGGCGTGGGCGATCATCGCGATCGGCGTCGTGGTGCCGAGCAGCGCGATCGCGCGCTCGCGCTGGAGCCCGGTGAGGAGCTGCTCGAACGCGGTGCCCTCGTCGGCGAGCCGGCGGCGCAGGGTGCGCTCGGTGGTGCTGATCCGGGCGATCACGTCATCGATCGTGGGCAGGCCGTCGGGGAGCAGCTCCGCGAGCACGCGGGTGACCTCCGTGGCCACCGAGTGCGGCTTCGCACCGCCTGTCGCGGCCTCGATCTGCGCGACCATGAAGCGCTCGACGTGCGGATCCGCGGCCGCCGACTTCATATCGAGCGTGGACGCGGTGACAACGACGGCGTCCTCGGCGGCGCCGTAGATCAGCGGCGCCCCGAAGTGCGCGCGGTGCTCGGTGTCGTCCTCGATGGTGTGGCGGAACCGGACCTCGGAGATCACCGGGTTGCCGACTACCTGGCGCAGCACGGTGACGAACGACGCGAGGATCTGCTCGTTCGCGAGCTGGGCGCCGAGCCGACCGTGGGTGTCGCGCGCCCACCGGATCACGACGCGGTCGCCCTCGGGACTCTGCTGCCACTTGCCGGAGTCGGTGAGGAGATCGTGGTAGCGGATCAGCCGGCGGAGCGCGACGTTCATGTTGTGCGAGACGTAGAGCGCGATGCCGAGCGCACCATAGCGATCGAAGCTCGCGAGCTTGCCGACGCGCACCGGCAGGCCGCGGAGGTTCGTCGCCGACAGCCCGAGCTCCCAGATCTCGTAGAGCTGCTCGATCGGTAGCCGCTCGGCGTCGGGCTCGCCGAGCAGAGGCGTCAACTGATCGCGCGGCGCGCCGTGGCCGATCGCCACCTCGGCGACCGCCACCGCGATCGTGCGCTGGATCGAGCTCACGAGCCGACGTTACTACGCACGCGGGCGCGCGGAGGCGAGCCGTCCAGCGAGATCACCGTGTAGCCCGGGTCCCGCGGGCCTCGAGCGCGGCGACTGGCTCAGCATCAGTGCGCGGGGCCGCGGATGCGCGCCGTCTGCGGACGCAGCATCGCCTGGGTCCACGCGCCGCTCTTGATCAGGTGCTCGCCCTTCGCGCGAAGCTCGGCCGATAGCCGGCCCTCGAGCGCATCGACGAGTGCTCCCGCGAAGTCGACGGCCGCACCGAAGCGTTCGCCGGGCCGGCGCGCGAGCCCGATCGCGAGCACGAGGTCGACATCGACTCGCAGGTGCGGCGCGATCTCGGTCGGGCGTTTCGGGCGCGTGTGGACCACGCGATACAGCGTCTCGGCGATCTCGCCGCCCGCATACGGCGGCTGCCCGGTGAGTGCGCGATACGCGATCGCGGCGAGCGCGTAGAGGTCGGTGCAGTGATCGACATGACCGCCGGCCGCTTGCTCCGGCGCCATGTACGACGGCGTCCCGACGACGTGCCCCGACGTCAGCGTGTCGCCCTGATCGATCACGCGGGCGACGCCGAAGTCGAGGACCTTCCACTCGCCGCGATGGAGGAACAGGTTCTGCGGCTTGAGGTCGCGGTGCACGATGCCTGCCGCAGCCGCCGCGGTGATGCCCGCGCCGATCTGCAGGATCAGATCACCGACCTCACCGGCCGACATGAACCGCTTGCCCTTGAGGATCTCGGCGAGCGTCATGCCCTCGAGTCGCTCCATCACCAGATACGGCAACGGCTGTTCGCCGACCTCGATGACCCTGACGACATGCGGCGACACGATGCCCGCACAGGTGCGCAGCTCGCGGAGGAACCGCATGACGTGCTGCGGGTTACCGAGAGACGCTTGCGAGAGCAGCTTGATCGCGACCTGGGTGCCCTCCGGCGATTGCGCCTCGTAGACCTCGCCCATCGCACCGCGACCGATCACGGCGCCGAGCTCGTAGCCCGACAGCGTCTGCCCGCTGAACCGACCGCGACCCGAGGCGAGGGCACGCTCCAGCTCCTCGCGCGCCTCGAGCAGCAGCGCCTCGCGATGGGCCGCGATCCGCACGGCGCGCTCGAGCTCGCCGACCGCCATCAGCGCGGTGCGCCGCGACATCCGCGCGGTAACGAACGTCGCGAGCAGGACGAACTGCACGAGGCCCTGGACGATGATCTGGTTGCGCGTCGACAGGTCGACCGTGATCAGGCCGGTGTCATGTGTCGCACCGCTGATCACCAGGACGCTGGTGATCAGCTGGACACCCGCGCACACGCTGTAGACCGCATAGGCAAGCCGCGTGCTCTTGCCGAGCCCGGTGAAGTAGACGCCGAGCACCAGGATCATCGGGATCGGCGAGAACACGCCGAAGAACGGGATCGCCGCGGTCACCGCCGCCGCCGGGACGAACCAGCCGAGGCCGGTGCTCGACCGGCGAAACTCGAGCGGGTTGCGCGTGCGGTAGTAGAGGAACGCGATCGCGACATACGCGGCGGCGACGCCGGCGAGCACCAGCAGCGTGGCGGTTGGATCGCCGGGCAGGATCATCGTCGACACGCCACCGGCGGTGCCGACGATCGCCGCGATCGTGCAGAACTTCCGCGTCCGCATGATCTCGTCGCGCTCGAGCGCCTCCAGTGGCGAGCCCACCGTCGAGCTCGACCCGACCGACGACTTCATGCGCAGCGAGACCGCGGGATCGATCGTCGGGCTCGAGATCCGCTCCTTCGCCACGCCGAGGGGAGGTTGGGCGATCACGCGCGGATCGAGGATCGCGGTATCGACCTCGTCGGTCCCACCATCCCCAGGGCGAGTCACCCGACCAGGATAGCGCAGCCCACGGTCCTGGAGACTTACTTACGGCCGCGACCGCGCGCGAGCGCGTGGTCGACGAGGGGCCGGACGTCGTCGACGAGCTCCGGGGCACAGACCAGGCGAATCGCCGACATCGGCTGGCCGAGCGGCATGTCCTCGAGCAGGCGCGACAGCGTGACCGCGCCGTATCGCGGGTGGCCGATGACGTGCAGCTCCTCGTCGTCGGCGGCGAGGTATCCCACCTGGCGTGCGGTATCGAGGTGGACGTAGCTGGTGGCAGCATCGCCGAACCGCTTGGTCGCGACCTCGAGCGCCTGCGGCCACAGGTAGTCCGCGGCGGTCTTGTCGTCGCCGAGATCGAACGTCTTGAACAGCTTGCGGTCGACGAGCCGGCGCGCGAGGTCGCGCAGCACCGGATCTGTCGCGGGCGGACCGCCGTACCCGGCCCAGCCGTCGAGCGCGATCGTCAGCGTGACATCGTGGAGCTCGAGGTAGTCGGCGACGGGCACGTTGGCAGCGCCGGTAGGATTGACCGCCATCGCCGCCGCGATCGGAAGCCCGGCGGGCGCAGCACCCTGGCGTGCGAGGTATGCGAACCGCTCGAGCGTCTTGATGAACATCCACTCGGCCGCGCGCACCGTCTTGTGGTGATAGACCTGCGCGTACATGTACGAGCGTGCGAACAAATACTGCTCGACGGCGTACATGCCGCGGCGGTAGTCGACCACGAGATCTTCGGAATCCTCGTCACGCTGGGTGGCATGCACCTTCGCGATCTGGATCGCGTGGATGATCCAGTCGAGGTCGTACGTCGCGTAGCCGGCGCCCGAGTAGTGGCCGTCGCGCAGCAGGTAGTCGAGGCGATCGACATCGAGCTGCGACGACACCAGCTTGCGCGCGTAGTGCGGCTTGTAGCCTTTGCCCCAGAACGCCTTGAGCGTCGCAGGGAGATCGGGCTCGAGCTCCTCGAGGGCGGCGATCAGCTCGGGATCCTCGGTCGCGATCCGTGCGCCCCACTGCTCGTGCGAGTTGCCGGCGAACACGTGCTCCCACGCGTGCGAGAACGGGCCGTGGCCGATGTCGTGGAGCAGCGCCGCGACCTTGACGTGCAACGAGGTCGTGGCCGGTAGCTCGAGGCGGCGCGTCACGCGCTGCGCGATGTGAAATGCACCGAGCGCGTGCCCGAAGCGCGAGTGCTCGGCACCCGGATACACCAGCCACGCAAACCCCATCTGCTTGATCCGGCGGAGCCGCTGCATCGCACGCGTATCGAGCAGATCCGCGATCGGGCGATCGGTGCCCTTGAACTCGATCAGGCCATGGACCGGATCTCGGAAGACGCGATCTTTCACAGCGGCACCACGCGCGACAGCGTCCCGTTCTCGATCACGTGCAGCGTGCCGGCGTGATCCGCGAGCACGCGGACGAAGATGAACTGCAGCGGCGACGAGGCGAGCGACGCGAACCGCAGCAGCTGATCGCCACCCTCGGGCAACAGCCACAACGAGCGAGCGTCCTGGCGTTCCGGATCGTTCGCGAGCACGAGCGTGTTCAGCGGGCCTGCGGCGACCGCCTCGATCACCAACCCGCCGGGCAACGCGATCTCACGATACTCGCCCGTGCTCGGATCCAGCACGTGGAGATCCGGGAGTCCCTTGATTGCCATGTGGACGCGTCCCGCACCGTCGACGCCGGCGAGCTCGAGGTCCGGACACGCACCGCCCGCGAACTCCGCGCACGACGCGACCACGGTCGGTGCATCGCTCGCACCGAGCGTGACGATGTCGCCATTCTCGATCGCGTAGATCGTGCCGTCGGGTGCGAGCTGCGTGCGATCGAGCGAGCGCATGCTGTCGACCCACGCCGTGCCCGCAGCGGGCAGCGTCAGCGTGGTGACCGCGCTGAACGGCAGCACGTGATATGCGCCGCTCGGCGTCGCGGTGCATCGCGTGAACGACGTGGGTGGTTGCGGCGCGATGTCGATCAGCCGGTCACCGGGCTCGAGCCGCTGCAGCTGGAGCGTGCTCGAGTTGCCGATCAGCAGCGTGCCGTCGCGATCGACGCAGATCACGCCGAAGTTGATCGCACCGCCACCGTTGACGCTCCGCAGCCGCCCGTCGGCAAACCGCCGCAGCCCCGTGTTCCCGTCGATCAGGATCAGCGAGTCATCGAAGTCGAACGCGGCAGGAAGATCCTGCCCGGTCTGCGGAAGGTCACCGAGCTCCTCGAGGCGCGCGGGTATGTCCGGGGTACCTTCGCATCCGAGTAACAACACGATCGCCGCGAGGCAGCGCATGCCGTGACCCTATCACGCGTGACGCGGCGCCAGCAGCCCGCGCTCGGCGAGGCTGTACTCGAGGGCTGCCCGGCGGAAGTTACGCCGAGACACTCGCCGGCGCAGCTTCGACGAACCTCACGCACGCAGGATCCCGGCATCGAGCCAGCGCAACAACAGCTCGATCGCACGTGCGGTGGGGTCGGGCTGCGTCGCGAAGCATTCGCAGACGCCGGCGAAATCGGAGCGAGCGTCGAGCTGTTGCAGGGCGCTGG
>JBBQJJ010000145.1:0-18582 GCA_038325805.1 Haliangiales bacterium
CCTGCCACCGCCGTCCGAGCACGCTCGAGGTTCTCGCGAACATCGGGGGCGAACCGCGCCTCGTCGAGCGTGCGGTTCGGATCGACGACGATCGCCGCCGCCAGATCGTCGAACGCGGTCGGATCGCCACGCTCCTTGCGGAGGAGCGACCGGTAGACGAACAGGTCCGAGAGCTGCGCCGCGGTCATCCCCTCGGCACCGCTGCGGTCGACGGCCTGGACCGCCTGTTCGAGGATCGCCCAGGCCTCGTCGTAGCGGAGCTTGTCGTAGCCCTCGATACCGCGCTTGAGGAGATCGCCGATCGCGACCGGTTTCGGAGGAGCCGGGGAGCGGTCCACGACGGCGGCACCGGCGGCGCGGGCCACGGCCGTGACCGGCCCGACGTCGCGGCCGGGCGCCCAGACGACCACCACGTCGGCGGCAGGGGCTGCGCGCGCAGGGACCGCCCACGCGGGGATCCCCCACACGACGGTCACCAGCAAGACGAGGCCGCGCACCTTTCGCGAGTTTATACTGCGTCCGTGACTCGCGCGCATGGCCGCTACGAGCTCGTGCGACCCCTCGCGCGAGGCGGCATGGCCGAGGTGTTCCTCGCACGCCGTCGGGCGGGTGGTGTCGAGAAGCTCCTGGTCGTCAAACGGATCCGCGCCGAGCGGGCCAACGACGTGCGGTTCCAGGAGCTGTTCAAGCGCGAGGCGAAGCTATCGATGAGCCTCGCGCACCAGAACATCGTCCCGGTGTTCGACTTCGGTCGGATCGGCGATCGGTTCTTCCTCGCGATGGAGCGTGTCGAGGGCAAGGACCTCGGGTCGAGCCTCGCCGGTGGTCGCGAGCTGCCACCGCCGCTCGTCGCCGCGTTCATCGCCGCCGAGTGCTGCCAGGCGCTCGCCTATGCGCACTCGCGCAAGAACTCCGACGGTACGGATCGCAACATCGTCCATCGCGATGTCACGCCGCGCAACGTGCTCCTGTCGTGGTCGGGCGAGGTCAAGTTGACCGATTTCGGGATCGCGAGCCTCGCGGGCGAGGATGCGAACAAGCACGGCACCCCGGCGTACATGGCCCCGGAGCAGGCCCGCGGTGAGGCGGTCGATCGACGCGCGGATATCTACGCCCTCGGCCTGGTGTTGCGCGAGGCGCTGACCGGCGAGAAGGCACGGCCGGGAGATTCGCAGGAAGCGCTGCTGGCTGCGGCGCGTGCGAGCAGCCTCGCTCCGTGGCCGAAGCACGAGCTCGATCCCTCCCTGATCGCGATCGTCGAGCGAGCGACCGCACCGGAGCCTGCGGATCGATTCGCCGAGATCCACGAGTTCGCCACCGACCTCGACGGCTATCTCGTCGCGGCCCGCGCCGCGAAGCGTGGCGATTCGCCGGCCAAGCAGCTGTCCGCGTGGCTCGTGCGCGTGTGGGGAGATCAACGCGAGGATGCGACGGAGAGTGCGGCCGAGCTGGAGGCGGAATTTCTCAGCTTCCTCGACGATGGCATCGATGCCGCGGGCACCGGCACGCAGCGCTCGCTCGCCGCCACCGCCGCCGACGAGGAAGCCCGTCCCGCGAGCTCCGACGTCAGCCCTGCGACGGCCATGACGAAGTCCGCGACGAAGTCCGAGGTCGCGAGCGGCACGCCCAGAACCGCACCGTCGCCCCGGCGTGGCGTGATCCTGTTCGCCGTCGTCGCGGCTTGCGCAGGTCTGGTGTTCTGGTTCGCGACGCGCGATCGCGGTTCGCCCACCACGCCCGATGCCGCGCTGGTCGCTCGCTTGCCCGACGCGGCGATCGTCGATCCCGCGCGTGACGCCGCGATGGTCGAGCCGGATGCCGCGGTCGTCCTCGTCGAGCCTGATGCATCGATCGTCGTCGATGCCGCCGTCCGTATCGAACGCGACGCGTCGGTCCCTCGCGCTGGTAGCGGCAGCGCCCGGACCGTTCCTGCGGGGAGTGGCAGCGGTTCGCAGGCCCCCACAGCCGTGCTCGCGACGCGAAAAGTCCACATCAACGCCACCCCGTGGGCGTACTTCACCGTCGACGGCGGGCCACGATATCAAACGCCGAAGCTCCTCGAGCTGACGCCGGGACCTCACCAGCTTCACTTCGAGAACTCCGTCCTCAAGATCGAGCGCGACATCACGCTCGATGTCCCATCCGATCGCGATATCTCCTACGTCGAGCCACTCCGATGACCACCGTGTTGCGCTCCATCGTTGCCGCGGTCGCCGAGCTGGCGATCGAGAGCGGCGCCACCGCCGAGCAGCTCGCGCCGTTCCTCGGGACCCCCGCCGACGAGCGGCTCCCGATCGAATGCCTCTACGCGCTGTGGGAGCGCGCGGTGGAGATCACGCAGCTCACCGGGTTGCCGGTGCGCGTCGGCAAGCGCGCCGGCTTCGATCGCTACGGTGCCCTCGGTATCGCGCTCTACGTCAGTAACACCAACGAGATCGCGCTCCGCCGGTTGTGCCGCTATCACGACCTGCTCACCGACTCGGGTCGCTGGGATACACGCGTCGACGGCGACGAGCTGATCGTGCGCTGGACCCGTGTGGGCGAGCCTCGGCTCGGGTTGCGCCTCGCGAACGAACAGGTGCTCGCGTCGTTCGCCACCGTGCTGCGCCAGGTCACCGGCATCGAGGAGATCCGTGAAGTCCGGATCGCGCACGAGATCCCGAAGGCCGACGAGCACCGCGCCCACTTCGGCGCGCCGTTGCGCGTTACCGACGAGAACGCCGTCGTGTTGTCGGCGAGCCTGCTGCAGGGCAAGCCCCGCGCCGCGGATCCCGCGATCGAGCAATTCCTCGTCGCGCAGATCGAGGCCGCTGTCTCGGATACCAAGGATCCGATCGCCACCGCGGTCAGTCGCGCGATCGTCGAGCTGTTGCCTGACGGTGTGCCCACGCTCGACGACATCGCGCCTCGCCTCGAGACCAGCGAGCGCACGTTGCGGCGCCGGCTCGTCGATGCCGGCACGACCTACGACCAGCTGCTCACCGGGATCCAGCGCGAGCGTGCCCTCGTGCTCCTCGCCGGCAGCTACGCGATCGGCGAGATCGCCCTCGCCGTCGGCTTCGCGGATCCGGCCGGGTTCTCCCGCGCGTTCAAGCGCTGGACCGGCAAGACCCCGAGCGACGCGCGCCGCCACCTGAGTTAACCCCGACTGCTCGATCGAGGTTGCAGTCGGTGGCCGCCACAGCAAAGCCCTGATGTTCGATCGCTGTAGCAGCACCCGGGGGGTGTCTCGCTAGAGTCTGTCGCATGCGCGCATGGTTGTGGATGGTGCCCTCGATGATCGCCTGCGGTGATGACAACACCCCGGGACCCGGCCTCCCCGCCGAGTGTCAGTTCCGCACCGAGGCCGACGAGATCGCGACACCGCAGATCGACACGCCGCGCTGGGCGTTTCGTCCGTGGATCTCGAAGGACATCTCCGACGACGCGGACACCCGCGCGTTCGTGCAGGGCTTCGAGGAGCGCGGCATCCCCGTCGGTGCGGTCGTCTTCGATTCGCCGTGGGCGACGCACTACAACAGCATGGTGGTCAACCCGGATCGCTATCCGGCGTTCGATCAGCTGATCGACGATCTGCACGCGAAGGACATCCGCGTCGTCATGTGGGTGACCCAGATGGTCAACCGCACCGGCTTCGATCTCGAGCAAGGTGGCGACACCTACGTCGGCCCGTCGCCGAACTTCGAAGAGGGCCGGAACTGCGGGTTCTACGTCGACAACGGCACGGACCACCTGTGGTGGAAGGGCAGCGGCGGTGGCGTCGACTTCTTCAACCCCGACGCGGTCGCGTGGTGGCATCGCCAGCAGGACAAGATGCTCGATCTCGGCATCGATGGCTGGAAGCTCGACTTCGGCGAGGACTACTTGCCCGAGAGCTTCGACAGCGCCGCCGGCATCGTCGATCGGCAGCAGTACTCGGAGGCGTACTACGAGGACTACTACGCGTACGGCCAGAGCAAGAATCCCGAGCTCGTCACCATGGTCCGCCCGTACGATCAGTCGTACGGCCGCGCGGGGCGGTTCTACTCGCGCAAGGACACGACGCCGATCGGTTGGGTAGGTGACAACCGCCGCGATTGGATCGGCATCGAGGACGCGCTCGATCACATGTTCCGTTCTGCCGATGCCGGCTACGTCGCCGTCGGTTCCGACATCGGCGGTTACCTCGACAAGGACGACGAGGATCTCCTCGGCGACTCCATCCCGTTCGACACGCTGGTGTTCTCGCGCTGGACCGCACTCGGGGCGCTGACGCCGTTCATGCAGTTGCACGGCCGCGCGAACATCACGCCGTGGACGGTGCCCGATCACGTCGACGAGACGGTCGCCATGTATCGCTACTGGGCCACGCTCCACGACGAGCTCGTGCCGTGGTGGCTGTCGATCAGCCGTGCTGCCTATCGCGGTGGCCCCACGCCGATGCGTCCCATCGGCGACCTCGCGAGCTGGGCCGGCGACTATCGCTACGCGCTCGGTGATGCCTTCCTCGTCGCGCCACTCCTCGACGCGAGCAGTGTTCGCGACATCTCACTGCCCGCCGGTCGCTGGTACGACTGGTGGGCGCCGGGCGATGCCGCGATCGATGGTGACGTCACGCTCACCGCGTACAGCATGCCGGAGCGCGACCGGATGCCGCTGTTCGTGCGCGAGGGTGCGATCGTGCCGATGCACGTAGGCTCCGATGCCACCGGGCTCGGCAGCGCCGCGCGCAGCGACGCACTCACCGTCCTTGTCTGGCCGTCGGCGAGCCCGACCTCGTTCGACCTCGTCGATCACGACGACGCCGCGACGGCGATCACCGCGCGCACGAATGAAGTGACGTTGTCGCGTACCGCCCGCACGACGTACCTCCGGATCCGGCGCGACGCCGCACCCACCACGGTGCGTGTGAACGGTAGCTCGCTCGTCGAGCTCGCGAGCGACGCTGCGCTCGACACCGCCGCCACGGGTTGGCGCTACGACGCCGCGGGGAGATTCCTCTGGGTGAAGCTCTCCGCCGGCGGCAACACCTCGGTGACCGCGAACTGATCGTGGTACAGCGCGGCCTTGCCGCGCAAATCACGCAAGCCAATCCATCTCGCTCCAGGCGCGGGCCGCACGTATCCGATGGGTCCGGTCAGCGCGGTCTTCAAGGCCGACGGCGAGGAGACCAACAGCAAGTACTCGATCTCGGAGTGGTGGATGGAGCCCTACACCAAGGGTCCGGGCGAGCACGAGCACGAGGAGGACGACGCGTTCTACGTGCTCGAGGGCACGATGACGTTCTTCCTCGACGGCAAGTGGATCGATGCACCCGCGGGCTCCTTCGTGATCGCCCCCGCGGGGATGAAGCACGACTTCGAGAACCGCACGAGCAAGCGCTGCGGTGCCCTCAACGTCGCGGTGCCGGGTGACTTCGAGCGTTCGATGGGTGGCATCGGGGCGTGGTTCCGCGAGCGCGAGCCCGTCGACGCGCGCACCGACAATGCACCGAAGCGCAAGCGCTAACGCAGAGCCCACTTGAGATGAACCTCAGCGGCGCCGACAGCGACGCGCGATCACGCTGACGACAGGCCGATCGGCCACGCCACGATCGCTAGACCGTGAAGATCGCAGCGCCCCAGGTAAACCCCGAGCCGAACACGGCGGCGAGGATCCGATCGCCCTTCTTCACCTTGCCGTGCTGGCGCCAGTGATCGATCGTGAGCGGCACCGTCGCGGCGGTGGTGTTGCCGTAGAACTCGATCGTGTTGAGGACCTTCTCCGGCGGGATCTTCGCGACCTCGACGACCTTCTCGTTGATCCGGAGGTTCGCCTGGTGCGGCACGAACCACGTGATGTCGTCCCAGGTCAGGCCCGTCTTCGCGAGCGCGGTCTGCGTGGCCATCGCCATGCCGCGCACCGCGAAGAGGAAGACGCGCTTGCCGTCCATGTGCGGATACATCAGCGCGTTGTGCTCGCGATCCTTCGGGTCGTAGTCGATGTACGGCGACTTCTGGATCTCGAAGATCTTGAGGTTGAGATCGTTCGCGCCCGAGCCATCGGCATGCGCCGACGTGTAGATCACGCCGTTGCGCTCGTCGCCATCGCCGGGTCCGAGCACCATCGCGCCGGCGCCATCACCGAACAGCACCATGACGTCGCGACCGCGTGTCGAGTAATCGAGCGAGTGGCTGTGCAGCTCGGCACCGATCAGCAGGATGCGCTTGTACATGCCGGTGCGAATGAACGCGTCCGCCATCTGCAGGCCGTAGACGAACGCCGAGCACTGCTGGCGAATGTCGAAGCACGCGCAGTTGGTCTTCTCGGCGATGCCGAGCTTCTTCTGCAGCACGACCGCGGTGCCGGGGAAGTGGAAGTCCGGCGACAGCGTGCCGAGGATGATGCAATCGATCTCGCTCGCATCGACGTTCGCGTCGGCGAGCGCACGCTTCGCTGCTTCGAGAGCGAGATCAGAGGTCGCCGTGCTGCCATCGTTCGGGACGTAGCGACGCTCCTTGATACCGGTGCGCTTCTGGATCCACGCATCGGTGGTCTCGGTGACCTGCACTGCCTGGCGGACGTGTTTGTCGTCGAGGAATGCGATCTCCTCGTTGGTCACCACCCGGTCCGGCACATAGCTGCCGATCCCCAGAACGTTCGCTCGGATCATGTGACGTGGATATGTCAGGTGGACGCTTGACGACAAGGGTTCGTGGCAGCTCAAGCGTTACGTGAGACAACCAGAGTCGTGCGAAAGGCCGCACTTATCGGGTGTCTCGCGATCCTCACGCTCGCGGCGTGGATCTCGCAGCCCGTGGTCACTCCTCCGAACCACCAGCTTGGATGGACGCTCTACGATCGCTACTGTCTCGCGTGTCACGGCGCCGAGGGCGATGGTAGAGGACCGGCCGCGCCGTACACCGCTCGTCGCCCGCGCGACTTCACGAAGGGCGAGTTCGCGTGGCGCACCACGCGGAGCGGCAGCGCACCCACGCGCGATGATCTGAAGCTCACGATCCGCCACGGCTCGCCAGGTGCGATGCCCGGCTTCCCTCTGAGTGACAACCAGCTCGAGCAACTCGTCGACGTGGTGCTCGCGTTTGGACCGCCGGCGACGCCGGGCCCCATCGTGACGCTTGCTCCCGGTGGCACGCGTGACGCCGAGCGTGGCCGGCAGCTGTGGGTCGAGAAGGGCTGCGTGACGTGTCATGGCCCGACCGGCAATGGCGAGTCACCGGTCGCTGCGGCGATGAACCCGAAGCCACCCGATCTCACCAGCCAACCGTTTCGGCGTCCTCGCAGCGGCGATCTCCGTAGCGCGGTGGCGATCGCGATCGCGACGGGCCGCGGTGCGATGCCTGCGTTCGTCGGGAGGATGCCCGACGCCGATCTGTGGGCACTCGCCGATCACGTGGTGCAGTTGCAGGCGACGGCAAGGCCGCGCGGCGCGGTGATGAGCACGGCCTCGATCGATCTCGATCGCACGAGCAAGATCGCCGTCGGGACCTGGCCGGGCACCGGCGACGAAGCCGTGATCTTCGGCAAGCCCCTCGAGCCGCAAGGACAACCACCCGCGAGCTTCACACCAGTGGAGGCCTCACTCGCCGCGCCGCAATGCGCGCGGTGTCATGCGACGCAGTATCGGGAGTGGCAAACGTCGCGACACCGCGGTGCGATGTCACCCGGGATCCGAGCGCAGATGATGGGGATGGGGAAACAAGACGCGCTCGCGTGCCTGCGCTGCCATGCGCCGCTCGCCGAACAGCGCACGCTCGATGCCACACCCCTGCGCGAGCAGGGCGTGTCGTGCGCGGGCTGTCACGTGCGCGGGTTCACGCGGCACGGGCCGCCGAACGTCTCGCCATCGCTGCTGCACCTCCCGAGCTATCCGCTCACGACGCTCGCCATCTACGAACGCTCGGACATGTGCATCGGGTGTCATCAGTTGCCACCGCGCACCGCGGTGGAGGGCAGGCCGCTGCTCGACACGTATCGCGAGTGGCTCGAAGGGCCGTACATGGCGCGCGGGGTTCAGTGCCAGCACTGCCACATGCCCAATCGCGAGCACGCGTGGAAGGGCGTCCACGATCCACACACGTTCCGTCAGGGCATCGCGTTGACGGGATCAGCTCATGTCAAAGACGGTGCGGTCACGGTCGTCGCAGAGCTCGCGAATGTCGGCGCCGGGCACTATCTCCCGACGACACCAACCCCTGCGGCGTGGATGGTGATCGAGCTCCTCGACGCGCGCGGCCAACCGATCCCGGGCGCGACAGCCGAGCTCCGGATCGGACGCGACATCTCGTATGCCGCCGGCAAGTGGACCGAGCACGCCGACACGCGGATCCCGCCGGGCGACAAGGCAGTACTGTCACGCGCGTGGCAAGGCGGCCGCGTCGGTGAGGCGACCACCGCACGGATCCTCGTCGAGGTGCACCCCGACGATTACTACGAGCGGCTCTACGAGCAGCGCTTGAACCAGAAGCTCGAGCCAGACCGGCGCACGCTGTACGAGCAAGCGTTAGCCGCGGGCAAGGCGAATCGCTACACCGCACTCACGCGGGACGTCTCGATCGCGAGGTGAGCCACACCGGCACGATCAGCGCGGGGAGCGCGATCAGATCTGTCGGGTCCATCGTCATCGCCACCTGGGCGAGGCCCGGGACGCGGTTGCCGCGCACGATCGCGAACAGCGCGTGAAACGGCCACTGGATCGCACCGAGCCCGCTGCGATACGCGTCGGCTGCGAGGGGGATCGTCTTGGTCGCGGCGAACACGACGCCGGTCGCGATCGCACACCCGAGGATCAGCCGGTGGTGCCGCACGCGAACCAGCTCGAGGATCGCGGCGAGGAACAGCGGGAAGAAGATCATCCCCGCGACATCGGAGAGCTTGCCGGTCAGGATGCCGGGCGCCACTCGCTTGAGGAGATGATCGTTGATGACGAGCAGCGCGATCGCACCGAGCGTGATCGGGTGGAGCAGCGCTGCGCGTGCGGTCACGGCACCATGCCCAGCGGCGTGACCTCGACGACCACCTCGGAGTCCGGCGCGGGCTGTCCTCCAAAGCCGCTCAACACTGCCCGGACGTCACCGGAGATGTTGACCGACGAGCCCTCGACCAGGTTCTCGACCTCGAGTCGGAGGTCTTCGAAGCAAGGTGAGGTCTCGCAGAACTGCCAGGCGGAGACGAAGAAGCTGGCCGTCTCGCCATCGCCCACGTCTCGGACCTGGTTCGACGACGGATCGGTCTCCGAGATCAACCGGATCCTCACGGAGGGGAACTGGTCGCCGATCCGCCGCGCCTGGACCGAGATCGTGAGCTCGCCGCCATCGTGACTGCCGAGTGGACCCCGCGCCTCCGAGGTGATCGAGAAGGCCATTCCCGGACCGGACGGCACCTCCGTGAGGGGAATGGTCGCGAGGTCCTCGAGCTGCCAGCCGGCTGGCGCCGAGGTCGCGATGGATGCGAAGGCAGCAGCGGCGAACACGAGCGAACCAGTGATGCGGCGTGCGTTCATGTGACGGACCTAGTCCACCCAGCGTGCCACGGCAAAGCCGGCCTGATCCGAAGGGTTGGGCGTCATCAGTCCACCCTCGGTTCTGCTACCGCGACACCGATGTCGTGACATGCTCGGAGCCATGATCCTTGCGTGCTCCGGCTGCGACGGCCGCTACGACGTCACCGGATACCCCGTCGGCCAGCAGTTTCGCTGCCGGTGCGGGACCGTCAACACGCTCGAAGCGTTAGGTAAGCAGGCCGGCTTGTTGTCGTGCCCGAACTGCGGAGCAGGCGTCGCGCCGACGGCCAGCGACTGCTCGCACTGCAACCAACACCTCCTGCTCAAGGCCTGCCCGCGGTGCCTGTCGCGCGTGTTCCACGGCCACAAGCACTGCCCGGATTGTGGAGCAGAGCTCTCGCTCGCGGCGACCGCGGAGACCACGTCGGAACGAAGTTGCCCGCGCTGCGAGCACCCGATGTCAGCGCGGCTGGTCGCGGATGTCGTGGTCGACGAGTGCATGAGCTGCCGCGGGCTGTTTCTCGATCAGATCGCGATCAAGCGCGTGGTCACCGATCGAAAACAAGCGCGCGCCGAGGCGTTACTCGGTTCGCTGCCCTCGACGGTGCTCGCCGATCGACCGGAGAAGCTGACCGGCAAGCTCTACATCAAGTGCCCGGTGTGCAAGGTGGTGATGAACCGCAAGCTGTTCGGTGCGGGCGCCGGCGTGATCGTCGATGTCTGTCGCTCGCACGGCACGTTCTTCGACGTCGGCGAGCTGCCGGTGATCATCAACTACGTCGAGCAAGGCGGCCTCGAGAAGCAGGCTCGCAAGGATCTCGATCGGCAGCGCGACGACGTGGCGCGCGAGAAGCTCAACGCGGCGTACGCGACGGCTCGTGCGCAGGGGCAGAGTCAGCGCTTCGGGATGATGCCGGCGACGTCTCGCGGCAACGTGCTCGTCGACCTGCTCCAGTCACTGTTTTCCTAGCGACATCGGCGGCGTGATGCCGAGCCAGCGCGCGAGCACCGTCGAGATCCGGATCATCTGGATCATGGCGTCGTCCGGTGTTGCCAACGGTGCGTGCGGCTCGCGGCCAGGCGGCAGCATGATCACCGGGACCTGGCGGTCGTAGTCGTGCCACGAGCCGTGCGCGGTCGCGTGGGACTCGCTCATCAGGATCCAGCCGCGCTTGGGGAGGAAGAAGATCTCGCCGCTGCGCTCGGGATCCAGCATCTGGCAGAGCATGAAGGCATCGCCGGTGCGCTCGGCACAGTTGCCCGCGAAGGCGTCGGTGCGCTCGACGCGCTCGATGCCGGGGAACGAGCGCAGCGCGTAGATGATCTTCTTGATCGCGATGTTGCGCTCTCGATCGGGCTGCGCGCGTGCGGCCTTCGAGAGATATACGCCGCTCGCGAACTTGGTCGCGGCGATCCACTCGCCGGGTCCGAGCTCGGCGGCCGCGGCGTTGTTCGCTGCTTCCTTCAGCGAGCGGTACTGGATGCGGTGGCCCTCCTCGGGCATCGGCGCCGCACCGTGGTCGCTCGTCGCGATCATCGCCCACCGACCCTTGCCGACCTTCGCGTCGAGCGCATCGAGGAAGGTCGCGAGGCGCGCATCGAGGCGCAGCAGCTCGTCCCACGCTTCCTGTGATTCGTGGCCCCAGCCATGCCCGATGTAATCGTTGGTCGACAGGCTGACCACGAACAGATCGGGGATCTTGTCGGCACCGAGCTGCTCGCCGTCGAGCGCGGCGGTCGCGACATCGAGGACGAGATCGTTGCCGAGCGGCGTGGCGATCACGGCCGATGCGGGATTCGGGTTGGCGCCGAGATCGTGGGGAAACGTCGGACCGAAGTGTTCCTCGCCGACCTCGCCGGGTTGGGCGTCGGGGACGCCGGAGAGTGCCGCGGTCCGTGCGAGTGGAGTCCAGACGGAGCGAAGCTGCGGCGCGATCGGATGCGCGGCGGTGTACGCGGCGAGCCACGGCAGCTGCGCGTTGCCGACGAAGGCGACCTGCTTGTTGTCGTACCAGATCGCGGTCCCCGCGTGACCGAGCGGCAGGATCGCGGCGCGGTCCTTGAGGCTCACCGCGACGGCCTTGCCACCGGTCTTTCCCGCAGCCATCGCATCGCCCAGCCCGGGGACACGCAACCGATGTGCGGACGGGTTGCCGGCTGGATCCTCGACCGCGCCGACGAACTTCTCGCTCTCGCGATCCCACCACTCGTTGGAGATGATCCCCGATGCGGAGGGCGGCTCGCCACTGCCCAGGAGCGCGTGACCGACGGCGGTCATCGTCGCGGGCGATGGATGCTCACCGGGGTGCCACTCGCCTTCACGCAGCAAGCGATCGAAGCCGCCGGTGAACGCAGCCCGCTTCGCGGCGAACGCCCACTGTGGCAGTTGATCGATCACGAGCAACACGACGAGGCGAGGTGGTTCGTTCGTCGGCGGTGCCGGCTTGGGCGTGGCGCAGGCGACGAGCAGCGCGACGAATCGCTTCACGGGGTCATGGTGGTGACGAGCAGATCGAAGTCGTCGTTGCCGTCGGCGCGCGTCGAGGAGAAGTAGATCCTGCAGCCATCGGCCGTCACCTGCGGATCCGAGTCGTTCTGCGCGGTGTTGATGAGGAGTGCTTGGACGGCGCCGAAGGGCTGGTCGCGTTCCGCGCGGGTCGCGTACCACAGGTCGGTGCCACCGAGCCCGGTGCGTTGCGACGCGAAGATGAGGACGCGCTCGTCACCGGTGAGCGTGGGGTCGGCGTCGCCAGCGACGTCGCCGATGCCGGGGATCACGACCGGTGTGGAGAAGTTGCCGGTCGGCGAGGTCCTCGACGCCACCGCGATCTGCTGCGGGTTGTTGATCGCGAGGTACAGCCGTAGTCCGTCGGGTGACACGTGAGGATCGAGCTGGTCCCCGGCGTCGTTGACGGCAGCGAGATGGGTCTGCGTCGCGGGGACGTCGAACAGCGCGATCCCGCCGGTCGTCCGCGTGGCCTCCCAGAGATCCGACGCGCCTTCGCCAGTCGCGCGCCGCGACGACACGAACGCGGTCAGATCGTCACCGGTCATCGTGACCTTGCTGTCCTCCGTCGCCATATCGTTGAGCGTGGTCTTGACGATCGGTGCATTGAACGGTGCCGCTGCACTGGCGCGGTCCGCGAACAGCACCTCGGACGGGCCGCCGCCCAGATCGCGCGAGTAATAGAGCTGGAGCTCGTCCGAGGAGATGAAGGGGTCGCGCTCGTTCTCCTGGGTGTTGATCGAACCGGGGCCGGCTTGATCGACGAACGCGGGGTTCGTGAAGGACGGGACCACACCACTCAGCCACTTCTCGACGCACGCCGACGGCGTCGGGCCGACGAACGAATCCGGTGGAGCATCGGGGTCGGGGGTATCGACCGGCTGCGGTCCGTCGCCTTGCGGGCTGTCACCCGTCAACTCACCACCAGCGCCAGGCTTGTAGCTACAAGCCGCGACGGTCAGCACGAGTGCTAGCGCACGCACCGCCAGACGATAACACCGCTCACACCTCGTGCGGCATCGGTCTTCGGGGCGCCCGGAAGTATCTGAGTGGCGAATAAGGACCGAAGTTCGACACGCGCGAGGTGTAGAGGTCGGCGTAGTCATTGCACTGCTCTCCGAACCGGGAGTTCTCGTTGCCCTCGCGCAAGCACGAGCCCCAGTGAGGGTTGAACGCGCGGTCGATCCGAGCCTCGAGGGAATCGACCTCGGTGTTCATCAGGTTCGCGCGGTCGCGCAGGGAATCGATCGCGTCGCGCGCCACCTTGCGCTCCTCCTCGAGGCGGGTGCGCACCGGCAGCGACGTGGCCTGGTCATCGATCAGGCGCTGGATCTTCTTGAGACGCAACGATTGGAAGTCGATCTCCGACTCGAGGTTGCGATGGCGGCGGTCGAGGAACTCGAGATCGCGGACCTGGGCCTCGAGCCGATCGTTGACGCTGATCTCTCGCTCGAGCTCTTGCAGCACCATCGCGGTGCGCCACATGTGCTGCTTGCGGAGGCGCAGGATGTCGCCGTAGATGTGGTCGCCGATGTACAGCACCTGCTCGCCGCGGATGCCGGTCATCTGCTCGAACGCGACGACGTTGCCACCCTGGTAGACCTTGTCGCGCGACAAGTGGCGGACGTCGCTCGTGGCGAGGGGCAGGTTGGTCGCGGGATCGATCTGCTGGAACGGGCGCAGCTCGTTGAAGAAGGCAGGCTTCGCCCCGCCGACGATCACGATATCGAAGTAGTTGCGCCACGACGGGTACGCCTTGCGCTCGCCGTCGAGCAGATAGCTCATCACCGCGGTGGTGTAGTCGAACAGCGAGTTCGTGAGGACGAACAGCTTCTTGCCGGAGCTGCGGAACTTGTGGAGCGTCTCGGCGAGCAGCGGATCCTTGATGATGTACGACGACAGGTCGGCCTTGATCACGCTCTTCAGCGTGTCGTCGCGGTGCGCCTCGTCGATCGACATCCGGATATCGCCGAACAGCTTGTCGTAGTCGACGACGAGGTTCTGCTTGCCGTACCAATCGACCAGCGTCGAGTACATCACCGCTTCGGGGAGCCCGAACAGCGTGTCGATCCACTCGAAGCGATCTTCGCTGAGGTTGACCTTCTCGTTGCGGTACGCGGCGCGCCGCTCCTCCTGCGGGAGCTCGCGGAAGCCGTGATAGCAGCGCCCGACGTAGCTGTGGCGATCGAGCTTGAACACGTTGCCGAGCCGGCGATCCACCATGACGCCGCGGATCGCCCACCCCGGGTCGTAGTGGATCTCCTTGAGCGCCGCTGGGTAGCCGTGCTTGCCGACCAGCTTGTCGAGCGTGAGCTCGATCGAGAGCTTCTCGAGCCGGTCCTGGTGGTACAGGGCCAGCGTGTAGTCCATGTCGAACCCGATCATCTCGATCGAGTCCATCCGGAGGTTGCGATTGCAGAACACGCGGTTCTTGCGAGCGACGTCGATCTCTGTCGTCGTCTCCCCGAGCAATGCACCCAGCTGTGGATCCAGGTCGCCGTTACCGACCATTCGAAGCATTGTAGCGCCCTTCCTCGCCCGGCGGAGCACTTCGTCACGCCATGACGCGATACATTCGTTGTCATGGTTGCACCGCCCTGGAATCGGCCATCGGAGCCGTTTGCCGAGCTGATCTCTGCCGACGCCATCGAGAAGCGCTGTGCCGAGCTCGGGGCGCAGATCACGAAGGACTACACCGCCCGCGCATTTGGACCATCCCCCGCCGATGTCGTGGTGCTCGGCGTGCTCAAGGGCTCGGTCATCTTCCTGTCCGATCTGTCTCGCCACATCGCGCTGCCGATCTACATGGACTTCATCGGCATCTCCTCGTACGGCGACGCGACGACATCGTCCGGGGTCGTCCGGATCACCCAGGACCTGTCGCGGACGATCGAGGGCAAGCACGTGATCGTGGTCGAGGACATCGTCGATACCGGTCACACGGTCCACTACCTTCTCGACAACCTGCGCACCCGCCAGCCGGCCTCGCTCGCGCTGTGCTCGCTGCTCCACAAGCCGGAGCGCTCGGATCGTGCGGTCGTCATCGATTATTTGGGCTTCACGATTCCGAACAAGTTCGTGGTCGGCTACGGGCTCGACATCGCGCAGCAGTACCGGAACCTGCCGTTCATCGGCTACGTCCAAACCGCATGACCCTCCTCGACAAGCTTCCCGCTGCGCTGTTCGAGATCGGCAAGCTGATCGGCTCCGATCTCGATCCGGGGATCTTGCTGTCGCGGATCGCCGAGCTGATCTGCCAGCTGATCGATGCGAAGTCGTGCTCGGTGATGTTGCTCGATGCCAAGCGCGAGCGGTTGCTGGCGAAGGCTGCGTACGGGCTGCGCACCGAGCGGATGCACTCGCTGTCGTTCCGGGTCGGTGAGGGCGTCGCGGGGTGGGTCGTCGAGCACGGCGAATCGGCGATGATCAACGATGTCGCCGCGGACTCGCGGTTCGTCCAGTTGCCGCTCAACCAGACGCCGATCTTGTCGATGTTGTGCGTCCCCTTGATCGCGAGGGGAGAACGGGTGGGTTGCGTGACGGCGACGAGCGAGCGCACCAATGCCTTCGATCAAAACGATCTCGAGATCGTTCGCTTCATCTCGATGACGATCGCCCTCGATATCGAGAACGTCCGACTGCATCGTGTCGCCGTGACGGATCCGCTGACGGGTGCGTACAACCGCGAGTTCATGATGACGCGGCTGCCGCAGGAGATCGAGGCGGCGATCGAACGCGATCGCACCCTGTCCGTCGCCATGGTCGATGTCGATCACTTCAAGGCGGTCAACGATCAATACGGTCACGGGATCGGCGATGTCGTGCTCGCCGAGGTCGCGCGCCGCCTGCGCAGTGCGATCCGGGCCGGCGATCTCTTGGTGCGCTACGGCGGTGAGGAATTCCTCGTCGTCCTGCCGAAGGCCGATGCCGGTCGCGCGTGGGAAGTCGGCGAGCGCATGCGGCAACGGGTCTGCGAACGCGCGTTCGACGTCGGTGATGGCATGGCGCTGCTGCTGCGGATCTCCGTCGGGATCGCGCAGTGGCGGCTCAACGAGAAGATGCTCGGTCTGATCGAGCGCGCCGATATCGCGCTCTATGATGCGAAGGATCGGGGGCGCAACCGGGTCGAGGTCGCGCCGTGAGCACCGGCGGCGATCCGCCGAAGAAACCGCCGCGCGCGAGCTGGGAAACGCCGGATCCCGACGAGGCCGCGCCGGTCACATCGGCACCTGCCTCGACCTCCAAACCCACGCCGGGGTGGACGCCGCCGCCGCTCGACGATCCGCCGCGCAAGAAGCCGCCGCGCGCCCAGCCCAAGCCGCCGCGGGCGAGCTGGGAAACACCCGATCCCGACGAGGCGACGAGCTCGGGTGTCGTGACAACGCCAGCCGGTACGAGCGTGTCCGGTAGCTGGACGGAGTCCGCTGCTGTCACGCCGCCAACCGCGTCCGATCGGTATGCGGCGGACGTGCAAGCGGGCATGAAGTCCGGCTCGTACACGCAGTCCGGCTCCTACACGCAGCCGGGTGCGGCGCAGCCCGGAGCCTCGTCCGCGTCCAGCACGGGCTCATCGAGTGGATCCGCCCCACCATCCGGTTCGGCAGCGTACGTCGACGGGGAACCCTCGTCGTCGCAATCGTCCGGACCGACCGCAGATGCGCCGTCCGGTTCGTACGCGGAGCTGGCAGATGCACAGGGCGCGTATGCGTCCGGCTCGTCCGTGACGCCACCGGGCGGCTACGAAGCGGCTGGGGGGTATGGCTCCGGTTCCTACACACAGCCGGATGCATCGAGTTCGTACGCGGCGGTCGGCCCATCCACCCCGTCCGGCGCACCGTCAACCTCCGCCTCCGCATCCGCGTCCGGTGCTGTCCGGTCTTCGGACAGCGATGACCCGCTCGCACCACTTCCCACCATCTCCGAGGACAACAACCTGCGGTCGGCGGTCGGCGCGAAGCTCGTCAAGGAGCCGCGCAAGAAGCCACCCCCACCCGCGCCATTCGATGACGACGATGGTGATGGCGGCGACGATGACGGCGACAAACCACCCCGCGGTCGCGGCATGTGGGTCGCCGTGTTCGCCGCCGTGGTCGGCGTGATCGGCCTCGGCATCGCCGCGCTCGTGCTGTTCGGTAACCTCAACAAGGAGCGCTTCCTGATCGCGTGCGAGCCACAAGAGGTTCACGCGAGGCAGGGCCGTGGCTTCCCGCCGTGGGGCTTTCGTTCGATCGACGACGAGGGCATGTGGAAGCCGATCAAGATTCCACCCGAGGCCGAGTGTCGCGAGCGCGAGACCGAGGACGAAGCCGAGCTGTCGCGCTGGTTCCTCGAGATCCTCACCGAACGCGCGAGCTCTCTTCTCACCGCGCGCGAGGTGACGAAGATCGATGACGCCGCGGCGATGCTCGACCAGGCGCTCCTCCACGCGCGCTCGCCCGATCGCCGCGAGCAACGCCGCGAGATCGAGCGACTGCTCGGCGACGTCGGCTATTGGCGCGCGTCTGCGAAGCTCAAGGATGCGTCGACCGCGCTGACCGACGCTGCGAAGCAGTTCGATGCCGCGGCGGCCCAGCGCCCGCGCCACGTGTCCGATGCGTCGGCGTGGGCGACGTACGTGCGCAAGCTCGTCGAGGAGCTGCGCGCCGGACCGAACGGCGTCACCGCGTTTCCGCCAACCCCAACGCCACTTCCAGGCCGCGAGCCCGCGCCACCCGGCGTCGCCCTTCCTGTCGAGCCACCCGCCGCCGGAAGTGGCAGCGCCGAACCACCGTCCGCACCGCCCGACGCGGGGCTCCCCACGGGTGGCGTGCTCCTCTAACGTTCGCGGAGCTTCGGTCAGCTCAGCGCAGAGAAGATCTTCCGGCGTCGTGGGCAGCCCAGGTCAACCGAGGTGAGCGCTGGGGGTAGTCGTACGTGTTAGCGTGGAACGTGATGACGCGCGCGTGGATGGTGTTGCTCGTGGCTTGCGGGAGTACGTCGGAGACCGCGACCGGCTCGGGCTCGTCGACCACCACGGGATCGGGGACGACCCACACCAGCGCCACCGTGAGCGACCTCGCAGCCAACGATCCGGCGGCAGATGTTGTCGAGAAGGTGTTCGGTAGGCGCCCGGCATTCCCACTGCTCTCGAACGATGGGCGCTATGCAGCGGTCGAGATCGTCACACCGGTCGCTCGCTCCGGCGGCTCGACCTACTCGATCGGCGTCGTGTCCGCCGGCGCCGACGCCTGGTCGGGCGGCGAGATCGATCTGACGACACTCGTCGACGGCAAGCTGCTCGCACTCCTCGTCGAGGCGCGCGAGTCGGGGACTGCCGCGACCTACGACGTCAACACCGTGACCGGGCAGGTCAAGGGCATCACCTCGCGGATCGCCGACGGCGGGTTCACGCCCTTCGAGTCGAAGATCGAGAACAGCACCGGCAAGGCCGCCGGACCGTTTCGCTTCAAGGTGACCGACGAACCGAGCGGCGCGATCACGATCGATGTCACCGAGGGTGCGAAGACGATCAAGACCGAGCGGATCGAGCCGATCTCGACCGGGCTGGTCGCCGACGTCGAGTGCCTCGCGAAGCCCCGCGTCCGGCGTGTGTTCG
>JBBQJJ010000146.1:0-18483 GCA_038325805.1 Haliangiales bacterium
CGTCGCGGATCGCCATCGAGGTCGTGCGCGAACGCGTCACGCTGCGCGGTAGCGTCACGCAGGGCACCAAGCTCGACGACGTCGAGAGCGCGGTCCACGGGGTCTCGGGTGTGGGCGAGCTCGACAATTCGCTCGTGTTCGAGTAGCTCGAACGGAGCTAGCAGGCTGCTGAGACACGCCAGGTTCGAAGCGCCTGTTGCCGTGCCCGTGCCCTTGCCCGGCTGCTTGTTGTCGGAGGACTTGCGTGCTCGTCGACCATTTCGATGGCGACCTCACGCTAGCGAGAGTGGCGCTTCGGACTCCTCCTAGAGCTCGGACTGGGAGAACGTGAGGACCTGATCGATCGAGCGCGCGCCCGTCGCGAGCATGACGAGCCGGTCGAAGCCGAGCGCGATGCCGGCGGAGGGCGGCAGGCCTTCGGCGAGTGCGGCGATCAACTTGTGGTCGATCGGATAGACCGCCCTGCCCCGCTCGCGACGGATCCGTTGATCGTCCTCGAAGCGCGCGCGCTGCTCCGCGGGATCGACGAGCTCGTCGAACGCGTTCGCCAGCTCGAGCCCGCCGACGTAGGCCTCGAAGCGCAGCGCGGTGTTCAGATCGTCGGGTCTGCGACGCGCGAGTGCGGCGAGTGGGGTGGGCCAGTCGTGCAGGATCAGCGCGCGATCGAGCTGCGCGATCTGTGGCTCGACCCTGGCGAGGAAGGCGGCGAAGAACGCGTCGTCCCACGCGGCGCCATCGTCGACCGCGATGCCGGCGGCACGCACCTTCGCGACGAGCTCTCCCGCAGGCTCGGCACCGTGGACGTCGACGCCCGCCCACGTCCGCATCGCGTCGCGTACCGTCATGCGCAGCCACGGCGGCGTGACATCGCACGTGAACGTCTCCCACACGCGACCCTCGCCGGGGAGTGGCACGCTCGTCGTGCCCGTGAGCTCGCGAACCACGCGCGCGACGAGCTGCTCGGTGTCGGCGATGATCGCGTCGAGCGAGGCCCCCGCGCGATACCACTCGATCATCGTGAACTCGCCCGAGTGATGCGGACCATGCTCGTTGCCGCGGAAGCATTTACAGATCTGGAAGATCCGCTCCATACCCCCGGCGAGCAGCCGCTTCATCTGGTACTCGGGCGACGTGATCAAGAAGCCGTCGCCCGCGGCCACGGCATCGAGATGGATCTCGAGCCCGGGCGAGTTGACGAGCAGCGGCGTCTCGACCTCGAGGAAGTCCTGCTCGGCGAAGTACGCGCGCGTCGCGGCGAGAGCCTTTGCGCGCGCCTGCAACGCCGCCATCCGTGGACGCGCCAGTCGCGCGACCTCTGTCGACGGCGCGGGATACGCAGGCCCGTGATACGGCCGCGTCCGCGCGTACCGAGGAGACCCGTCGTCGGACTCCTCCTCGGTGATCAGATCACCTGCCTGCCAGTCGGGATCGCCGATCAGCGAGACGTCCTCGCGCTCGAACCGGACGCTCGCGACATGCCGGTCGCCGACCGACTGCACCACGAGGACCCTGCCAACGCGGCTCAAGCCCCGGATCCGATTACTGCTTGTTGACGCGCTCGACATACTCGCAGGTGCGAGTGTCGATCTTGATCGTATCGCCGACGCGGATGAACAGCGGCACGTTGACCGTGGCGCCGGTCTCGACCGTGGCCGGCTTCTGGACGTTGCCCGAGGTATCGCCCTTGACGCCGGGCTCCGAGGCCGTGACCTCGAGGAACACGAAGGTGGGCAGCGAGACATCGACAGGACGCTCGTTGAAGAACAGCACCGTGACCGGCAGGTTGTCCTTCATCAGATCGACGGCTTCGCCGATCAGCTCCGCGGACACGGTGACCTGCTCGTAGTTGGTCTGGTCCATGAAGACCAGGTCGCCGGCTTCCTTGTAAAGGAACTGCATATCGCGCTGGTCGACGTTGGCCGGCTCGAGCTTCTCGCCCGATCGGATGTTCCGCTCGACGACGGCGCCGGTCAGCAGGTTCTTGAACTTGGTACGGGTGAACGCGGCACCCTTACCAGGCTTCACGAACTGGAACTCGACGACGTTGTACGGGTTCCCGTCCATCAGTACCTTGAGGCCCTTGCGGATATCCGACGTATCGTACATTTGCGGGGTGTTTAACCCGTCGTCGTCGTCGCTGTCAAACCTCGATCTCGCCCGCGGCCCGCGCCCTCTATCCCGTGTATACCCACCGCGATGGATGCTTCCGCCCACTACCGCCAGCTGATCAAGCTGGGGCGCGACGAGTTCCTGGCGGCGGCAGCTCCGGCAGCGCTCGTGCGCTACCGCAACGAGGGTGCGGCCGAGGGCTTCGGTGGGAGCACGCTGACCCTCGAACAGGACGAGGCGATCGACGAGACACTCCCGATGGACGGCATCCACAGCTTCAACGTCACGGACATCGACATGGCGATCCACCCACTCGCGAAGAAGGCCGGCGCATCGTTCCCCGATCGGATCACGATCGGCCGCACCACGAATAACGATCTCGCGATCGCGGATCACTCGATCTCTCGCCTGCATGCCTATCTGCGCTCTCAAGGTACGGGCTGGGTGGTCGCGGATGCCGGCAGCAAGAACGGTAGCTGGCTGCGTGGCGAGCCGTTGGAGCCGAGGAAGGAGAAGCCGATCCGCTCGCGCGAAGTGCTGCGACTCGGCGATGTCGACCTGACGTTCTATCTCTCCGTCGATCTTTATCAGGTACTTGGAGGTCGGCCGTGACAGTCGACAAATGGGACCGTCGCGCGCTGTGTGATGACGGTGCGTGCACGGGTGTGATCGGCTCGGACGGCACGTGCAAGACGTGCGGCAAGCCGAGCGCCGACTTCGGTGATCTGCGAAAGCCTGGCCGGGTGAGCTCGAAGGCGGACGTCGTCGACGAGGACGAGACCGAAGCGGACGAGGCGCCAGCGTCGCCGGCGAAGGTCGCAGCGTCGGCAGCCAAGGTCTCGACGTGGAACACGCGAACGCTGTGTCCCGACGGTGCCTGCGTCGGCGTGATCGGTGCCGATGGTGTCTGCAAGGTGTGCGGAACGAAGGCCGGCGCGGAAGCGCAGGATGAGGTCGTCGACCAAGACGAGGAGGAGCTCGAGGACGGCGACGACGGGGAAGACGCAGAAGACGGCGAAGAGGATGAGGACGACGAGGACGAAGACTCCGACGACGAGATCGCGCAGGACGAGCAGGCGGGCGATGCAGACGACGGCGACGACAATGACCACGAAGAGGACGACGACGACGAATAGGACGACGACGACAGCGACGCGAACGACGACCCTGCCGACGAAGACAATCGCAACCTGTGCGTCGACGGCACCTGCACGGGTGTGATCGGCGACAACGGCACGTGCAAGGTCTGCGGAAAGGCCGCTGCGTAGTGCGCACGACGGCGATCCCGGTGATCGTCGACGGTGGATTCGGGACGATCGTCCGTCCGCTCGACGCGGGCACGGGTGGAATCGCCGGCGCCATGCCCAGCGGCCGGCCCGTGCATTCGATCGCGGCGTTGGTGAGCGAGCACCGGTTCGACACGTCGTCCGCGGAGCGTGCGGCGTGACGCACACCCCCGTTCGCGCCACCATCGTCGGTGCCGGTGGGCTCGGTGGTCCGATCGCGCTAGCGCTCGGCGCGGCCGGAATCGAGCTGACGATCTTCGACGACGATCTCGTCGAGCTGTCGAACTTGCACCGGCAGATCCAGTACACCGCGGCCGACCTCGGGCAGCCGAAGGCGACGCGCCTCGCAGGCCAGGTGGTCGCACGCGGCGGCAAGGCGCGCGGTGTCGTCGCGAAGTGGCGCGTTCCCTCGGAGCTCCCACCGGAGCTCGCGGCGTACGTCGACGAATCCGAGCTGATCGTCGACGGTAGTGACGACCCGGTGACCAAGTTCGCCGTCGCCGACTGGGCCGTCGCGAACGGGCGCCAGTACGTGATCGCCGCGGCGCTCCGCTACGGTGGCAACGTGATGGCCGGCGTGCCCGGCGTCGCTTGCTATCGCTGCTTGTTCGAGGAGCCCACCACCGACGGCCCCACCTGCGCCGATGCCGGTGTGCTCGGCCCGGTGGTCGGCGCGATCGGTGGTGCGGCCGCTTCGATCGCGCTCGGCCTCGTGCGCGGCAATCGCGGGCTCGCCGGTGCCCTGCTCTCGTTCGAGGACCTCCGTCACGTCGCCGAGCCGCGCATCGTGCGGTTCGCACCGCGCCCCGGCTGCACGGCGTGTCTGCGCGCTCCGATCTCACCTCTGGCCACGCCTGTCCGCATCGCGGAGGCAGACTAGTGCGGATGGTCGCTCGACGAGGTGAAGGACCTCGGACGACCTGCGCGAAACGGATCTCGGACCAGCAAACCCGTGCCAACCAACCGCGACAGCAAAGAGACTGACCATGCCGAGCATTCGCGTCCCTAGCGCCCTGCGCACATTCACCAACGGCAACGCCGACGTCGAGACCACCGCGACCACGGTGCGCGATGCGATCGCTGACCTCGACAACCGCCACCCCGGCATCGCGGCACGCATCCTCGACGGCAGCGGTGCGGTGAAGCCGTTCATCCGGGTCTACGTCGGGCCCGACGACATCGGCGACCTCTCCGGTCTCGACACCAAGCTCGGCGAGCGCGACGAGGTCTCGATCATCCCCGCGATCGCAGGTGGCTCCGGTGCGTGACGAGCAGGTCAGGCGCTACGCGCGGCACATCCTGTTGCCGGATGTCGGCGGGCTCGGCCAGACTGCCTTGCTCACCGCCACCGCGAAGGTCGACGTGGGCGAGACCGCCGGGCTGATCGCGGCGAGCTATCTCACGGCGGGTGGTACCGGCACGCTGATCACCGAGCATGCCGGCGAGCCGCAGCTCACCACGCTACGCGCCTTCAACCCCGACACCCAGATCGTGCGCGAGGTGCCGCAGGGCAAGCACTTCGTACCCGTCGCGATCCCCGATGCACCACCGTGGTGGATCGCCACCTCCGGCGACGACCTCGCCCTCGCGTTCTGGCGCGGCGGCATCGCAGCCGTCCGCTGGATGGCGCCGATCGCGAACCGATGACGACCGACCAGCGTGAGGGTTCGTCGACCGCACCGATCGCGATCCCGGATCCGCTGCGCGAACACGTCTACGCGCACGCGCGCCGCTGTTTCCCGGCCGAGTGCTGCGGCTATCTCACCGGCGCGAGCACGCATGCTGTCGACGTCGTCATCGAGTGCCGCAACGCGCATCCCGATGGCGGTCACCCGACCACGCCGGAGCGCGGCGAGGACTCGGCGTTCGTGATCGCCGGTCGCGAGCTGATCGCGTTCGCGCGGAGCTTCGACACCTCCTCCCCGGCCCGCATCGTCTATCACTCGCACACCAACGGTCGCGCATACTTCTCCGTGGTCGATCGCGAGGTCGCGACCGTCGACAGGCAAGCGACCTATCCCGTGCAACACCTCGTGATCGGACTCGACGAGCACCGCGTGATCGAGGCTGCCCAGTTTGCATGGAGCGACACCGAGTGGATCGAGGTAGCGCGCTGGCAGGCAACGTGAAGCTCGGCATCGTGCTCGCGACCCGCGTCGATCTCGCACACGCCGTCGCGATCGCGCAGGCCGCCCGCCGCGCGCGGCACGAGGTCGTGATGTTCGCGATGGACCTCGGCTGCCATGCCCTCGCGGAGGCTCCGGCGCTCGCACAGCAGCTCCTCGATGACGACGTCGAGATCACGGCGTGCTCGAACAGCAGCGTCGGACTCGACCTCGTCGATGGCATCACGCGGGGATCGCAGGACGATCATGCCGCGGTCGTCGGCACCTCGGAACGCGTCGTGGCGCTGACATGACCATCCTCGTCATTGCACGATCGACGGATCCGGATCGCCAAGCCGAGGCGCTGCGCGCAGCACTCGGCCTGACCCTCCGCGGCGCGAAGGTCGAGGTCGTCGTCGGCGAGCTGCTCACTCCACTCGCGAAGCGTGCCGCCGACACCCTGCGAAGCTTCGGATACGCGGTGCACGACGTCGACCCCCGTGAGGCTCTCGAGCGCGCCGACGTCGTCGAGGTGTGGACGTGACGCTCCACCTCGTTCGACGCGCCGCGCAGCCCGTCGCCAAACCCACCGACTGGATCGTCGATCTCGACGCGCTCGTGCTTCACGATCGTGGTACGCCTCCATTGGCTCCCGGCCCCGTGACCCATGCCGATCTCGTCACCCTTATCGTTCGCGCAGACCTCGTCGTTACCTGGTGACGAGATCCTCGATCTCTGCGGCGAGGTGTGCCCGTTCACGTTCGTGCGAACCAAGCTGAGGATGGAGTCGATGGCGGTCGGCAAGCGGCTGTTCCTCGTCGTCGATCACGAGCCCGCCGTGCGCAACATCCCGCGCAGCGCCACCGAGTGGGGACAACAGGTGGTTGGAACCGAGACGCTGGCCAACGGGCGGTGGGCCATCATCTTGCTCAAACTGCGCTAGGCTGAGCGCGACGTGACGAAGCTCGAAGCCCTACGCGACACCCTCACCAACTACGGCCAGGTCGTCGTCGCGTTCTCGGGTGGTGTCGACTCGGCGTTCCTCCTCAAGGTCGCCGCCGACGCCCTCGGCGAGCGCTGCCACGCCGTCACCGCGGTCTCGCAGACGATGGCGCGCTCGGAGATCGCCGATGCCAAGGCGCTCGC
Organism: Haliangiales bacterium; assembly: GCA_038325805.1. GTDB lineage: Bacteria > Myxococcota_A > Polyangia > Haliangiales > Haliangiaceae > JABFXX01. Next base: position 6,647 of record JBBQJJ010000146.1, read on the forward strand.
GCAGGAGCTCGGGCTCGGCGCGCGCCACCGCGTCATCGAGTCCCACGAGCTCGAGGTCCCCGGCTTCGCCGACAACCCCACGCATCGCTGCGCACTGTGCAAGACCGAGCTGATGAGCGTCGCTGGCCCGGTCTCCGCCGCGCTCGGAGGCGCTCCGATCATCCTCGGCACCAACACCGACGATCTCGGCGACGTCCGCCCCGGCATCTCCGCAGCGAAGGATCGCGGCGCGCTGATGCCGATGGTCGAGGTCGGGCTGTCGAAGACCGAGATCCGCGCGCTCTCGAAGGAGCTCGGCCTCCGCACCTGGGACAAGCCGCAGCTCGCGTGCTTGTCGTCGCGGTTTCCGTACGGCACGCAGATCACGCCGGACCGGCTGCGCCGCGTCAACGCGCTCGAGGATGCGATGCGCGACCTCGGCTTCAAGCAGCTGCGCGTGCGCTTCCACGACACCGTCGCTCGCCTCGAGGTCGAACGCTCGGAGCTACCGCGTGCCCTCGAGCTCGGCGATCAGATCGTCGCCATCGGCAAGCGCGTCGGCTTTGCCTATGTCGCCCTCGATCTCGCCGGGTTTCGGTCGGGTTCGCTCAACGAAACATTGCCCGTCGAGCAGTTGATCAAGCTGCGCGTGCGGCAGTGATCCGGTTCGCCCTCGTTCTCGCCGTCGTCACCACAGCCAACGCCGAGCCCTCGAGGCCCAATAAAAAGGATCGCGAGCGCGCCGCGAAGTCCACGCAGCACGCTGCACCCCTCGCTCCAGGCACGCGGCCCGCGAAGCTCGTCAACCTCTACAACGGCTGGACCGACGAGTGGCTCGCCGTCGAGCCCGGCGAGAAGCTCGCGCAATCGCGCATCGATTGGTTCCTTCGCGACCACTACACCAACGTCCCGCGCGCGATGGAACCGAGGCTGCCCGAGCTCCTGGTCGCCGCTGCCGAACACTTCCATAGCGATCGCGCGATCGTGGTCAGCGCCTTCCGGCATCCCAAGTACAACCTGTTGTTACGCAAGAAGGGTCACCAGGTCGCGCGGGACAGCCACCACACCCAGGGTGACGCCGTGGACTTCAGGATCCCGCGCGTCACCACCCAGGCTCTCCACGCGTGGGCGAAGGACCAGAAGATCGGCGGCGTCGGCATCTACCTGCAGAGTGGCTTCATCCACATGGATACCGGCCCCGTGAGGTACTGGTCCGGAGAGTAGAATGAGCGCCATGTCTGGATGGGCATGGATCGGTACAGGTATCGGCGCATTCCTGGTGCTCGTCGCGATCTACGATGTGACGCAGAAGAAGCGGGCGATCATGCGCAACTTCCCGATCGTCGGTCGCTTCCGGTACTGGATCGAGAAGATCGGGCCCGCGCTGCGCCAGTACGTCGTCGCCGGCAATGACGAGGAGCGCCCATTCTCCCGCGATCAGCGTCGCTGGGTGTACGCATCGTCGAAGCAGGAGGACAACTACTTTGGCTTCGGCACCGACAACAACCAGGAGCGCGACGGCTACATCATCATTCGTCACAGCGCGTTCCCGGTCCCCACGCCGCATGCCGGTGAGGTTGGCTACGACAAACAGTGGAAGCTGTCCTCGCACCGCGTGCTCGGCGCGTACCGGAAGCGCAAGCACGCGTTCCAGCCCGCGTCGATCGTCAACACCTCGGCGATGAGCTACGGCTCGCTGTCGTCGGCGGCCGTCGTGGCGATCAACAAGGGCGTCGCGCTGTGCGGTGCGATGCAGAACACCGGCGAAGGCGGCATCACCGATCACCATCGCCACGGTGGAGACCTGGTCTGGCAGATCGGCACCGGTTACTTCGGTTGCCGCACCGGCGACGGCAAGTTCGACCTCGAACGCGCGCTCGCGAACCTCTCCACCGCGAAGGTCCGGGCGATCGAGATCAAGCTCTCGCAGGGTGCGAAACCCGGGCTCGGTGGGCTCCTCCCCGCGGCGAAGATCACGCCGGAGATCGCGCGCATTCGCGGTATCCCGATGGGAGTCGATTGCGCCAGCCCGGCGAATCACACCGCGTTCCACGACGTCTCGAGCATGCTCGACTTCATCGAGCGACTCGCCGACGCGAGCGGTCTGCCCGTCGGCATCAAGTCCGCCGTCGGTGATCTCGGGTTCTGGCGCGAGCTCGCGCTGCAGATCGAGAAGTCCGGTCGCGCCCCCGACTTCATCACCATCGACGGCGGGGAAGGTGGCACCGGCGCTGCGCCGCTGGTGTTCAGCGATCACGTCGCGCTGCCGTGGAAGCTCGGCTTCTCGCAGGTCTTTCGAGTCTTCGCCGAGCAAGGCGTCCACCAGCACGTGGTGTTCATCGGCTCCGGCAAGCTCGGCTTCCCCGAGACCGCGCAGCTCGCGCTGGCGATGGGCTGCGACATGATCAACGTCGGCCGCGAGGCGATGATGGCGATCGGCTGCATCCAGGCACAGCAGTGTCATACCGGTCACTGCCCCACCGGCGTCGCCACCCAGAACCGCTGGCTGATGCGCGGCCTCGATCCCACGAGCAAGTCACATCGCCTCGCGAACTACCTCACCACGCTACGCAAGGATCTGATCCACCTCGCGCACGCGTGCGGCTACACGCACCCTGCCCTCGTCCCGCTCGATCAACTCGTCCTCGTCGACAGCAACACGCAGGCACGCTCCGCCCAGGCCGCGTTCAACTACGAGGTGGGCTGGGGCCTGCCGCCGCCGATGCCGGTCGAAGCGTCCGACAACACGACGCGCGCCGCCTGAGGGCCGCGAACTTGCGATAACGTCGGGCATGGCTTCGAACGACCTCCTGGTCTGGATGGACATGGAGATGACCGGGCTCGATGCGGAGAAAGAACGCATCATCGAGGTCGCCGTGATCATCACCGACGGCAACCTGACCGAGATTGCCGCCGGGCCCAGGGTTGGCTCGCCCGCCAACCCCGCGCCCGGTTCATTGTACGGACCGGGCCCCGAGCTCGTGATCAAGCAGCCCGACGAGATCCTCGACGCGATGGATGCGTGGAACAAGAAGCACCACGGTGGCAGCGGCCTGATCGCGCGCGTCAAGGCGTCGGAGGTCACCGACGAGCTCGCCGAGGAGCAGATCCTCGCGTTCATCAATGCGCACGCCGGTGCGAAGGAGCGCCCGGTGCTCGCGGGCAACTCGATCCATCAAGATCGGCGATTTATCCGCCGTTACATGCCCAGGCTCGACGCGCGGCTGCACTACCGGATGGTCGACGTCTCGACGATCAAGGAGCTCGCCCGCCGCTGGTATCCCGCGATCGTGGCGAAGAGCCCGCAGAAGAAGGATTCGCACCGCGCGCTCGACGACATCCGCGATTCGATCGACGAGCTGCGGTTCTATCGCTCCACCGTGTTCGTCGCGCCACCTGTGCGCCCATCGCAGCCACCCGCAGCTGATACCGGCGAGTGATTACGCAAGCGCTTCGATAACCACTTCGTGCGATCCGTTTCTGCGAGCGGCTTGCTACGATGACGAGGCGAATGGATACGCTCGTGATGATCATGGCGGGCGGCAAAGGCTCGCGTCTAGGCCCGCTCACCGTTCACCGCAGCAAACCGGGCGTTCCGTTCGCGGGGCGTTACCGGATCATCGACTTCGTCCTCTCGAACTTCGTCAACTCCGGCTACCGGCGCATCTACGTGCTCACGCAGTACATGTCGTCGAGCTTGATCAAGCACCTCAACCGCAACTGGCGGCTCTCCGGGTTCGGCGAGTACATCGAGGTGGTGCCGGCGCAGATGCGACTCGGCGAGTTCTGGTACCGCGGCACCGCCGACGCCGTGTATCAGAACCTCAACTTGGTTCGCGATGCGCGTGCGGATCACGTCGCGATCTTCGGCGGTGACCACGTCTACAAGATGGCGGTCGATCAGATGGACGACTTCCATCGCGACAACCACGCCGATCTCACGATCGCCGCGTTCCCTGTGCCCAAGGCCGAGGCGAGCGCGTTCGGCATCGTCCACACCGATGACCGCGGCCGCATCGTCGGGTTCGTCGAGAAGCCACCCGACCCGCCGGAGATGCCGGATCGCCCGGGCTGGTGCCTGGTCTCGATGGGCAACTACATCTTCAAGCGCGAGACCCTCGAGCGTGTGCTCGTCGACGATGGCGGGGAGCCGACGTCGCGCCACGACTTCGGTCGCAACATCATCCCGAAGCTGGTCGCCGAGGGTGCGCGCGTGTTCGCGTACGACTTCGCGCAGAACAAGATCCCCGGCGAACCGGAGGGCGTGGCGCCGTACTGGCGCGACGTCGGCACGATCGATTCGTACTTCACCGCGAACATGGAGATCCGGGCGCGCGTCCCCGCGCTCGATCTCTACAACCGCCAGTGGCGGATCCGCTCCGCGCAACGCGACTACCCACCCGCGCGCTGCGTGCGCGCTGGCGAAGGCTACGGTCCTGCCGAGGTCGACGACTCGTTGATCTGCGAGGGCACGATCATCGCGTCGTCCAAGATCTCCGAGGTGATGCTGTCGTACGACTGCTTCATCCACGCCGGCGCGGAGGTCCACGACTCGGTGATCCTGTCGGGCTGCGATATCGGTCGCGGTGCGAAGCTGCGGCGCGTGTTGCTCGACAAGAACGTCCACATCGAGCCCGGTGCCGTGATCGGCTACGACGCCGCCGCCGATCGCGAGCGGTTCCCGTTCGTCACCGATACTGGCATTATCTGCATCCCTAAAGGCACCGTCGTGCCGGCACATGGCCCCTGCATCCTCGCGAACGACCTCGCAGAGTTGATCGGCAACGAGCCCGACCTGCTGTCCCAGCTGCGCCCCGGCACGTTCGTGGTGTCGATGCAGAGTCGCCATAGCTACGAATCCGCCACCGGCCCTCGCTTCAAGAAGTTCGCTGGCGGTTCTGGGACAGAGTGAGGGTTCTCCACGTCGCGAGCGAGGTGGCTCCGTTCGCGCAGTCGGGCGGGCTCGCGGATGTCGTCGCCGGGTTGCCGGCCGCGCAGTCCTCGCTCGGTGTCGATGCGGTGGTCTGTGTGCCGCTCTATCGCGGCGTCGCCGAGCGGCTCGAGCAAATGGGGATTCCGCTCGACGAGGGCTTCCCGATCCCGATGACCCTTGGTGGGTGGTCGTTCGTCGCGAACATCCGGATCGCGCAGGTGGGTCGCGTGCGGTACGCGTTCGTCGACATCCCGGCGTTGTTCGATCGCGACGGCGGTCTCTACGGTCCCGGCGGCGCCTCCGAGTTCGGCGACAACCACATCCGCTTCGGCGCGCTCGGCAAGGCCGCGGTGGCCGCCGGACCGCAGCTGTTCGGCGGCAGCCCGCCCGATGTGCTCCACGTCCACGACTGGCAGGGTGGCCCGGCCGCGATCTTCGCGCGTGCGGCGAAAGACGAGCGGGCTAACCATGCCCCATCGACGATCGTCGCGACGATCCACAACCTCGCCTACCGCGGCATCTTCCCGAAGTCCGCGATCGACGAGCTCGGCATCCCGTGGTCGCTGTTCTCGGTCAAGATGCTCGAGTTCTACGATCAGGTCTGCTTCCTCAAGGGCGCGCTCGGCGTCGCCGATGCGGTGACCACGGTCAGCCCGACGTACGCGAAGGAGATCCTGACGCCGGAGCGCGGCGAGGTCCTCGACGGCTTTCTGCGCTGGGACGTGCGCCGGCTCGTCGGCATCGTCAACGGCATCGACACGCTGTTCTGGGATCCCGCCAACGACACGGCGATCGCCGCCGGGTTCTCGCGCGCGGCGCCGAAGGCCAAGGCAGTGTGTCGCGAAGCGCTCGCGAAGGAGGTCGGGCTATCGCTCGACGATCGCGAACCGTTGATCGGGGTCGTCGCGCGGATGACGGGCCAGAAGGGGCTCGATCTCGTCGCCGACGTGGTGCCCTGGCTCGCGTCGATCAACGGCGAGATCGGCGCGCGGCTCGTCGTGCTCGGCGCCGGAGAGCGCGAGTACGAGGATCGGTTCCGCTGGCTCGCGCACACGTTCGACAAGCACGTGTCGACGACGATCGGGTTCGACATCGGTCTCGCACGCCGGATCTACGCCGGGTGTGACTTCTTCTTGATGCCGTCGCGATTCGAGCCCTGTGGCCTCGGTCAGCTGTACGCGATGCGCTACGGCACCATCCCGATCGTCCACGCCGTCGGCGGGCTACGCGACACGGTCGACGATCCGGGCGACGCCGAGCTGCGCGCCGGCAAGGGAACCGGGCTGCGCTTCGACCAGGCGACGCCGGAAGCCCTCGCTCATGCGATCTGGCGTGGCGTGCAACTGTTTGGCGAGCGTGGCGCCTTCGCTTCGTTGCGTGACAGAGCGATGGCGAGAGACTCGTCGTGGATGGCGTCCGCGCACGAATACGTCGAGCTCTACCGTTCGCTCCGAGCCTGACAAAACAGGCAGGATTCGCCTATCTCTCCCAGAATGGCGTCCGACTGCCGGACACTGGGTACACATAACGTCCGCGTGACGGACGTCGCTGTCCGGCGCGCGGACGCGCTCGTCCGAGGTACGGACCCTCACAGTTCCACCCGTGCGTGAGCGCTCGTCCGGATTGCCGGACGGTGAGCGTGGGGCTGTGGGAAGGGTTGTTGGTAACTACCCCTCAGAGGCCGGGTTGTTCACAACGTTTTCTTGGCTAACTCAGCGAATCGCAAGGTACATGGCTCCTCGCATGGCCAGCTGTGGACAACCTGTGATCCCGGTGTGTCGACCGGCTCCGGGAGCGGCCCCGGTTCAATAACTTACGCGCCACGTCACGACGTTTGCGAGTTGTCCTACATGTGGACACTCCCGAGACACTCCCGCTTCAGGGAGGTGGCTTCATCGCGTTGGTTGAAGGCACTCCAGCATCGCTGGTTGCGCCTCTGCCGCGAGCGCCGTTCGCGCTGCCGTTCGCGCCGCTGCCGCTTCCGCTGCCCGCTCCGGTCACCAGCGCGAGCGCCTTGCACGCTTCGGTGTCCTTCTTGTCACACGCGTGGTTTAGCAGTTGGGTGCCGCCCTCGCGATCGCGAGGCACGCCGACGCCATCGACCTGCATCATGCCGAGCAACCGGCAGGCGATCGCATCCTCGCCCTTGCATGCTCGACCCAGCCACACCGCGGCGGCTGCGGCCGTCCTCGGCAGCCCGGCTCCCTCGAGGTACGCGACGCCGAGCTGACGACACCCCGTCGCGTCCTTGTCATCGCATCCACGCTGGTAGTGCTCGCGCATCGCCTTGAACGCAGCCTTCTTGGTTTCGTCGTCCTTCGCGCTGATCGCGTTCTGACGGTCGAGGTCCCCGGCGTTGGTGCACGCGAACGGCGTCCCTGCGGTACACGCCTTATCGAGTAACTGCTCCGCCTTCGCGAGGTCCTTGGTGACGCCGCGTCCATCGCGCAGCATCAAGCCGAGGTTCTTGCACGCGAGGCCGTGGCCACCGTCGCAGGCTTTCCCGAACACGGCCGCTGCCTGGACCGGGTCCTTGTCGACGCCGAGCCCCTCCGCGAGCATCAGCCCGAGGTGGTTGCAGCTGGCGGAGTGGCCTCCGTTGCAGGCCTGGGTGAACAGGGCGTTCGCCTTGCGCAGGTCCGCCGCCACACCGACGCCCTCGCTGTAGAGCACACCCAGGTTGCGGCAGGACTCGAGGTTGCCGCCGACGCATTGCTTGTCATACGCCGCGGCCACCTGGGCCGAGCTCGAACCGCTGCCCACCCCAGGTTCCGTCGACCCCGACCCCGACCCCGACCCCACGCCCGGGTCGGGTTTGCTACCGCAGGCCGCTAGGAAGACGAGCAGGACGAGGGCTTGCATCCGCATCCCTCTATCACACACGGCCGGGATCCCGAGAGGAAGGCAGCTCGGCCGCGATCCGTATTATCCTGCAGCCGTGCGGCCGATCTACGATCTCCAGACCGCGTTCGCTGGCCAAATCCAGGCCGCCGAATCTGAAGCCAACCGCGTCTACGAACCGGTCGTCGCGATCGTCACCGACAACAAAGACCCCAGCAAGCTGGGCCGTGTGAAGGTCAAGGTTCCGATCCTGTCGGAGCAAGACACCACGTTCTGGGCGCCGATCGTGATGATGGGTGCCGGCAAGAACCGCGGTTGGTTCTTCATCCCCGAGCCGGATGACGAAGTGCTCGTGCTGTTCGAGCACGGCGACATGCAACGACCCGTCGTCGTGGGTGCGTTGTGGGGCGGCAAGGACAAGCCGCCCGACGAGAACAAGGACGGCAAGAATCAGCGCCGCGTGATCAAGTCGCGCGGCGGCAGCAAGGTCACCCTCGACGACACCGAGGGTCAGGAGAAGTTCGCGATCGAGGACGGCGGCGGCAAGGCGAAGATCACGTTCGACTGCAAAGACAACAAGATCGTGATCGAGGCGATCGAGGGCGACGTCTGCTTGCAGGCGCCCGCCGGCGACATCCAGATCCTCGCGAAGGAAGCCGAGCTCACCGCGGGGCAGAACGTCGAGATCCACGCCGGTTCGAAGATGCAGTGGGGCAGCGACACGACGCTGACGATCAAGTCGTCGAGCGTGACGATGTCGGGCAGCAAGGCGAACTGGAACTGCGGCGTCGCGCAGATGCCGCAGGCGCCGGAGTCGACGCCCAAAGACGTCACTGACCCGTACGCCGACGGCGGCGGTCAGTAGCTCAGGCCCAGCGCTACTGCGCCATCGACGACGACGGTCCACCCGGCTTACGGGGACCGTGGCTCGGCTTCTGCGGCAGCTTCTTCGCGTCCGGGTCCGTCGAGGTGCCCTTGCGCAGGTACTCGGTGACTGGCTTGTACTGGAGGACCCACTTCTCGCGGCGCACGACGTCACCGCCGCGATAGAACAGCCGCTCGCGTAGGATCTTGTAGCCGGGGAAGCCCTCCTGGTCGTACGCCTGCTCGCCCTCGGCCGCCTCCTCGTCGAGGCGCTCCTCGGTGGTGAACGGCGTCTCCTCGAGGATGTTCCGGCTGAACACGATCTTGTCGTACGGGCGCTTCTTGCCGAGCACCTCGACCTTCGCCTGACCGTTCGCGACCACGTAGCGAATGACGACCGGGAAGTCGTACGGGTTCTTGAGCTTGAGATCGGTGTTCGGCCACACCACCGTCGCGTCGAAGCCGAGCGGCGTGTACGCCGACGGGCGCGAGTGATTGGTGGTCTTGACGACGTCGATGCCCGCGAAGAACGCGGCACCGAACAGCGTGGTCGAGATCTGGCAGGTCCCGCCCGCGAGCCCGTCGACCATCTCGCCGGCGGTGATCACGTGTGCGATCTTGTAGCCGTTCTTCTGCGAGCGCTCGCCGACGGTGCCGTTGAACGACCACTCCTCGCCGGGCTTGAGCACCACGCCGTCGAGCTTGCTGGCTGCGAGCTTGAGGTTGAAGTTGCGATCGCGATCGGTGACCGGGAACGCGGTCTCGTAGTGACCCATCACCTGCGAGATGTCGTCGATGCCGAGCCCCTGCTTGGTGACCGACGCCGGGATCGCGACAGTGGCGAGATCCACGCTCGTCGTCCCCGACTGCGCGGCCGCGATCACGCGCGGCAACGAGCCCCAGACATCGAGGCCCTGCCCCGGCTTGTCATCGAGGATCTTGCGGTTCTCGAGGTCGAGGTGCGCATCGATCGGCGCGCGATCCGTCTTTGCCTTGAGCAGCGAGAGCGTCTTGACCGCCTTCTCGCGGTCGAGCGACAGGCCGGTCTCGTCGACGATGGCGCCGAGCTCGGCCCACGTCAGCTTGGTCGAGCCGGTCGAGGTCTTGAGCTCGATCGACTTGCCGAGCAGCGACGAGTCGCCCTTCGCGACGGGCTTCCCACCGGACTCCCGCCCGGTCGCGGCGTTGGCGACGTTGCGCGAGCCGGTCATGTAGTAAGCGCCGACGAACCCGCCTGCGACGACGAGCATGCCGCCGGCGATCCCGAGGAGGACCGCTCCACGCTGTGGTGAACGAGTACCGGTACCTCTAGACATCGTGCTCCTTCTTACCATGACGAGACCTACGACCTGCAGTTCCGAGCCCAGCCGGATCTCGGCGATCTGTCGTGAGTTAGAGGGTGCGTGTCCGTGGTGCCGCAACCTCCGTGTCCATCCAGACGCGGTTTGACAGGTGGGTAGGCATGGTGCAGCCTGCGTAGGTGGCTAGCTCGCTGGTTCAACGGAACAAAGTGGTGTCCAAGCGCAAGGGCGCGCTCGCCGCAGTGACCGCGGGTGCCTCCGGGGCCGTCATGGTCGCAGGTGCCCCCGTGGTTCTCGGCGTGCTCGGGTTGGCAGGTGCCGTGTACCTGACCTGGGATTGGTTCTCGTTCCGGGTGAAGAACGGCATGCGCTTCTAGTAGCGTCAGGTGGAGTGACCAGCTTCGCCGAAGGCCTTGTCGGCATCACGCTCGACGACCGGTACCGCCTCGATGCGGTGCTCGGTGAGGGTGGGATGGGTGCGGTGTTCCGCGCGACCCACCTCGCGATGGATCGCAAGGTCGCGGTCAAGCTGCTGAAGCCCCACCTCGCGAACAACGAGGCGTCGCTCGAGCGCTTCAAGCGCGAAGCCCGCAGCACGATGAAGGTGGAGTCACCGCACGTCGTCAAGGTCTTCGACTACGGCATCACCCCGCAGCGCGACTACTACATGGTGCTCGAGTACCTCGACGGTCGCACCGTGCAACGCGAGCTCGACGTCGACGGCATGTTCACGCCCGCGCGCGTCGTGCACATCGCGCGACAAGCACTCCACGCACTCGGTGCCGCGCACGCGATCGGTCTCGTCCATCGCGACATCAAGCCCGACAACGTCTTGCTGATGCGGCACGGCGCCGATGCCGACTACACGAAGCTGCTCGACTTCGGCGTCGCGAAGTTGATGGAGGGCGCCGCGAAGTCGTCGCAGTCGCAGCTCGCCCTGACGCAGATCGGCACCGTGTTCGGCACGCCCGAGTTCATGTCGCCCGAGCAAGCGTGCGGGCATCTGCTCGACGGCCGCAGCGATCTCTACTCGCTCGCTGCGACGCTGTTCGCGATGCTCACCGGTTGCGGCATGTTCGAGGCCGGCAGCGCGATCGAGTGGCTCACCCACCACGTGCGCACGCCGCCGCCACGGCTCGCGATGCTGCGCCCCGAGCTCGCGACGTACCCCGAGCTCGACGACGTGTTGCAGGCGTGCCTCGCGAAGCACCGCGATCAGCGCCCGAAGTCCGCGGCAGATCTCGACGCGTTGTTCGCGCGCATCGAGACCACGCTGCAGCGTCCGATGGGCGCGTCGCCGGGGACCTCGAAGGTCAAGGTGTTCTCGAGCTCGATGTTCTTCGACGCGCTGCCGATGGACACGGTCGAGCCTGGCGAGACGCTGCTGCCGAATGCCGGCATCTCGCTGCAGGACATCGAGTCGGTGTCGGTCGAGACGGTGGCGCTACAGCACGTCGCGCCGAAGCGTCGCGGCCTGTTGCTCGGCGTGATCGCGCTGGTCGTGCTCGGGATGGTGTCGGTCGCGATCGGCGTGGTCGTCACCAAGAAGCCTTCGACCACGGTCCCCGATGCAGCGGTCGCCGTGGCGCTGGATGCCTCGGCACCGCGCGACATGGCGATCGCAGACGCCGCGGTCGCCGATACCGCGATCGCGCGCGCCGACGCCGCGGAGAACCCACGCCCCGACGCCGCGGTCGCGACTGGTTCCAACAGGCCACCGGTCCGCTCCGAGGCACTCACGTTCCTCGCCGCCGCGGAGGCAGCAGCGGCCGCGAACTATGCGCTGACCGAGCTCGCGAGTGCGCAGGCCGCGCTCGAGGCTCCCGGGGGCTTGCCGCCGGCCAAGAAACTGCGCGCGCGCTACCTCTATTGCGACGGCTTGCTCGGCACCGCCGGCAACCGAGATCGCGGATGCAAGT
>JBBQJJ010000147.1:0-18444 GCA_038325805.1 Haliangiales bacterium
GCGTCGCGCTGGCGACGGATCTCGTAGAGCGCGAGCGCGGCGGCGACCGAGACGTTGAACGAGCCCACGGCCTGGCGAGCCATCGGGATCACCGCGTGGAAGTCGCAGCTCTTCGCGACCAGGGGTCGCACGCCTGTGCCCTCGGCGCCGAGGACGAGACAGAGCGGCAGCGTGCCGTCGATCGTCGAGATCGCCTGCGACTGCGACGAATCGTGGACGGCGACTCGCCACAGGCCGTGCTCGCGCAGCTCGTCGAGTGCGCGCACCAGGTTGCCGACCATCGCGATCGGCAGCAGCTCGCTGGCACCTGCGCTGGTCTTCGAGACGAGCGCCGTGACCTGCGCGGCGCGATGCTCGGGGATGATCACGCCACCGGCACCGAGCAGGTAGGCAGAGCGCAGGATCGCGCCGAGGTTGCGCGGATCCTCGACGCCGTCGAGCATGACGACGAGTGCGGGTGCTTCCGCGACGAGCGCGTCGAGGTCGGCATACTTGAACTCGCCGACCACGGCGATCACGCCCTGGTGATTGCCACCTTCACCTGCGATCCGATCGAGGGACTGGCGATCGCGATCCTCGACGGGAATCCCTGCCGCGCGTGCGGCGACCACGATGGCGGCGACCGGATCGCTCGTCGAGCGCCCTGCTCGCTTCGGGTCGGTCCAGATCGTCTTGACGGTGTCGGGCTTACGCGCGAGGAGCTCGCCGACCGGGCCCGCGCCGTAGACCACGCGTTCGGCGCTACCGCCACCGCGATCGCGATCCCTCATGTCAGCTCGGCCACGATGGCGCGCGCCGCCGCCGCCGGATCCTGTGCGTCGCGCAGCGGCCGTCCGACGACCACCAGATCCGCGCCGACGACACGTGCCTCGCGCGGCGTCATCACGCGCTTCTGATCGCCCTTGTCGGTCCCCGCCGGGCGGACGCCGGGCGTGACCACCAGAAACTCCGGCGGCGCGATCGATCGAATCCGCGCTACCTCGTGCGGCGACGCGACGACGCCATCGCAGCCCGCGGCAACGGCGAGCCGCGTGCGCTGCTCGACCAGCTCGGGAATCGGGCCGCGTGCGCCGACCGCGTGGAGGTCTGCCTCGTCGAGCGAGGTCAGCACGGTGACCGCGAGGATCTTCATGTGTGGCCCGCGTGCTGCGACGGCGGCCTCGAGCATCGCCTTGCCGCCGCCGGCGTGCACGGTGAGCAACCCGGCGCCGAGCATCGCGACTCGCGCGGTCGCACGCGACACCGTCTCCGGAATATCGTGGAGCTTGAGATCGAGCATCACCGACAGCCGCTTGCTGTACGCGTCGACGACCGCCGGCCCCTCGCTACAGAACAGCTCGAGGCCGACCTTGACCCAGCTCGGCACGCCGCCGAGGCGTTCGATCAAGGCGTCGGCGTCCCGCCGGGTAGGCGCATCGAGCGCCGCGATGAGGCGATTGCCGACGGTGAAGGGCACGCCGCGTGTGTATCACCGTAGGAACAGGGACTGTCCTCAGATCCTTACCTTCCCGTTTGAATTCAATCAGACGAATGGGGACGGTACGCGGAGTTCGTGAGGACCGTCCCTGTTCGGCCGAGTGATTTCGCGGTCATCCAGATCGGAAGTTGTCCCTATTTCATCGCGCGGATCGCGAACACACCCGATTCTTCCATCACCGTGTAGAGCACGCCGGGATCCGCGCGACGGTGATCCGCGTCGAACTTGATCATCCCGGTGATGCCGGCGAGCGACCCACTCGCGAGGGTTGCGGCGAGCGCCGCCCGACCGCCCGACCCTGCCGCCGCCGCGAGCTGTGCCGCATCGTACGCGTACGCTTCGTTGGTGCCCGGCGCACGACCGTAGGCGACGAGGAAGCGATCGAGGAACGCCTTCTGTCCCGGGTCCTTGTCGTCGGGGTAGTACCCAGGCGCGAGGATCGCGCCTTCGGCGTGGCGATCGGCGTTCGCGATGAACGCGCCGGTCAGCCCCTCGGCGGTGGACAGCAGCACGATCGGCTTGCCGCCCGAGGCGCGCTTGGTGCCGAGCGGCTTCGGGATGCGACCACTCGCCGAGACGGCGGGCGCGAGCAGCGCGAGCTTGTCGGCCTCGTCGGGAACGAACAGCGCGTCGAAGCTGCCCGACAACTTGTTGGCGAAGCTGACGAACGACTTCGTCGTCGGCGGATAGCTCACCTTGCTGGTCACCTTGCCGCCGCCCTTCGCCAGCTCGTCGACGAAGGCCGCGGTCACCGAGGTACCGTAGTTGTCGTCGGGGGCCATCACCGCGAAGGTCTTGAGCCCGGCGGCGAGTGCACGCTTCGCGAGCGCGCGTGCACGTGCCTCGGCGGAGTGGCGTACGTGGAACACGAACTTGTTCGGCGTGCGCTCCTCGGGGCGCCCCGTGAGCGACAGCAGCGGCACGCCGAGATCTTCGGCACGACCACCCGCGGCATCGACCGACGCACCGTCGATCGGACCGACGATCGCGACGACGTTTTGCTTCGCGAGCTCCTCGACCGCAGCGACCGCCGACGACGAATCGGGTGCCGTGCGGATCTCGATCGCGACCACGCCGGATGCATCGGCTGCACCCGCCGCGAGACCGAGGCCCGCGGTGACCGCATCGCCTGCCTTGTTCTTGCCGCCGGGAAGCACCGCACCGACGAGGCCCGGGCTGCCGGTGCCACCGCTCGTCGCCGCGACCGCACGGATCGTCTTCGGCAAGCCGACTGCGTGACGCGCCGGCGCCGCGAGCTCGCGCATCTCCTTCGCGCCGCTCGCGTTGCCTTCCTGCGCGTAGATCACGGCGAGCTGGCTCGCGACCGCGGCCAACCCGGGCCCCTTCTTGTCGAGATCCTCCAGCACCGACTGCAGCGCGGGCTTGGGGAGCGCAGCGGCGATCTCTTCACAGCGCGCCGCGATCATCACGCGCTCGGTAGCCGTGACTCGCCCATACAGCGCATCGAAGTGAACGAACGAGGCACGCGGATCGACTGTCGAGGTCGCGTACGCGAGCGCAGCGAGGTGATCGGTCTTCTCCTGGTCGTTCTCGATCGCCGAAACGCCGAGCTGGAGCAACGGTACGGCGGCCTTCGCGTCACCGAGGTAGTTCTTCGCGATGCCCGCGAACAGCTTCGCACGGCGCTGCAATCCCTCGGGGACGTCTGCCGCGAGGACCTCGTCGAGCGATGCCACCGCTACCTCGTACTTCTTGTCCTTGACCGCCGCGATGCCCGCGTAGAGCTGCGCCCATGGCTTGATCGGATCGTCGGGAAACTCCTCGGCGATCCGCTGGAACTCGTCGCCGTTCTGGCCGTCTTTCAAGAACCGTTGGCGCGCCTCGACGAACTGCTCACGCGCCCCCGCATCGCCGGTCCTGGGGACGTCGGGCACCAACGTCCGGCGCGTTTTCGGGCCACCGCAGGCGAGGAGGCCGACGAACAAGAGCAGCGCCAGCGCGACGGGTGAAATACGCACGCCCCGACGATAGCGACCTGCCCGCCGACCTGCAAACTGTTGGTCGAGAGGTGCTAAGAAGCCGCGATGTCTCGCATGGATCGCCTCTCCACCGACCTCGAGCGCGGGTTCGAAGCGCTCGAAGCCGGGAAGCTCGACGCTGCCGCATCGGCCCTCGACCGCTGCAAGCGGATCGACCGCAAGCACCCCGACGTCGTCATGCTCGGAGCGGCGCTCGCCGATGCCGAAGGCGATCCCGAGACGGCGATCGAGCAGTACCGCTTGCTCGTAACGCTGCGTCCCGACGATCCGATGCCGCGGATCTGCATCGCGCGCCTCGAGCTCCACGACAACGGGGATCCCGACGCGGCGCTCGAGACGGTCAACGGCGCCTTCGATTTTATCGACGAGGAAGCCGACCTGCTCGAGGCGATCATCATCAAGGCCGAGGCCTTGATCGCACGCCGCGAGCTGGTCAGCGCACGCGAGACCCTCGGTGAGCTGACCACCAGCGCGATCGATGATCCCGAGATGGCCTTCGATCTCGCCGAGCTCTGCCTGTCGGCCGAAGACGCCGCGGGCGCCCTGCGCTGGGTCGAGGTGGCACGCAAGGAGGCGCCCGATGACAAAAGCCTCGAAGCCGACGCACTTCACCTGATCGGCCGGGTCCACGAGCTCACTAACGACCAGGACGCGATGATTGTTGCGTGGCAGCAGGTCCGCACGCTCGACCTCGCCGCACCGTCGCACGACCTGTCGATCACCGAGGACGAGATCGAGACCATCGCCGCCGCCGCGCTCGCCGAGCTGCCCGAGAACATCCGCACGCACCTCGAGCACGTGCCGATCATGATCGACGACATCCCTTCGGAGGACATCGTCGCCGATGGCTGGGATCCGCGCATCCTCGGCTTATTCCAGGGCACCCCGCTGCCCGAGGACGTCACCGGTGGGACGCCGTCGGTGACGACGATCCTGCTGTTCAAGAAGAACCTCGAGCGCAGCTGCACCGACAAGGAGCACCTCGCCGCGGAGATCCGGATCACCGTGCTCCACGAGACCGCGCACTACTTCGGTCTCGACGACGACGACCTCGCGAAGATCGGCCTCGACTAGGCCTATCCCTACCGTGGGCGTGATCGGGCCGGGGTTGGTCGATTCGTCACGCAGGGCCCACCTACGCTCGACGGGTGAGTGCGGAGGTGGTCAAGGCGCTTCTGGTGGCGGCGGTTCCTTGGAGACGCGGAACGTCACGCCGATCTGCGACTTGTTCTCGAACGCGGGCGCAGGCTGATCGCTGTCGTGGAAGATCAGCTGCACCGGCTTGACGAGCTGGATCGTCGACGACGCCTGCTTGGTCTCCGACTCGGTCTGGTTGACCTTGACCTTCTCGCTGACGGCGAGGAACACGACGTTGCCGCCGCGGACGCGGATCACCAGCGACGCACCGGGCGCCAACGCTCCCCGCGACGAGCCGTGGTTCGCAGCGCCCGGCGAGAACACGAAGACCTCGGCGATCGTCCTCGGTGTCTGGTTGACCAGCGTGACCTGGTGGGTGGCCGGACCGCCACACGCGGCGAGTGCAAACAGGATCGACGCTGCGCGCATGGGGTGATGGTCGCCGAAATCCTCTACGCTGGCGAGATGCGGACGTGGTGGACGGTCCTGGCCCTCGCGGCCTGTCCTGCGCCGGATCGGCCACCGGTCACGCCGAAGCTCGAGATCGCCGCGACCGCGACCGCAACGCTCGATCGGGATGCCGCCGCGATGCTCGAGCTCGTGCGTGCGCTCTACCTCGAGGTCGGCATGACCGTCGCCGACAACCTGACGCTCGATCTGCAGGGGCTCGCCGCCACGCGCAGCGCCTACGACGACGCGCTGATCCGGATCACGCTGCCCACGCCCATCACGTCTCCGGATCAGGCCCGCGCGTACTGGCAGGCCTGGGAAACGCTGACCGGCGCGCCGATCGAGATCACCGATGACGTCGATCGCTACCGACTCGCGCGGTTCGCGGTGTTCGTCGCGCTCGCCCACGAGGTCGGGCATTTCCTGCATCACTCGTACGTCGGGCCGCTCGAGCCGGCCGCGCGCGAGCTGCTCGCCGACCGTCTCGCGATCGCGCTGCTCGACCGACTCGCGGTTCGCCCCGAGCTTGCCGAGCTCGTCGGCAAGTACCGCGCGTTGCTCGCGAAGTGGTACGCCGCGATCCCCGCACGCATCGAGATCCCCGCGACGGCCGACCTCGATCGCTGGGTCGCCGAGCATCCGCTACCCGTCGATCCGGCCGCCCTCGCCTCGCTGTCCCTTGCCCGCCAGCTCCGATTGCTGGCAAAGCCACCTCGGCTCGCCGACCTCGCGAAGACGCTGCTGGCGAACCCGGCGCGCAAGATCGAGTACCAGCCTGCGAAGCTCGTCGTCACCACCGGTCGCGATGTCCCCGCAGCGTTCACCCGGGTGACTGGAAGCGGCACCGTGCGCGAGCTCGCGACCGCGCTCCTCGATGCCGATGGCAAGTTTCACAGCCTCGCGTGTAGCAGCGGGATCTGCGAGATCACCAGCGAGACCGGAGACGCGAGGAAGCTGGTGCTCGCGAACGTGCTCGGCGATCTCGCCGGTTTCGACCGCGTGCACGACGTCGCGATCAACGGCGACAAGCTCTGGCTGCTCCTGGGCGGTGATGGCGACCAGCAGCCAGCCGGACTCACGATCATCGATCTCGCTCGTCCCGACGGCGGTAAACCCACGGCGATGTGGCAGCTCGTCACGGGCGGTCGTCTCGCCGTCAGCCCGTCGGGTGCGGTGTCGGTGATGCTGTTGCGCGCGAACGCGTGGACCATCGAGCGCTTCGAGCCGGCGAAGACCTCGAGCTGGACATTCCGACTCGGCGAGGCGGATGCAGACGGGGTCAACGGCGTCGCGGGCGGCACGCTCGGCGACTGCACGTCGAACGACGCAGGTACGATCTACTGCGCCGCAGGCTTCCGGATCCGCGTGCTCGACAAGGATCGGATGTGGACGCTCGCCGGTGGCACTCGCGATTGGGTCGACGCGACCGATGCGAGGAAGGTCGCCTTCACGAGTCCGGTGCGGCTGCGCGCGACCCAGACGGGCCTCGTGCTCGTCGATCGCAAGTACGGAGACGACGGTAGACCGACCTGGAAGGTCCGCCAGATCGAGCTCAAGAAATAGCGATCCCCGGGATTCGCTCCGGCCGTAGCAGCAAGCCCTCGACGGAGTCCACCGTGCAGACCTCGGCGAACGCGGACGTGGCCGTCGGCACCAACCGCCGTGCCTGCACCGCCACGGGCTTGCCGCCGCACACCAGGCCGACCTCGAGCTCGTCGTTGGTGAACGCCCAGATACTCGTCGAGATGCTGTTGCTCGGCGCGAGCCCGAGCGCGACGCCGAGATCGAGCACGACCGGCATCCGCGGGCGATCCATCAGCCGCCACGATCCGCCGAGCACGATCGGGAAGCGAAGTCCGGGGGCACGGATCGTGTGACCACCCATCGTCAGCTGGGTCACCGGGATGCTGACCTTCCACGTCGTGCCCTGCCCGCGCTTCGACGACGCCGTCAGCGTGCCGCCGAGATCGACGGCACTGCCGCGTACCGCGTCGAGGCCAACTCCACGCCCCGAGATCTCGTTCACGACGCTGCGCGTCGAGAACCCGGGATGGCACATCAACTCGACGAGTCGCGCTTCGTCGATGGCGGCATCCTCGGGAAGCAGGCCGAGCCCGATCGCCTTCGCACGCACTCCGTCGAAGTCGATGCCGCCTCCGTCATCCTCGACGCTCAACCAGAACCCATCCGTGGAGCTGCCGCCCCGGATGGTCAGCGTGCCGACCGGGCGCTTGCCGACCTCGGCGCGCACCGCCGGTGACTCGATGCCGTGATCGACCGCGTTGCGGATCAGGTGGAGCGCCGCGACATCGATCGCGAGGAAGACCTCCGTCGTGACCTCGGAGGTCGCGAGGTCGAAGTGGATCTCGACCTGCTTGCCGATGTCGCGCGCGAGCGCCACGGCACTCGGTTGGTACTTGCTGAGCTGCGCCGAGCTGATCACGGCGCGCTGGATCCCGATCAAGTCGCGCAACAAGTGCCACGAGCCACGCAGCCGATCGCGACGCGGGCCCTTCGAGACGGCGAACTCGAGGAACGCATCGACGGCGGCCGTGCCGAGCGTCTCGCGTAACGCACTCGACACCCGCGGGGTCGACACCACGCGCAGCGCCGGCGGCACACTTCCGAAACGACTGCGTCCGCGATCGTGGCGCTTGAGGACCCCGTCGATCTGCAGGATGAAGCCCGGCAGGTCGATCCTGTGGTGGGTGCCGGCCTGCTTGCGCACCAGCATGCCGAGGAAGCCGAACACCATGGTGACGGCCAGATCGAAGTCATCGCCGACGGCGTAGCCGCGGTTGCGCGCGACCTCGAGCAGGTCCTCGAGCTTGTGGGTGATCAGATTGACGTCGGTGAATCCGACAACCCGGGACTCGCCCTTGAGCGTGTGGACCTCGCGGTGAAGGACCTTCGACAGCTCGTCATCGAGCTTGACCAGCACCTGCGACCACGCCTCTTCGATCCGCGCGATGCGCTCGAGTGCGAGCTCGCGAAACTGCTGGATGATCTCGGGTGGCAACATCTAGCTCTCGATGGTGATCGTGTCGGTGTCGAAGCACGCGAGCGCACGCAGGCTCTGCTGCCACGGAATCGTCGGCACGATCTGGATGAGGATCCGGTAGCGCTCGGTGTCGGGAAGCTCGATCTGGCGGTTCAGCCAGGCGAGCAGCTGACGCAGGCAAGGCGCGCCCATGTGATCGAGCGACCGCATGTCGAGCACCAGCTCGGGAGTCTTGCGGGCGACCAGCTCCTCGTGGATCTGCGCGAGCAACATCCCGAACGGTTGCTGTGCCTTGGTGTCCGCGCTGCCGACCATGCGCAGCACGGCGACCTCCCCATGCGACATCTCCACGATCAGGTCCGGATCATCGACCACCGGGACCCGCAGTCGGACGTTCACCTAGCCGAGTATAGAACGACAGTTGAGATCGTTGCCTCCGAGTGCCATAGACAACCCATCGTCACTGCTGCCCCCAAGACCCTCGGTCCCCGTGGCGCGATCCTGATCGCAGCCGGCGTCTATTTCGTTGTCAGCTCGTGGGTGCCCGGCGGCCCGACGCTGCTGTATCCGCTGACGCTATTCACGACCTGGGTCCACGAGATGGGGCACGGGCTCACCGCCCTGATCTGCGGCGGCAGCTTTCTCGAGCTGGTGATCAATCGCGACGCCGGTGGGTATGCACGAGCCGGTGCCTCGCACGGCTGGCCCGACGCGCTGGTTGCCGCCGGTGGGCTGCTCGCGCCGCCGCTGCTCGGCGCGGTCATCCTCGGTACGGTGCACGGTCCCAAGCGTGCGCGCGTGTTCCTCGGGGCACTCGCGCTCGGGATCGTCTTGTCGCTCGTGTTCTACGTCCGCTCCGTCACCGGCATCGTCGCGATGAGTGCGGTGGCGGCGGGTCTCGCGTGGGCAACATGGGGGGCGTTTCGTGCGAACCCCGAGCGCCGCGTACTGCTCGCGCAGTTCCTCGCCATCATCCTCGCCGTCGACACGTTGACGCGCATGGTCTCGTACGCGTTCATGGGGGCGATCTCCACCGGCGAGACCTCCGATGTGGGTCACATCGCGGAGAACCTGGGTGGCCACTACAAGCTGTGGGGCGTGGTGATCACCGCGCTGGCCGTGAGCCTGCTCGCGCTCGGGATGTACTTCGCGTGGCGCACACCACGCGCCCTGGCGCGGAAACCGGGCTGATCCGGGCGCCTCTACGTGCTCGATCGCTCACCTGGACGGGTGCCGCGGAGGGTCGTGAGCACGCGCAGGGCGCGCGGACGGGTTCGGGCCCGATCGGCCGCTGGCACGAGGAATGCTCATCGTTTCTTCATGGACATCGTCACCCTCCTCGTCGTCGGCCTCGTCGCTGGCGTGATCGCATCCCTGATCGTTGGCGGAGCTGGCTACGGCATCCTCGGCAGCATCGCTGTCGGGATCGCCGGCTCGTTCCTCGGAGCCTTCATCTTCTCTCGCGCGGGCTGGCACTCGCCGATGGAGGGACTCGGCGGCACCATCCTGATCTCGACGATCGGCGCTGCCATCCTGCTCGTCGTGCTGCACCTGCTGACGTCCGCTCGCACACGAGCATGACGGTTTTCTCGTCATTTCGACGCCGATCTTCCTAATTGTCAAACTGGCGAACACCGCATAAGGTGCCGCATGTCAAGTGCACAGTTCGGCGATGCTGGACAAGAGAAACTGCGAACGCTAGTCGCCGGTATGGAGCACGAACTAACGCTGCTGCCGTCGGCGGATGCAACCGGGGTGCGAGCCGCGTGGCTGAAGTTGGTCGAGGCGATGGCACTCGGCCCGTCGCCCCTGACCCGCGTGTGTCCCAAGTGTGGTGGGATCGGAATGCGCGACGCGACCCGCTGCGGTAGCTGCTGGACGAACCTGACGGTGCCGGTATGACCACCGCAGCGAAGCCTCAGCCCGTCGACACGAACAAGACCAACCTCGAGAGCCGTGTTGCCTCGCGCAAGCGCGAGCTCGTTCAGGAGTTGATCGAGCACAAGAAGCGCACGGGTAGCTCCGCGGTCGAGACCGTGGATGCGCTCAAGCGCCGAGTGACCGAGCTCGATCAGCTGATCAAGCTGTACGTCGTCGACGGTTGGGCGAAGCTCGATGACTCGGCGCGCGCGAAGTTCGAGCTCTGGATCGACCAGTAAGTCGCGCGACCCCCAGCTCCCCTCGACGCTGGGCTTAGTACGATGCAGCCATGGAATGGCTGAACTACCACCACCTCTACTATTTCTGGTCGGTAGCTCGTCACGGCAGCATCACGCAGGCCGGTAAAGAACTGCGCCTCGCGCACCCGACGATCAGTAGCCAGATCCATCGACTCGAGGACGTGCTCGGCGTCAAGCTGTTCGTTCGCAAGGGTCGGCACCTCGTGCTCACCGAGAACGGGCGCGCCGCGTTTCGCTACGCCGACGACATCTTCACGCTCGGTCGCGAGCTGCAGGACACGCTCAAGGGACGACCGGCCGGCCAGCAGCTCAAGCTGGTCGTCGGCGTCTCGGACGTGCTCGCGAAGTCGCTGGTGCACCGGATCCTCGAACCTGCGTTCGAGCTCCCGGGAAAGGTGCGTGTGATCTGTCGCGAGGACACGCCGCAAGCGCTGCTCGGCGCGCTCGCGACGCATGCCATCGACGTCATCCTGTCGGACGCACCCGCCGGCCCCGGTACGTCGGTCCGCACGTTCAATCATCCACTCGGCGAGTGCGGCTCGTCGTTTTTCGCGGCCCCTGCCCTCGCGCGTGCGTGCCGTCGCGGTTTCCCCGGCTCGCTCGACGGGACTCCGGTGCTGCTCCCGAACATCGATTCGACGTTTCGCCGCGCGCTCGATCAGTGGTTCGATGCAGAGGAGATCCGTCCGGTGATCATCGCGGAGCTCGACGATCTCGCGCTCGCGTCGGTGTTCGGCGAAGCGGGGCTCGGCGTGCTCGCGGCACCCGACGTGATCGCGAAGGAGCTGCAACGCCGCTACGGCATCCAGCTCGTCGGCCGCGTCCCGAAGCTGCGTCAGCGATTCTACGCGATCTCGAGCGAGCGCAAGATCAAGCACCCCGCCGTGGCCGCGATCTGTCAGGTCGCCCGCAAGCAGATCTTCGCCTAGCGGCCGCTCTCGCTCGACCGCAGCATGGACGCACGATAGTTTCCCAGGGTGGACATGACAGCGGCGGACCCTCCGCACGGGCGTATGGACGGTGCAGCCACGCACGGCATGCAACTCGGCGCGTTCGCAGACGACGGAGGAACCACGTTCCGGGTCTGGAGCGGTCGCCACGCCGACTGCGCGGTGACGCTGCTCGACGCGAAGCTGACCATTCCTCTTGTCGCCCGAGGGGACGGCCTGTTCGAGGTGCGGGTGGCCAGCGTCGGCCACGGCGAGCGCTATCGGTTCGTGCTCGGCGGCGAACAGCTCGGCGATCCGTACGCGCGGTGGTTACCCGGAGGTGTCGACGGCCCGGCGGTCGTCTATCGCTCGAGCTATCGCTGGAACCACGAGCACGTCACGCGACCGCTCCGCGAGCACGTGATCTACGAGCTCCATGTCGGCACGTTCACGCGTGAAGGCACGTACGCGTCGGCGATCGCGAAGCTCGCGACCCTCGCGGAGCTCGGCATCACCGCGGTGGAGCTCCTCCCCGTCGCTGCGTTCGGTGGCAACCACGGCTGGGGCTACGACGGCGTCGCGCACTACGCCCCGCATGCCGCGTACGGTTCCCCCGACGAGCTCCGTGCGTTCGTCGATGCCGCGCACGGGCTCGGCCTCGCGGTGTTGCTCGACGTCGTCTACAACCACTTCGGGCCGGCCGGCAACGTGCTCCGCGCATACGGCGATTACTTCACGCAGGTGCGCGGCCCGTGGGGCGAGGCGCCCAACTTCGACAACCCGTGGATGCGGCGCTACGTGGCCGGCAATGTCCGCAGCTGGATCGCCGACTTCAAGTTCGATGGCCTGCGGTTCGACGCGGTCCACGCGATCCGCGACGCGTCGATGGTGCGCGAGTGCATCACCATCGCGCGCGGGGTGTTGCCCGGTGCGATCCTGATCGCCGAGGACGATCGCAACGATCCGGCGCTCGTCGAAGATCACGGCTTCGACGCGATCTGGGCCGACGACTTTCACCACGCCATCCACGTCACGCTGACCGGCGAGCAGGATGGCTACTACGCGGGCTATGCGCCCGGCGCCGACACGATCGCCCAGTCGATCGCGAAGGGGTGGCTCTACGAGGGGCAGCCGTTTCCCACCAGCGCGCAACCGCGAGGCAAGCCCGCGCCGGCGCTGCCCGCCGAGGCCTTCGTCTACTGCGTGCAGAACCACGATCAAGTCGGCAACCGCGCGGTCGGCGAGCGGCTGTCGCGCCTGACGTCGATCGAGGCCGCCCGATCCGTGGCGCTGCTGCTGCTGTTCCTGCCGATGACACCGCTGCTGTTCCAGGGGCAGGAGTGGGCGGCGAGCACGCCGTTCCTGTATTTCACCGACCACGCGCGCGAGCTCGGCGAGGCGATCACCAAGGGTCGCCGCGAGGAGTTCCGCCAGTTCGCTTCGTTCAAGGGCGAGGTCCCGGATCCCCAGGCGCGCGCGACCTACGAACGCAGTCAGCTCGACTGGGACGAGCGCGCCCGATCGCCGCACACGGACACCCTCGCACTGTACCGCGCCGCACTGGCGCTGCGCCGCCGAGACCCGGTGCTCTCGGTCGCCGGTCGTGAGGCCCTCTCCGTCGAGACCGTCGGTCCGGTGCTGATCGTCCGGCGGTGGCACGGCACCGCGTCGCGCGTGTTCGTCGCAAACTTCTCCGATCGCGCGGTGGCGTCGCCGGTTCGCGGTGACCAGCTGCTCGCGTCGTCGAACTTCGAATTGCCCATGGTGCCGCCGTGGGGCGCCGCCGTGGTGAGGGCATGACCTCGAAGACACGTCCCGGATCTCCTTCGCCGCTCGGTGCCACGTGGGATGGCAGCGGCACCAACTTCGCGATCTACTCGGAGCACGCGACCGGCATCGAGCTCTGCTTGGTCGATCACCGACCGGGTCACGACCCGGAGGAGCTCCGGATCCCGCTGCGCGCGAAGACGGACCACGTGTGGCACGTCCATGTCGAGGGCATCGGCCCCGGGCAGCACTACGCGTATCGCGTCGATGGTCCGTGGGATCCGCAGCAGGGCCACCGCTTCAACAAGCAGAGCCGGCTCCTCGATCCCTGGGCACGGGCGGTCGCCGACGTCGAGGATTGGGACGCCGGTGCATTCTCCTACGACCTGTCGCGCGACGACCTCGTCCGCAACGACCACGATCAGCGCGCCGCGCCGCTCGGCATCGTGATCGACTCCACGTTCGACTGGGAAGGCGATGCACCGCCGAACATCGCGTTCACCGACGCGGTGATCTACGAAGCTCACGTCAAGGGCCTCACTCAGCTCCACCCGCATGTGCCCGCCGAGCTGCGCGGTAGCTACGCTGCGCTCGCCAGCGAGCCGGTGATCCGCTACCTGCAGGAGCTCGGCGTGACGTCGCTGGAGCTGTTGCCGATCCATCACTTTGTCGACGACAAGTTCCTGCTCGACAAGGGTCTCCGGAACTACTGGGGCTACAACACGATCGCGTTCTTCGCTCCCGACCCGCGGTATCGCTCGGGCACCGAGCCCGGAGGTGAGGTCCGCGAGCTCAAGCAGGCGATCAAGTCGCTGCACAAGGCCGGCATCGAGGTCATCCTCGACGTCGTCTACAACCACACCGCCGAGGGCAACCACCGGGGTCCGACGTTCTCGCTCAAGGGCATCGACAACCGCACCTACTACCGGCTCGTCGGCGACAGTCCGCGCCACTACTTCGACTACACCGGGACCGGCAACACGCTCGACACCCGCCATCCGCAATCGCTGCGCCTGGTGATGGACTCGCTGCGCTACTGGATCGAGGAGATGCACGTCGACGGATTCCGCTTCGATCTCGCGTCGACGCTCGCGCGCACGCAGCACGAAGTGGATCGACTCTCGAGCTTCTTCACGATCATCAAGCAGGATCCGGTCATCAGTCGCGTCAAGCTGATCGCCGAGCCGTGGGACGTCGGCGACGGCGGCTATCAGGTCGGGCGGTTTCCGATCGGCTGGTCCGAGTGGAACGGCAAGTACCGCGACACGCTGCGCGAGTTCTGGCGCGGTGATGGAGGCAAGAGTGCGGAGGCGGCTGGACGGATCGCCGGCAGCGCGGACCTCTACCAGTCCGACGGGCGCTCGCCGTGGTCGAGCGTCAACCTGATCGTCGCGCACGACGGCTTCACGCTTCGCGACCTCGTCTCGTACAACCACAAGCACAACGACGCCAACGGCGAGGGTAATCGCGACGGTGCTGACAACGACGCGTCGTGGAACTGCGGCGTCGAGGGTGAGACCGACGATGAGGAGATCGCGCGCCTGCGCTGGCGCCAGATCCGCAACTTCCTCGCGACGCTGCTGTTGTCGCAAGGGACGCCGATGCTGTGCGGCGGCGACGAGCTCGGCCGCACGCAGCGGGGCAACAACAACGCGTACTGCCAGGACAACGAGCTCTCGTGGTTCGACTGGAACCTGAGCGAGGAGCAACGTCGCCTGCTCGAGTTCACCCGCAAGGTGATCCGCCTTCGCGCATCGCATCCCGTGTTCCGGCGCGCCGGCTTCTTCCAGGGTCAGATCTCCGGGCTCGACATCCACGACGCGCTCTGGCTCCGCCACGAT
This sequence comes from Haliangiales bacterium, assembly GCA_038325805.1. Taxonomy (GTDB): domain Bacteria; phylum Myxococcota_A; class Polyangia; order Haliangiales; family Haliangiaceae; genus JABFXX01. The sequence goes on from JBBQJJ010000147.1 coordinate 14,783, forward strand.
GGTCAGCTGATGCGCGACGCCGACTGGCACAACGCGCATACCTCGAGCTTCGTGATGTTCCTCGCGGGTACCGGCAGCGATCGGGTCGACGTGCGGGGCGAGCCTGTCCTCGACGATGACTTCCTGATCGCGTTCAACGCCAGTGCGGGCGACCTCAAGCTCACGCTGCCGGCGATCCACGATCGCGTAGGCGAGCCGTGGCAGCTCCTCGTCGACACCTTCGACGACGACGCGCGCGGCCATCGCAAGGCGACCACCACCGCACTCCTGCGCGGTCGCTCCCTCCAGGTCTACTGCCGCACCGCGCCCTCACGCCACGGCTCTCGCGCGATCGACAATGCGCCGAGCTCGACGTATCGCCTGCAGATGCACGCCGGCTTCACGTTCGCGGATACAGCCGCGATCACCGACTACCTCGCGCAGCTCGGCGTCGGCGCGATCTACACGTCGCCCTACACCCGTGCGGAACGCGGCAGCACGCACGGGTACAACGTCATCGATCACACCACGCTCAACCCCGAGGTCGGCGACACCGCCACGTATGGCGCCCTGATCGCGAAGCTGCGAGAGCACGGGCTCGGGCATATCCTCGACTTCGTCCCGAATCACGTCGGAGTCGGCGCCGGCGAGAATCGCTGGTGGATCGACGTCCTCGAGAACGGACCCGCATCGCTCTACGCCGACTACTTCGACATCGACTGGCAGCCACCGACGCCGGGGCTCGCCAATCGCTTGCTGCTGCCAGTGCTCGGCGAGCAATTCGGCGCCGAGCTCGAGGCCGGCAAGCTGTCGATCGTGTTCGAGCTCGACAAGGATCGCGCGTCGTTCGCGGTCGCGTACTACGACAAGCGATGGCCGGTCGCCCCGCGCACGTCGCTGCGGATCCTCGATCTCGCACTCGAGGTCCTCTCGCTGCCGAAGGACGACGGCACCTATCACGAGCTGCAATCGATCCGCACCGCGCTCTCGCATATCCCCCTACCCTCCGACACCGCACCGGATCGCCGCGAAGAGCGAGCGCGCGAAAAGGAGGTGGCCAAGCGCCGGCTCGGCGAGGTGTGTACCCGCAGCAGCGAGGTCCGCACGGCGATCGAAGCCGTGCTCGTCGCGAAGAACCCGAGCAACCAGGGCCCCGGCGACATCGAGTGGCTCGACACCATCCTCGACGATCAGAACTACCGGCTCGCGTACTGGCGCGTCGCGTCCGAGGAGGTCAACTACCGCCGGTTCTTCGACATCAACGAGCTCGCGGCGATCCGCATGGAGGATCCCCGCGTGTTCGAGACCACCCACTCGCTGGTGCTCGGGCTCGTTGCCTCCGGTGCGGTCACCGGGCTGCGCCTCGATCACACCGACGGGCTCTACGAGCCGCAGGCGTACTTCCGGCTGCTCCAGGAGCGGCTGCGCGCTGCACGCAAGTCCCCGCAAGCCGACACCTACGTGCTCGCCGAGAAGATCCTCGAGCACGACGAGGAGCTGCCGCGGAGCTGGCCGATCGCCGGCACCACCGGCTACGACTTCCTCGCCGTGGTCAATGGCCAGTGGGTCGATGCCTCCGCGGCCCAGCGGATGACCGAGATCTACACACAGCTGACCGGCGAGCCCGCAACGTTCGAGCCGTCGGTGTTCACCGCGAAGCGCGCCGTCCTCGACACCACGTTCTCCGCCGAGATCATCATGCTCGGTCAAGCCCTTCGCAACCTCGCGGAGACGGATCGTCGCTCGCGCGACTTCACGCTGTACGCGCTGACCACGGCGATCAAGGACACGCTCGCGGCCTTCCCCGTCTACCGCACCTACCTCGCCCCGGGCGGGTCGCGCGAGCCGAACGACGAGGGCCACGTCGAGCACGCGATCGCACTGGCGAAGCGCAAGAACCGCGGCATCGACCCCTCGGTGCTCGACTACCTCCGCGACGTGCTGCTCCTCCGCATTCCGTCGCCCGCGGCGACGCTCATCGCGATGCGGTTCCAGCAGCTATCCGGTCCGGTGATGGCGAAGGGTGTCGAGGACACCGCGTTCTATCGCTACAGCCGCCTCGTCGCGCTCACCGATGTCGGCTGCGACCCGTCGCGGTTCGGCGCGTCAACGGACGACCTGCACGCGCACAACACGGCGATGCTCGCGGCGTTCCCACTGACGATGACCACGACGACGACGCACGACACCAAGCGGAGCGAGGATGTCCGCACACGCATCGCCGTGCTCTCGGAGCTCCCCGACGTGTGGGAGGGCCGCGCCACGCGCTGGCTCGAGTACGCGCGCGAGTGCTGCGGTAGCGAGCCTTGCCCGATGCCGAATGATCTCTACTTGCTGTTCCAGACGCTGCTCGGGGCGTGGCCGATGACAGGCGAGCCCCACGATACGTTCCGTGATCGGATCGACGCGTACATGCGCAAGGCGATGCGCGAGGCGAAGGTCTCGACCTCGTGGACGCGGCCCGACGAGACCTACGAGCAGGGGATGACCAAGACGATCCACTGCCTGCTCGACGATCTGAGGTTCCGTGCCGACCTCTCCGATCTCGCGCATCGCCTGATCCCGTACGGTGCATGCAACTCGCTCGCGCAGGTCGCGGTCAAGCTCGCCTCGCCCGGCGTGCCCGACATCTACCAGGGCAGCGAGCTGTGGGACCTCTCGCTCGTCGATCCCGATAATCGCCGCCCCGTCGACTACGAGCGCCGGCGCGAGCTGCTCGCCGGGCTCGGCGAACCGACGCGCGAGCTCGCCACCGATCTCGTCACCCACTACGTCGACGGTCGGATCAAGCTCCACGTCACGCGGGTCGGCTTGCAGCACCGTCGCCAGAGCTCCTCGCTGTTCCTCGAAGGCGGCTACCGAGCGCTCGCCGCGGGTCCCCATGCGATCGCGTTCCTGCGTTCGCGTGGCTCGAGGCGACTTGCCTGCATCGCGCCGCGGCTCCCGCGAACGCTGACGCGCGGCGTGCGGCCGTTCCCGCTCGGTGATGTCTGGGCCAATCAGACCGTCGAGCTCCCCACCGCGATGTGGAAGAACGTGTTCACCAACGAGCGCTTCGAGGGCGGCACGCTCGCGCTGCGCGATATCTTCGCGACCTTCCCGGTCGCGTGGCTGGTCGCGCAGTGAGAAGCATCAGCGGCTCACACGACGCGCGCTGACTACGCCACTAGCAACAGCTGCACGGTGCTGAAAGGCGAGTCGGCGGTCGCGCAACTTCATCACCACGCTGGGTCGCCATGCGCCGTGGACGTGTGGGTATGGAGGGTCGAATCGGTCTTTTCATTGCGGTCGACGTGACCTGTCATGACGGCGAAGGCCCGAACCCGAGCGGTTCGGACCTTCCGCTCGGTGCGCTGGTGCCTGATCGCCGCCCTGATCGCCGCCCTGATCGCAGGCTGCGCCGACGAGGGTCAGCGCCGAGGGACGCTCATCACCTGCCGGTCTCCGGCTCCGGTCGCAAAGCCCGTGGCGGCGTTGACGCGTGTCCCGCGGACCGGACGATCTCCCTTCACTAAAGACGAAGCTCGACGATCTCGATCGAACCGGGTGCCGCGTAGCGGATCGGGACGACCGACATGCCGACACCGGCGGTGACGATCACCGTCGTCGACCCGAGCGCGTAGCGACCGTCGATGAAGCGGGTCTCGAGGCGCGCGAGCTTGATGTGGAACAGCCCGACCACG
>JBBQJJ010000148.1:0-18412 GCA_038325805.1 Haliangiales bacterium
AGCCCGAATTCGCGAGCGTGCAGCCCGACTTCACGAACGTCGATCCGAGCCAGGTCGTCCGCATGCCGCCCATGCAGCCGCCGAGTCGTCGGCCGATGTGGATCGCGCTGTTCGCCGGTGCGATCCTCGTCGCCCTCGCGATCGGGATCGCGATCGGCCGCGCCACCACCGACGAGCCCGAGGTCGCGCTCGCCGAAGCCTCCGATCGAGGCAAGCTCAAGGTCATCTCCACACCGAAGGACAGCAATGTCATCCTCGACGGCCGCTTCGTCGGGGTCGCCCCGCTCGAGAACCTCGACGTCGATCCGGGCAAGCACACGATCGTCGTCGACGTGTTCGGGTACGAGCCGTACTCCGGCGCCGTCGAGGTCGAGGTGGGTGGCAATGCCAAGCTCACGGTCGTGCTCGGCGCGCTCAACGCGACAGAGCCAACCACCGGCACGGTCAGTGGTCGAGGAACGCTGTCGCGCCTGACGGTGCCGCGCTCCGCCTTGATGCCCACCGTGCCATCCTCTCCACCCGCGGGCCCGGTCTCGAAGCCGGCTCCTCAGCCCCAGCAACGCACGGTCACGATCCAGCGTCCGAAGCGCGACTGCAGCGGCGAGAATCGCACCTGCAAGGACGGGTGCTCCCGCGCCGATTCCGACTGTCGGTTCTCGTGCCCCGGCTGCTCGAGCTGCAACACCAGCACCGGTTGGGACGAGTGCAAGCGGCAATGCGACACGTGTCGCAACGGCTGCGAGCAGAACAAGCGGTTTTGCGACACCACCTGTTCGAGTCAGGAGTCATCCTGCAACGCGTCGAATAACTACTGAGGACAGCGCGGAAACTGCGCGGCGCCGCTGCGCGATTCGTCGTCGCCGAGCTCCACCGCACCGTCCTCGAGCACGTGGCCGCGGGTATCTGTCACCCGAAACGCGAACGGTCCGTCTCCCAGTCCATCGTCGGCGACGAAGTAGTTGTACTCCTTGCGCGCGATCTCGACGTACGCCCCATCGACGCTCGCCTCGAGCTTCGCGATCGGATACGTGTGATTGCGGATCTGCACCGACGTGTAGAACGGATTCGAGCCTTCCTGGAAGTGATACGCGATCGGTCCACTGACCTCGCACGCCACCTCGCGCCACGTGATCTCCACGCGTCCAGCGCTGAGCGGCGCGATCATCCCGAACGCCTCGCGACTCAGATCGACGTCGCCCTTCGCGCAGCCGGGGCATTGATCGACGATCCGCACCACCACGCTGCCATCCGGCCCGTCGACCTCGACACACCCACCGCAGTAATCGGCGGTTCCGTAGTCTGCAGCGTTCATCGCACCGACCAGCAGATTTCCTGGGGACGGATCGAAGCTGCAGTTCCCCGCGCCGGTGGCGTCGTAGAACGTCGCTTCACCCGTCGCATCCGCTGGCGCCGCTTCACACAGGCCGCCCACGGGCGGTTCGTCGTCGTCGCCGGCCGAACCACCATCACACGCTGCGAGCACCAGGAGGAGGCTTAGAGCGCGCATGGTTGGAGAGCTTACCGCGACGGCTCGCGACTCGTGCGTCCAAGCTCGCGTGTCGGTCAGCGCTCACTCGAGCTCCATTCTTCGCAGCGTTGCGCGTCACGTACCTGGCCCGACACATGCTCCTCGAACGCGACATGCGAATGCTTGTCTGCGCTCTACTCCTCGTCGCGCCACTCGGTGCGTGCTCCTCCAAGAAGGCCGATCCGCCAGCCGCGGACAACACGGCGATGAATCGTCGCGATAGCGACAAGGTTCCGACCGCCGATCAAGGTGCCCAGAGCGGCAACGATCTCGACCTGACGGCGAAGGTTCGTCGCGGCTTCATGGATGCCGACGGTCTCTCCACCAACGCGCAGAACGCGAAGATCGTCGTCAAGGACGGCGTCGTCACGCTCGTTGGCCCCGTCGCGTCGGCAGAAGAGAGCACTCGCGGAGGCCTCGCCGCATCTCCTGAACCGTCCGAAGCCCGAGGTCCGCCACCAGGGATTCGGAGATTCCTCGATCAACCTCGCACTCGAAGCGTGGATCGATCGGCCGCCGCTGGACGACGACATCAAGTCCGATCTCCGGTTCGCGATCGCTGCGAAATTCAGCGAGCTCGGCATCGAGATCCCGTTTCCTCAACGTGAGGTTCGGGTTCTCTCAGGGGGCGGAGCCTCCTCGGAAGTTGCCCCATCCCGTCGCTGATCGTGCCGTCGACAACCACGGGATCGAGCAATGCCGTACGCTCGCGGGATGCGGCTCCTGTGCTTGCTCGCGATGTCCGCGTGCACCGCCTCTGTCACGACCGAGTCGATCGCGTACGACGAGCGCTTCGATGCGGACGTGCTCGACGTCATCCGCTCCGAGCACACGCCGACAGCCGCCGCACGCACGGTGTTCTACGTGCACGGTGGCTCGTGGCGTGCGGGCAGTCGAGGGACCGAGGCCGGCCCGGTCGAGCAACTCGCGCGTGCCGGGTACCTCGCCATCAATGTCGACTACCGCCTGGTCCCCGACGGCACGTTCCCGAACGCCGTCGATGACGTGTTCTGCGCGCTCGCCTTCGTCCAGACCCACGCCGACGAGCTCGGTGTCGACACCTCACGCCTCGCCGTCATGGGCTACTCGGCGGGTGGGCACCTGATCGGCCTGCTAGCGACGGCCAGCAACCTCGCCGAGCTCCAGAGCGACACCTGTCCCCACGGTCGTGCGACCGCTCCCCTTGCTGCGATCTCGGCCGCCGGTCCGATGGATCTCCCCACCCTCAGCACGGGCTCGATCGTGGAGGACTTCGTCGGTGTGCCGTTCGACGAAGACCCCGCGCGGTGGGCACTCGTCTCGCCGATGACCCACGTCACCGCCGACGACCCACCGTTTCTGTTCGTCCATGCCGAGCACGATCTGATCGTCCAGGTCGAGCAATCCGAGCAGATGCGCGCGACCCTGCGCGCCGCCGGCGTTTCCGCCGAGCTCCTCGAGCTCGAAGGCAACGGTCACCTGCTAGGCGAAGGTGCCGGGCTCGGCGAGGAGGGTTACCAAGGTCCGCTCGACACCTCGGAATCGACGATGGCCGTGTTCGACTTCCTCGCGCGCACGATCGGTGCGCCGTGAAGTACCTGTTGCTTCTCGCGCTCCTCGCACCCTCACAGGCTGATGCCGAGCTCGTGGTGTCGGTGCCGGTGTTCGCGTTGTCGTCGCGTGCCGTGGCCGCGGAGGCCGAGCTGCCGGTGACGCGACGGTTGAGCCTCGGCGTCGCGGCAGGTGTGCGTGATCCGGCGAGCGGAGACTTCGGCGGCTACGCACTCGCACTCGGCCCGGCGTTGCGCGGTTGGCGGCGGCCCGGTCAACGGGGCGTGCACGCGGTCCTGCGGATGGAATCGAGTCTGGTCCAGCTGCGCCGCGCGAACATGGACCTCGGCACCGCGTTCGTGCTCGATCCCTCGCTCGGCGTTGGCTACCGCTTCGTGGTTTGCGATCGCATCGCGATCACACCGGACGTCGGGTTCGGTGGTGAGATCGACTTCGGACACCGCTCGATTCCAACGCACCGCCGGTGGACGTTCGTCTATGGTCTCTCGGTCGGCGGCCGCTGGTAACTGCTCGATATCCCATTTGGAAACCTCCCCGAGCCGATGCGCCGAGCGGACGCAGCGAGAATCAACACGAATCGCGGGTTAGTGCGCGATTACCGTCGCAACTGCCGCTGGTCAGTGTTAACTGGCGGCATGGCTGAAGGTACGATCAAGCGTCTCACTGACAAGGGTTTCGGTTTCATCTCGAACGCATCGGGGAAGGACCTGTTCTTCCACATGTCCGCCGTCGAGACCGTTCGTTTCGAGGAGCTCCGCGAGGGGCAGAAGGTCTCCTACAACGAAGGTATGGGCCCCAAGGGTCCGCGCGCCGAGAACGTCACCCCGATCTGATCTTTCTTCGGGCCTAGGGCGGCGTGCGCCCTATTCCTCGCGCGGATCAGGCAACGAGCCTGGCTCCTCCGTGCTCGACGGAAACTCTTTGAGCTTGCTCCGAGAGATCTTCCAGCACTGCTGGACGATCCACGAGAGCGAGCGATCGAGGCGCTGGGCCTCGTGCTGGATCTCCTTGAGCATGTCTTCGGGGAAGTACAGCGACTGTTTTCTCTTGTCGGCTTGGGACACAACGACCTCGCTGAAAGAGTAGACCCGCTCGACCCGAGCGGGCTACGTGCGGCCTTCGTAATCGTCGGCGCGCCTCGTCAAATCCCGACCCCGTACAATCGGGGGTGACCCTCGCCGGCCGATAAGGCATGGATCCGCATCGAGAAGTCGCGACAAGGACCCGGCGCCGCCGAGCGCACGTGGGGTGGTAGCGTCGTCGCGTGCTGATCACCCCGGCGGAGTGGCGATCGCAACCGTGGAAGAACGGCCTTGGCGTCACGCACGAAGTCTGGCGCGATCGCGACGACTACGACGTCCGGGTCAGCGTCGCCGAGGACGTCACGCCCGCGCCGTTCTCGCGGTTCCCCGGCTACCTCCTCGATCCGGTGCTCTGGATCGCCTGCGACCAAGACTGGGATACGCGGCGACGGCTTGCCGCGGAGGCCGAGGCCATCGCGAAGCTGGACAACAAGCGGAAATGAGCCGGCGAACCAAGGGGCCGTGAAGCGCTACTGCTCGAGGGTGACGCGAAGTGCGTCGAGGCCACGCAGGCCGAACGACGGTCGCCAGGTCGGCTTCTCCACCAGTGCGATGCCGCGCGTCGACGACAACAGCGCGCTGAACGCCGCCTTGCCTTCGAGCCGTGCGAGCGCCGCGCCGACGCAGAAGTGCGGCCCACCGCCGAACGACAACGGCTTGGGGTCGACGCGCTCGACATCGAGCTCGTCCGGCCGGTCGTGCCGACGTGGATCCCGATTAGCCGAACCGAGCGACAGCGCGATCGGAATCTCGGCCGCCAGCTGCGTGCCCTCGATCTCGATCGGTTCGAGCGCCACGCGCGGTGCGAACTGCACCGGCGGATCGAAGCGCAACAGCTCCTCGATCGCGTTCTCGAGCAACGCCGGCTTCGCGTACAGCTTCGCGAGCTGCGCGGGATGGCGCAGCAGGGCGTAGAGCCCGTTGCCGACCAGGTTCGTCGTGGTCTCGTGCCCGGCGAGGAACAGGAACGTCGCGTTCGCGGCGATCTCGTCCTCGGTCAGGCTCTCCCCATCTTCCTCGACCGCGAGTAGATCATCGAGCAGCGCCTCACCCGGCTGCTTGCGACGCTTCGCGAGCAGCTCGCGGATGTACGCGTCCCACTCGGTCATCGCGACCTCGGCTGCCTGCAACTGCTTGTCGGTGGCGAGCTGCATGTCGATGCTGACCGCCGTCGCCGCGGCCCACTTCCGGTTGAGATCGCGATCCTGCGCCGGGATCCCGAGCAGCTCGCAGATCACGGTCGCCGGTAGCGGGTACGCGAGATCCGCGATCACCTCCATCGAGCCACGCTCGACCGCCGGCTTGACGAGCTCGGCCGCGAGCCCCTCGATGCGTGGGGTCAGCGCCCGCACGGCGCGTGGCGTGAACACCTTCATGATCAGCTTGCGAAGCCGCGTATGCGCCTCGCCGGATTGGAAGAGGATCCAGTTTCGCCGATGCAGCGTGAGCAACCCGTCGGGTGCAAACCGTGGTGGTCCGGCCGGATCGTTGGCGTCGCGAAAGCCGCGCGGCGTGCGAAACGCGCTCGAGCGGAGCACGCGATCGACGGCCTCGTAGCGCGTCACCATCCAGCCGCCGAACGGCGTCTTCAACACCGGTGCACCTTCGCGGATCTGCGCGTAGATCGGATATGGATCCTCGCGGCCCTGCGGAGTGAACAACATCATCACGGCCTGATCGAGGGTGCTCACGCGCCTATCGTGACGTAGATCGGACGCAACGCACGTCTCGATCGCTCGATCTCTTGAGGCCCGCGGGCGAATGGCCTCAGCGACCGTGGACGAGCGACGTCTTCGTGTCGGCGAACTCGACCTCGATGCGCTGCGCCGCCGCCGTCACCACGGAGCCTCGCCCGAACTTCGGATGCTCGATGAGGTCGCCCACCGCGAACTTCTTCGACGCGCTGTACGGCAGCACCGGCTTGTCGACCGCGCGAAACGTGATCTGCGCGATCTCGCCGAGACTCTCGAAGATCGACGCCACGATCGCAGCCGCGGTCTTGGGGACTCGCGCATCGCAGGCGCGACGTGCCGCGACCTCGCGCGGCGTGACCTTCAGCGTGATCGGCTTGTCGATGCGCTTCGCCGCCTCCGGCCCCAGCACGCCCTTCGCGACGTCGAGGGCAGCGCCCACGATGCGCATGATCACGGCAATCCTCGCGTCCGCAAACGCCTTCTCGATTCCTTGCTGTGAGTCGAGCGGCACCTTCGGCACCTTGATCAACTTCTGACCGCGATCATCGAGCTGCGCGACCATCTTGTTGAACGATCCCTGATGACCTTCCAGGACGTTGCCGCGCGCCTGCTCGACGATCGAATCGCGCAGAACTGCCATCTCACTCTCGACGACCTTCGACATCGCGGCAACCAGCTCCGCGCGCACCTCGCCGGTCAGCACGATCTTGCGATCCGGCGTCTCGACAGGCGTCAGGACGAGCGCGGCGATCAAGCAATCGGCGAGCTGCTTGGCCTTGACGTTTCGCGGCCCGCCGCCGTCGAGGTTGATCGCCTCGAGCTGCGCGACGAGCGCGGCGAGCAACGGTGCGTGATCCTCGAGGGTGGAGCGCTCGGCGATGTCGAGCGATGGGTGCGCCTGGGCGAGGCCGTCGAGCACGGAGTCGAGGCCGGCGAGCCAGCAGATGTCGTGGAAGCCGCGCAGCAGCTCGCGGGCGAGGGATCCGAGATCGGTGCCCGGCTTGCGCTTGTCGATCAGCTGGGTCGCGAGGTGCTGGAGTGCGGCGACCTGTGTCTGCGGATACTCGACGGACATGCGGCGCACCTTATACCTCCGGGTGTTCGTGCCCACTGTCCGACACGCGATTTGTATCGCCTCGTAGGACATCGGCCGACAGAGGACGCACGGGATATGCTCATCGGGATGATTGGGGACGAGGCACTCGAGACCGTGGAAGGTGCCGCCCTCGCGACCGAGATCGTCGACATGCTGGAGTCCGAGCTGGTGCGGTTTCGCCACCGGCTCGCCCACGATCACGGGATCGAGCTCGACCGTGCCCGCGCGGCGATGGCGCTGCTCGGCAAGCTCGTCAGCAGCGGCGTGCCGTGGACGGCGAGGCCCGATAGCGATCCGGTGCGCATCTACGAGGCCTTCACCTCGCTGATCCCCAAGCACCCCATGCTGAAGAAGGAGGTCGCGGCGTTCTTCGTGGCCACCACCGACGTCAAGACCGTCGAAGACACGGCCACCTCACCGAGTGCGATCCTTCGCCGCGCGGGTGCCGAGCCCTCGCTGTGGTGGTGGGCCGCGGAACACGGCACCAAGGCAGAGTGCTGGACCACGTGCGCGGACAGTGTCGACCGATCGGTCCAGGTCGCGCTCGGCTTCGGTGTGCCGGTCGACGTCGTCGTGCGCGCGCTGGCGAGGGCGTTCGCGCTCCTCGCGACTCGCATCAAGACTCCTCACACCACGGCCCGCACCACGTTGACCGCAGCGCTCCACAACCTCCCCGATCACCAAGATCACCAAGCTGCGATCACGAAGCTCGCCTTCGAGATGCGCTTCAAAGATCCGCAGGCGAAGGATCCGCTCGCCGAGCTCTCGATCCACGCGTTCCAGCTCGTCGAGGCCGTGCAGGCGACGAAGGAACCGCCGGATGTCGAGCGCTTCGGCGTGCTCGCCCGGCGGATCAATTCGATGTTCGAGTCGCGCGGTCTCAACCTGGCGGCGATGGTGCGCGGTGAGCTGCAGTCGGCCGTCGATGCGGCGATCGGGTAGCCGCTACCCGGCAGGTCTCGCCACTTCGCGAATCGCGAGGAGCAACTCCGCGACGGCGTCGCGTGCGAGGTCGAGCTTGTCCCGGGTTCGTCGATCGTCGCTGTCGGCCGCATCGAGGGCATCCGCGAGCCGCTGCACCGCGCGCTGCGCCTCGACGGCGAGCTCGAACACATCGTCGGCGCAGGCCTCCGCGGCATCGCAGAGCCAGCCGACGGTGTAGTCGACTTGTTTGGAGTGGTAGTGGAGATCGAGATCGGGATCGGCGCGCCGCAGCGACGAGAGATCCAGCAGCACGGTGGTGAATGACGTCTCGAGGGCAACCATGCGCCTGCCCGCTGCATGCGAGACGCCAGCGGCAACTCCTCGGGACTGCTCGATCGCGTTGTCCATGTCCGGCTGTACTCCGGACGGCTCGTCCGACCACCGGACAGAGCTACGGCGCGAGGCCGAGCATCGATGCCTCGACCTCGACGACGTAGTACCAACCGATCGCATCCAAGCGCACGAAGGCACTCGCGATCGCCTGGCCGTCTCGAGTGGTCTCTCGGAGTCCCTCTTCGCCCGCCGCGATCGCGGTGACCACCTCGGGCAGATCGAGCAACGCGAACGCGACGGCATCGTCGGTCCCCATGGTGGCGAACCGCTTGCGGGCGTCTCGCGAGTCGATGATGACACCCGCGCGCCCGTCGACCAGCCGGGTGCGGATCGCGGTCCGGCCCGCCAGTCGCATCGAGGTCTCGACCATCTTGGTGACCGTGATCTCGACGCCGGCCACGCCGACAAACTCCTCACCCACCCACAACCCCTGCGTGCACGGCAGCACCAGATCGTCGCCGGCCTGATCGGTCGTCGCGTCGACGTACGGCGCGCCCCACCGCTTGCCGCGCTTGCGCTCGCTCATCCGATAGAACGAGGACGTCCGGACATCGTAGCTGGGCGGCAGCACGGCGACCCCGGGCCACACGACGTGCACGCCCTCGACGAGGTCGATGTACGCGTAGTCGATCGGGCTCTTGCGCTCGAGCAAGAACTGCCGCGCCTCGGCGGCGGGCAACTGCACCGTGTCGCCGAGGGCGGCGGAGATCACGGCGTCGCGCATCTGACTGACCAGTGGCACGATCCGCCGGATCTTCGGGAGCAGCGCCGCACGATCCACACCGGGTGCCACCCCGACCACGGGTTGCTCGACGGAGACCGGCCACCGATAGGTCGTGTGCTCCGTGAAGTCGGCGGGTCGCCTCGCCGGATCGAGGAAGTCGACATCGAAGTACACCGGTGCATCCGTCGGCTCGCGGGCCTGGAGCGCCCACTCCGCTGCCGTCGCGAGCCCCTCCAGACCTTCCTCCATCCGAAACAGCTCGCGATCGATCCGTGCCGCCTGGCGAGCAACGTCACGATAGAGCGATGTCAGCTCGGCGCCGCGCTCGCGAGCGCGTAGCTCGTGCACGGTCGTCCGATAGCGCGACCACACCACGGCAAGCGCCGAGAGTGCGAGCGCCAGCGAGACCAGTGCGATCGTCGCGCGCCGGTGGCGCATCGCGAACCGAACGAGCCGAGCGAGTGGCCCCTCCGGCAACGCGACGACGGCCTCGCCCCGGGTGTAGCGCCGCACGTCCTCCGCGAGCTCTCGCGTCGTCGAATAGCGATCCCTGCGATCCGGCGACAGCGCGCGACCGACGATCGCACGGAGCTCGCGCGGTACCGATCGAGTCCCCGAATCGGCGCGCTCGAGAGGTGCGACCTTTCCCTCGCGCGCGGTCTCGAGCACGATCTCCCGGTCCCCTCCCGGTAGCGCGGGATCGAGGCTGATCACCTCGTGAAGCAGCAACCCCAGCGCATATTGATCGGAGCGCGCATCGAGGGTCGTCGTCTCGCCGCGCGCCTGCTCCGGTGACATGTACGAGGTGGTCCCGATCACCGCGCCGACCTGCGTCAAGCCATCGCCAACCTCGGAGCTCGTCGACGAGACGCGATCGGCCTCCTGGATCGGACGGGCGATGCCCCAATCCATCACGTAGACCGCACCGAACGCGCCGATCATCACGTTCGCGGGCTTCAGGTCGCGGTGGATGATGCCTCGATCGTGCGCGAACGACATCGCGTCGCAGATCTTGAGGAAGATCTCGAGCCGAGTCTCCATCGAGTACTCGCCCTCCAGCGCCTGCTCGAGCACCACCCGGTTCCTCGCCTCGCGCAGCAGGCTCGCCAGGGTCTTGCCCTCGACGAGCTTCATCGCATACCCGGTCGGCTCGCCGCCGTCACCGGTCTCGAGCACGTGCACCGGCACGATGTTCGGATGCTCGAGGCGTGCGGTCAGCCGCGCCTCGCGGACGAACCGAGCGCGCATCTCGTCGCTGGGCTCGAACGCGAGCTGCTTGAACGCGATCGGACGTTGCAGGTCAGTCTGCTCGCCCCGAAACACCACGCCCATTCCACCAGCCCCGATCACGTCCGCGAGCTCCAGTCGCAGTGCCCGGATCGTCGTCGCCGATGGCCGCTGCGAGCCACCCGGCACGAGGGTCCCGGTCGGGCTGTCCTCCGGCTCGCTCTGGCGCGAATCCCGCGCCGAGCTGGACGGTCGTTCGAGGACGGTGTCGGGCTCGTCGCGCGGAGGCTCGGTCATGGCTCGACTCACCTCAGGGTACGTCGGAACAGTCCGCCGCGCCGCGATCTGGAGGACCGTGTATCTTCGGGTCATGAGGATGTTGTTCGGGGCCTTGTTGCTCGTCGGTTGCGGAGAAGTTCTCGAGACGCCGATCGACGCCGCCTCGGACGCACCTCCCGCCGACAGCGCCGACGGACCGACGCTTCCCACGGATCCGCCGCTCACCAACGGGCAGGCTGCGGATCTCGCGATCGGCACGCCGGACATCACCACGCGCACCAGCGGCACCACCGCGGATACCTCGCGCTCCGCGGGCGGGCTCTGCGTCGCGGGCGATCACATGTGGATCAGCGACTTCACCAACGCGCGCGTCCTCCAGCTCAACGCCCCCATCCTGGTGTTCTCCGCCGCCGCGGATCTCGCGATCGGTCAGCCCACCCTGACGACCAACACGACCGGCCCGACGAACCAGCTCCTCACCACGCCCGCGCAGATGTTCGAGACGATCGGAGATGTCGCGTGCGACGGCACCAAGGTCGTCGTCTCCGACACCTCCTCCAACCGCGTCGTCATCCTCGACACGCTCCCCGGCGCCAACGGCCCCACCTTCAACATCGTGCTCGGCCAGACCACGTTCACCAACTCGGCCGCGGTCACGAGCTCCACGGGTCTCTCCACGCCGCGTGGCGTGTGGACCGATGGCACCCGCCTCGTCGTCGCCGACACCGGCAACCACCGGGTGCTGATCTGGTCGACCTTCCCGACCGCCAATGCCACGCCCGCCGACGTCGTCCTCGGCCAGGCCAACTTCACCGTCGCCGACACCCCGTCGCCACCCACGCCGAGCTCGATGAACCAGCCGCTCGACGTGTTCTTCGATGGCGAGCGCCTCTACGTCTCCGACTCGCAGAACAACCGCGTGATGGGTTGGAACGGCCTGCCCACCCAGAACAACCAGGCCGCCGACTTCTTCGTCGGTCAAGCAGGTGGCGCGACGGGCTCACCGAACGCCGCGGCGGGCTCGCAGACACCCAACGCGATCGGCTTCCACATCCCGGGCGAGATCACCGTCGCGCAGGGCAGCCTGTTCGTCGTCGATCAGGTGAACTTCCGGGTCGTCGTGCACACGCCGCGTCCCACCACGTCGGGGACGAGTGCGGGCGCCGTGCTCGGCAAGAGCGACTTCGCAGACGGCGCGGTCGCCACGGAACAGGAACTGACGCCGCGCGGTGTCGCCGTGCAAGGCGACAAGCTGTGGGTCTCCGACAGCAACCTCGCGCTTGGCGGATCGCGCGTCGTTCGCTATCAGCTCACGAACCTACCGTGAGCTACAGCGACACGCCGAGCGACAACGAGAACCGGCGCAGGCTCTGGTCGGACGCCTGATCGCCCACGCTGCCTTCGCGGTCGAGCTGGCTCCCTCGCGCTTCGAAGTACAGCCGCCCCGCCGTCGGCGCGATCCTCAACCACGCCTCGGCGTCGACCGTCGTGTCGTGCGCGTCGACGTCGTCGGTGACTTCTTCCTGATTCCGATCGAGCCCCTCTTGTGAGTCGTAGCGGCCGTAGCGGAACGCGATCCCGGCCGTGACACGCCGGGTGTGCACCTCGAGGTCGAGACGCGTCGACGCGCCCCACCCGTAGTAGTAGCCCCCCTTGCGCAGGATCGTCTTGTCGATCCCGTCGGGGTGCGCGGCCTTGTACGCGGGATACGCTGCCGCATGCACGCCGGCGAAGTCGAAGTTGAACCGCGCGCGCGCACGCAGCCACACGCCACCTGAGATCACGTACTGATCGATCCCCAACCCGGGAAAGTGCAACTGCGAGAGCCGCTCGGTGAATCCACCGAAGCGCTCGTGCAGAAACCGATAGCCCAGATCGATCCCGATCAGCGTCGCGTTGCCACCACGCTCGTCGATGGCCTGGCTCTGGATCCCGGCCACCAGCGTGTCGCTATCGAGATCGACCGCGGCCACATCGGGCGCTGCCGCCATCTTGAACCGCAGCGACGCGACGTTGCCTTCACCGAAGGTGCGGCCGCGATGACCGGCGCGCAGGAAGCCGGGCAACGCCACGAACTCGGCGCTCGCCCGCAGATCCGACGCGAACAAGACATCGTCGCCACGCACCCCGTTCGCCTCTGCCCGCACCGACCCGGCCGAGAACTCGAAGCGGTGCCAGATGTCCGACGAGAACCCGAGCGAGTCAGGGGTCGTCCCCTTGCGCAGACCCTTGCGACCATCGATCGCACCATGCACGGCGTCGGGCAGACCGAGCGTCCATCGCGCGAAGCGGTGCCAGGGTCGCGGATCCGGTGCGCTGTCCAAGTACCGTCCCATCCAGTGGACGAACTCGCCCATCGTGGTCCCTGCCCCCGTCGTGACCATCACATCGTTGACGCTGATCTTCTCGCGAAACTCCCACCCGAACTCCCACAGCATCGAGGTCGCGAAGCTGGCCAGCACCGACCCCACCAAGCTCATGCCGTTGGCGCGCGGCAGCATGTGAAAGCTCATCCCGTTGAGCGGATGCCCGATGAAGTTGATCTGGAATCCGTTGTTGTCGAACCGCCACGCCTTGAAGGTGAAGCGATCGACGAGGCTCGGATAATCGAAGTTGGTGATCGCGCGCTTGCGGTCGATCCAGTACTCGACCACGCCCACGCCGAGCGCCCCCATCTCCTCGAGAAACACCCGCAGGTAGTGCGGACGGCCCTGCTTGGTGAGCGCCCGGTACTGCAGATCGTCGGTATCGGCGTCCACGAGCGGCGCAGCACCCTGATCGATCCAGGGACTGTCGGCGTGCGCGGTCCCATGCAGCAACGCACTGGTCGCGACTGCCAGCACCAGCGCTTTCATGGCGGGGATGCTAGCTCACGCCGCCTCGGGTAACCTCGATCCATGAGCGCGTTCCGTTGCACGGGCTGCGGCAGCGTCGCGGAGATCGCAGTACCCGAAGGGGTACTTTCCTTGGGGCGCAAGTCACGCCCGATCGACAAGCAGGCGCCGAGCTGCATCTGCGGCGCGAAGTCGTGGGTCCTGTGCGGATCGATGACCGAGTTCTACGCCTACACGGGGCGTGGGGACGTCTGCCGGTTCGGCGAGCACGTCGACGCGCGCGTGCAGCAGTACACGCTGGTGTCGAACGTGCAGTCCGCGGCCGCACCAGGGATGATCCGGCTCGACAGTCTGCACGTGAACGTCTGTCCCGATCATGTCGATCAACTGCGCAGTGAAGGGTTCCTCGGCTTCGTCCTGGCAGACTGACCAGCGAATTCGCGCTCGTCCCGGCTCACGGCGCGCGGTTGGCCATCACGTCGTAGACGGTCGCGCAGCTGGTCCCTCGCGAGCCACGCTCGACCTGGACGAGCTTGCCGTAGAAGTGATCCTTGAGGCTCTGGTTGGCCTGCAGCACGACCGCCTGCGGCTGCTTGGGATCCTGGAGCTCGACCCGAAGGCTCTGGCGTTCCAGCACGGGCAGTGGCGCGACGAGCTCGCGGCCCGCGTCCATCATCAGCGACAGCGTGCCGTCGGCGATCGCGAGTGTCCACACCGCGTTGCGCATCGCCGGAAGCGCCCCACACGTCGAGACGGTGCCGCGTACCGAGACCTTCCACGTCCCGCCGAGATCCTCGGGCGCGGTCACGCGCGCCATGGTCGGACGCGGTGCGGCGGGTACGCGAGGCTGAGGCGGCGCCAGCGGAGGCTGCGGTGACTGCGTCGAGCGGATCGTGCGAGACACGCCGTGTGCGGCACAGCCGGCCGCAAGCGCGAGGTTCGTGTACTCACCACCGCTGGTGTGCACGAACGTGTATGCGAGGTCGATCGCCACGCCGTTGATCTCGACCTGACGGTTCTTGATCTCGACCTTCCCGATCGAGAACGGGCCGCGCTGGACGCCGCCGCGGCAAGGCTCGCAAAACTCGATCACCGACGAGCTCTTGCGCGCGAGCTCGGCCGCACGGGTGGCGACCTGCGAGTCGACGAGCTGGCATTGATCAGCGGAGGCAACGGACGAGCCGAGGGCGGCGGTGGCGACGAGGATCGAGAGAAGGGCACGCATTTCGACGGAGCTCCTGATGGTTCCCTTTCCTCTACGCAGGCCGCTGCCCAACGTTTCGGGGCTACCTCGATGCCGGTACTCCAACGCAAACTGGCGAGGGAACTCACCGAGAACCACCGCGATTACACGGGCCTCCACACCGGTCAGGAGCGCGTCTTCAATGCCCCTGACAAGAAAGTGCGTGCGCCACGTCTCGAGCTGCACGATGTTCACACGATCTGCGATCGTGATCCGGTGAAGGGACGCATCTGGTTCACTGGCAATCCGTGGCCGAAGGGTCATGCGATCGAGAAGGCGACCTGGAGCGGACGTCTCGATCCTGGTGGCGCGCTGTTCTTCGATCTGCACCTCGAGAGCGCGTCCTACTACGCCGGCGACCGTCCTCGCACCGAGGAGGATGACGACGAACCCGGTGATTGGAAGGCGCGAGGCGTCTGGGCGAACTACCATCGCTGCTCGCTGTCGTCGACCAAGTGGGGCCACCGCGGGGTCCGGGTCGGCTCTCCGGAGACGCCGTTCGACTGGACGAAGCTCGATGGCAAGACGCTGCGGGTCGACCGCGCGAAGGAGGTGCTGCCGACCTTCGCGGACGGCGAGCTCGCCGCGTTCCACATCTATCTGCTTGGCCATGATGCGGTCGCCGATCACGCGATCCGGTTCACCCGGAGCCGCGCGACGTGGTCGATCGACTGGAAGGCGAAGATCGCGCTCGCGTACACCGGCCATCGCAACCTCGCGCATCGGCTCCGCGCGGAGCTGCGCGGCCTCGGGTTTAGCGGGTTCGAGATCCCCACGGGAATGACGGCGAAGGCCGCGCGTGCACTGTTCGCCGCTGCCGTCACCGATCCGGCGAAGTGGACGATCGCGAGGCGCCGCTTCGTGCGTGCCTGATGTCTTCCACCGGCGTCTCGCATCGACTACGTTGAGACATCGTCCTCACGACCTTCGAATTCGCAGCGATCGATCCCCGGGCGGCCGAGACCGAGTTGCTCGCAGCGATCGAGGCGTTCGGACGCGAGCGGTTCGTGCCACGCGGTGTGAGCTTCGAGATCGCGCTGCTCGACCCAGACCTGCCGTTCATCGAGATCGGTCCGCCTCCACGTCCGTACTGGTTCATCCGCGGCCCCGGGTTCTTCGATGGCCGGATGTCCCACGACGATGTGGTGTCGGTCGTCGAGGATCTCGTGCCGACCCACGAGATCGTGACCGCGATCATCGAGGAGGCGCTCGCACAGCCGGTGCCACACGGCACGACGACGTTGAGCGATCTACGCTGGGAGGGCGTCACGGTCGCCGAGCTCGAATGCGGGATCACGTTGCGTGGGACCAACCGCTTTCACACCGCGACCCTCGAGCTCGGCGTGGATCGACACCTGTTGCGAGCGCACCCCGACATGATCGAGCTGTTCGACGATGGCTTGATCGCTGTCGGGACGCGTCTCGGCTGGCAGCGCCTGCCGCGATGATCTACTCCTCGCGGATCAACGTTCCATTGCTAGAGAACACGCGATAGCGACAGGTCGAGCATCCCGACGGGTAGTTGTTCATGATCGCTTGCGTCAGCTTGCTGGCGTCTGCGGACTCGGCCTGGACCTCGGCCATCACCGACTTGATCTCCGTCACGGTCGTCAGCGGCCCCGCGATCACCTTGCCACCACACATCACGAACACCGCATCGGCGCCGAAGCGCTTCTTCATCGCCATCGCACACCGGCTGGACTTGTTGAAGATGACGGTGTCCCCATCCAGCTCGTAGACCGGCGGCGAGGCCGCGCTGTTGTCGACGGCCCCGTCGAACTCTCGTCCGGCCTTGAGATCGATCTCGCCGGCAAACGCGAGCTTGTTGCAGCGGTCGGCGACCCCGTCGACGCTGGTCTCACCGGCCGAGCACGCGAGGAGCTCGGGAGGCCAGTTCTCCGATTTGCACTGCGAGATCTGCTTCGCGATCTCACTCTCGGTGACACGTCCTGCGAGCTCGTCATCGCCTGACTTCGCCATCAGCTCGTGGACGTGCTTGACGGCGCTCTCGCACGTGGCTCCCACGTCGTGGCCGGCTCCGGGCTCCTTGGGCGCTGGCTTGCCAGGATCGGGCGTCACAGGTTCGGTCGGCTTCGGGGGAGAACTCGAGCCTGACTCCGGGTCAGCCTTCTTGCCGCACGCGGTACTGAGAACAACCGTCAGGAGAAGGAGTGTGAGCCTCATGAGCACACCATGTTGCCGAACCAGACCACTCGATTCCATCGGTCCCGGCGATATTAGATTCAGCTCCGCAACGCATCGGCAAGGCGTGTCGCCGTCGCGCGATCATAGTCGGACATCTGCAGAACCAGATCGGCGAGCACGCGTGCGTAGCCCTCCGGGTGGCGGGCGACCTCGGCGAGCAGGACCTCCAGCACGGGTGTCTCACGCGCGAACGGAAGCGAATTGCGAATTGTCCACGCCACGCGATCGACCTCCGCTATTTCGGGGTGAGCTGCCCACAGCCGGGAGAACGCCGCCTCGATCCGTGGCGCGAGTCGCGCGCCGTGCGCCGCGAATCTGCGGTGATTCACGATCAGGATCCGGAGAGCGAGGTAGGGGTCGAGCGTGGCGAACTCATCGTCAGACAGGGCGAGGCGAACTTCCTCGGCGACGTGGTCTGGCGCGCGGTGGGCCCAGGGAGCCAGCATGCGCGCTCGGGCTTCATCGAGCGGGAACCTGGCGGCGTGCACCACGACCTGACCCAGGAAGTCTCCGACCCACGGAGCCGGGTTGGCCGCGACCGCCGCGAGATCGAGCGCGAGCAGACACTGCATGCTCTTGACGTGGAGCGGGCTCAGCTCGCCATCGAGCGCTGGCCGCAAGACCAACCTGATCGGATGACGCGCATGGGCTTCGACGAGCCAGCGGTGCAGGTCGTCATAGAAGCGAGCCCACGGCACCGCGTCGCCGTAGTCGGCGACGTACTCCTCGTAGGCCGGCAAGACCTTCGGATCGAAGTCGTCTGTCGCGAGCTCGCGCTTCTCCGCACGGCTCAGCTGCACTGGCTTTGCGGCCTTGCCGTAGTGTTTGCGGACCAGCGTGGCGGCCTTGCGCGCGTCGTAGTAGCTGTCTTCGACGTACGAACCAAGCCGTAGCATCGACCCTGACCACGCGAGCGCATGACGACACAGTCGGGGCATGTTGCGAAGAAACGCCGCGCGCTCGCGCTCGTGCTCGAGGGGCTCGTGCACCATCAAGTAGAGGACGAACGCATTTCCCGGTGGGATCCAGTTGCCGTCGCCGACCACCGCAAATCCGGGATCGCTCGTGAAGCGGCCGAGGGCCAGGAACCCCTGCTTCGCTCGCCCCTTGTTCTGCGTCGCCTTGTTCGACTTCGCCTTGTTCGGCTTCGCCTTCTCCGACTTCGCCTTCTTGGGCGTTGCCTGGTTCGGCGTCGCCTTCTTGGGCGTCGCTTTGTTCGGCGTAACCTTCGGCTTCCTCTTCCTCTTCGCTGCGCGCACGACGCAACAACTCTAACGCAGCTCGCGATCGTGGTCCGTTGCGAGACGCTCGACGCCACGACATTCCACCACCGCGATATCGTGGTGACATGACCGACCGCGCACTCGTTCGTTCGCTGTTCGAAGGTCCGCTCGACATCGTGGGCGACATCCACGGCGAGATCGACGCGCTGCGCTCCGTGATGTCGGCGCTCGAGTACCGCGCCGATGGCACGCATCCCGGTGGTCGCCGGCTCGTGTTTGTCGGCGACCTGTGCGATCGCGGCCCCGACAGCCCTGCCGTCATCGACCTCGTCCAAGGCATGGTCGAGCGCGAGCTCGCACAATGTGTCCTCGGAAATCACGAGCTCAACATCCTTCGTGGCGCCGCGAA
>JBBQJJ010000149.1:0-18166 GCA_038325805.1 Haliangiales bacterium
CCGAGATCCTTCTCTCGCTCGACGCATTTCGGCGACGTTGCGGTGAGCCGTCGCGACCACTCGAGCAGTGTTCGATCTGTAGCGCGATCCCCGACCGCTGCTACCGGCAAACAGTCTCCAGCCTGGTCGCCGACTACGACGTCGACTACGGCGACGACGGCTACACGAACACCGTCCCGTCGCAGGTCTCTCAGCTCGAGATGTTCGTCAACGGACCCAAGATCGACGGCTACCAGGGCGAGGCGCTGTCGCGCTGCCCGACGTGCCACCGCCTCTACTACGGCACGTCCGAAACGGAGCACGTGGGCGCACGAACCTACAGCACGACCTCGTACCAGCGCGTCGCCGTCGACGCGATCTACCGCAGTCCGTGGTGCGTGCGATGGCGGGTGCCGGATCGGGACATCGAAGCCGTTCACCCGGAGTCGTTCCTCGACCATCACGCGCTCGTGCAGTTTCGCGAGACCCGCGGGTGGTTCTTGCTCGACGACAACAACCATCTCGTCGAGCTCGGCGAGCTCGGCCCCGAAGCGCTGCAGCGCGAGATCCATAGCCGTCCGTTCCTTGGGCTCGACGATCCGACACGCGTGATCCACGACGCGCAATTCCTCGGCGAGCTAGCAGATCCGGAGGTCGCGGTCAGCGATTCGTTCGACACCATCCGCTGGCGGGAGCCGGTGACTGCGGCCGAGCGAGAGCAGATCGACTCGGCTCGTTCCGCGAGCCGGGTCGAGGCACCGGTAGCAGAGCGAGTCGAGGATCACGTGGTTGTTCGGCTCTGGGTCGTCTCCAAGAAGCGGCTGATCTTGCGCGTCGTGACGGTGCACGCGACAGGTGCAGTTCTCCGCGAAGATGCGGTGATCGCCGAGAACCTTCCCGTCTGACCCTCCGCGCAAGCCGGAAGGAACCCACTCGCAACGTCGGTCACTTCACGCGATCGCTGCGCACGCGACCGTCGACCAGCTCGACGACGCGGTCGCAGCCCTCGGCGATCCGCAGATCGTGCGTGACCACCAGCACGGTCGTCCCGAGCTCGCGGTTGAACTTCCGCATCAGGGCGAACACCTCGTCCGACGATGCGGTGTCCAAATTGCCGGTCGGCTCGTCGGCGAGGACGAGCGTGGGATGATGCACGAGAGCGCGCGCGATCGCGACGCGCTGTTGCTGACCGCCCGACAGGGTCGACGCGCGGTAGTACATGCGGTCTGCCAGTCCAACCGCGCGCAGGATGTCCTCGGCGGCGACGCGCATCTCGCGAGTCGCCACCCCACGGTCGCCCCACGCCGGGAGCATGACGTTCTCGACGGCCGTGAACGCGGTGAGCAGGTGGTGGAACTGGAAGACGAAGCCGAGGCGGTGTGCGCGCATCGCGGTGAGCTCGTGCTCGTCGAGATCGGTGGTGTCCTTGCCGCCGATCACGACGCGACCGGCGGTCGGCCGATCGAGCAGGCCAATGATGTTGAGCAGCGTGCTCTTACCCGAACCGGATGGCCCGATCAGCGCGGTCAGCTCGCCGGGACCGACCACGAGGTCGACGCCATCGAGCGCGCGCGTGCGCGCGACATCGCCAAACTCCTTGACGACCCCCTCGACGGCGAGAACCGGCTCGCGATCACCCATTGCGGATCGCTGTCGCGGGATCCAGCCGCGACGCCCGGCGCGCGGGGATCAGCGCGGACAACAGGCCGACTCCCGTTGCGAGCGCGACCGAGAACCCGAACAGGGGGAGCCCCAGCTGGACGGGAAACTTCGGGGCGCCGCTCGGGTCTCGCGCGAGGTTCTCGAACAGCTTCGCGAACGCCGCGCCGAGCGCCGAGCCGACGATCGATCCGGCGAGGCCGAGCACACCACCCTGGATCAGGAACACGAGCAAGATCCGGCGCCGCGGCGTGCCGACCGCGCGCAGGATGCCGATCTCCCGCGACTTTTGCACGACCGACACGATCAGGACGCTCGCGATCCCGAGCGCGACCGCGACGACCACGAAGAACTGGATGAGCCCCTTCGAGCTCGACTGCGCGGACAGGCCCGCGAGCAGCTCGGCGTTGACGGTCATCCAGCTGTCGGCCTGGAGGCCCGTGGAGCCCTCGACCTCGCGCGCGATCCGTTCGGCCGCGAACACGTCGACGACCTTGAGCTCGATCGTGGTGACTCCGCCGGGCAGCGCGTAGAGCGCTTGCGCGTGGCGCAGCGAGGTCAACACCCAGCTGGCATCGACCGCCTGGTTGCCGAGTGAGAATACGCCACGGACCGTGACGACGTCGTCGATGTTCTCGGTCGAGATCACGCGCAGCTTGTCGCCGATGCCGACCCCCAGGTCGGAGGCAAGCTTGGAGCCGATCACGACGTCACCAGCCTCGAGCTCGAAGCGGCCGGCGGTCAAGCGTTTGCGGATGTCGATGATCGGGAGGAACCTCTCGGGCTCGATGCCGCGAACCACGATCGGGCTCTTGGCATCCGCACGTCTCGCGAAACCGGCTCCGGTGATCGACGGCGACGCCGCGGTCACACCCGCGGTGCGCTCGGCCGTCGCGATCACGTTCGGCCACTGGTCGATCGAGCGCAGCCGCTGCGGGCTCTCCTGCACCACGCGGGCGATCGCGGTGGTCGCGGTCGCCGCCGCGAGCGGCCGCGCCTCCTCGCGCGGCACGCGCAGCGTGATGTGTGGCTGAGAGCCGAGCGTCTTGTCGATCAGTGACACCTGCAGTCCACCGATCAATGCCGAGAGGAAGACGATCACGCTGACGCCGACTGCGACCGCCGAAAGGATCAGCACGGTCTGTCCCTTGGCATCGCGCATGTAGCGCAGTGCGACGAACCATTCGAACGGCATCACTCTGGCTCCGTGCGCACGCGTGTGCCCGGCTCGAGCAGCATGCCGTCGGGAACGATCACCTCGTCGCCTTCGACGAGCCCCGACGAGATTTCGGTCGCACCCTCTCCTCGGATCCCGAGACCGACGTCGTGGCGTACCACCCGGCCGGCCTCGACCGCGAGCACCCATGGTGCTTGCGTCGCCGCGCCGTGCACGACCTCGCTCGGCACCGTCAGCGTCTGTCGCTTGGCGGCGACCAGAAGGTCGATCGACACCGTCATGTCCGGCTTGAGGAAAGCGGGCGGCTTGGGCACCGCGAGCCGGATCTCGATGGTGCCTCGCTGCGGATCGATCGATGGCGCGATGTAGCCGACGCGCGCGTCGAAGACTTGTTGTGGGTACGCGTCGGCCGATGCGCGCGCGTTCTGGCCGACGTGGAGCGTGGCGAGGTTGCGCTCGTCGGACTGGAACACGAGCTCGATGTCGGCGTCGACCGCCACCACGAGCAGCGTCCTCGACGGCTGAACGACGTCGCCGGCTTCCACGGACCGGGTCAACACGGTGCCATCCTGCCGCGCCATCAGCCGCGTCTGGCTCAGGCGCGCGTTCGCACCGCTGAGCTGGGCCTGCGCCTGCATGAGCGCGGTCAATGCAACCCGCGAGTCAGCTCCGATCGGCGACGACGCGACCTGCTGCGCCTCCGCCGCCGCCCGTTGCGCGCGGGCGATCTCGACCGCACGCCGGGCGTTCTCTAGCTCGATCGCCGGTACCGCGGCGCTCGTTACCAGCTTGTCCGCGCGCGCGAGCTCGGTCTGCGCGCGTTCCAGGTTGGAGTCTGCCTCGCGTAGCGCCTGGGTGGCGACGATCGCACCGACGCGCCGGAGCTGGTCGACCCGCGCGCTGGCCTGCTTGACCGCGGCCTCCGCCTGCGCCACGGCCGCGCGCTGCTCGCGATCGGAGATCTGCACGAGCAGATCGCCGGTCTTGACGTGCTGGCCTTCGACGGCACCGACCACCTCGACGAGGCCCGACGTCTGCGCCGAGATCTGCACGCGCGTCGGCACGCGCACACGGCCGCTCGCGACGACATGCTGCTCGAGATCCTTCCGCACCACGCGGGTCGTCCGGACGGCGGGACCGCGCGCGCGGAGAACGACCACGAGTGCCCCGACGAGGACAGCCACGATCGCGAGCCAGAAGCGCGGTCGTCGCAACGGATTCCGCATGCCTCTCGTGTACCACTCATCGCGGTACGGATCGTCGCCGCGATGCGAGACGCTCGCTGCCACGTGCTGCGTCAGTCACCCTCGCCGGCCCTTTGCCACGGCGGCAGTGGACTGACGCTGACACCGTCCTCTGCGGATCGGATCATCGATGGTGATCGCGCTGAGCTGTCGTTCGCCGCGGCACCCTTGTCGGACGGGTGACGGTTGTCGTGGATCACCAACTACGGCGTGTTCCGGGTCGGCCTCGATGGAACGCGCGAGACCCTGTGGTCATCGGAAACCGACTGGTTTCGCCTCGCCGCCGCGACTCCTGGCAGCTCGAAGGTCGCTGGCGTGGCGCGCGTGTTCCGGGCCGAGTTCATCATCCTCGACCCACCATAGTCGGCGCGCGGCGCGTTCGAGGCGCGCATCTCGATCCTTGCGCCTCTCTTATTCCTCGCGCTGGAGCGGGGCTTCGCGCGTGTCGTGTGGCACGACGGCCGGATGGCTCGCTTGGCTTTCACCCACTGCCGCCACCCACCGACGAGGATGTCGAGCAGATCGCGGCGCGCATCGTGGCCAAGGTCCGCCGCCTGCTCGCATCGAGATCCGGTAGATCACCGGCAGCAGGCTCACCGAGCTCGACGGCGGCGGCCCGAGCTCAGGGTGTCGAGATTCGATTCGCGATTGGACGCGAGAGCGGCGAATTCGCTGTGAGGTAGGGAACCAGCAGGTCGAGATCGACACCCACGCCTACGGGATCGGTCGCGTTTGCCATGCTCGGGGTGCTCACAGGGCTGGCGACGATCGAGTTCACGGTGACCCGGTAGGACTGAGTCGTGATGAGCGGCACTCCGCCGACCGTGACATCGGCAGCGGTGACGCGCGCGCCCTGGGAGCCCGGATGGAACGTGTACGTCAGGCCTGCCACCTGGAGGTTGCCAACGGGGATCCAGTAGTCGAGGGCTGCGACGAGATCGGCACCGGTGATCGTCACCATCAGCACCTCATTGCTGAACGGCTGCACGGCGAACGCCTCGCCATAGCGGACCTGGCCATCGGCGGTCTCCGGTGCTGACAGCGCGAACCGGAGGCCCGCGCGGATACCACCCGGATTCATCAGCGCCACCTGCGCGCCACGGCTCGACGTCGCCTCGAGCATGGCGTCGGCGACCACGTCACCCATCGCGAGCTCGCCGGAGGGAGAGGATCCGATGATGTCTTCTGTCACGCTGGCCACCACGCGGTCGCGGAGTGGGGCGACGAGCTCCGCGTAGCTCGCAACGATCGCAGCGACTGCCGGATCGGTCGGTCGATTGGTGTCGACCGCAACGTTCTCGGCGGTCGCGGAGCGGAGGGTCTGCGTCGCGACGTCGATCTCGAGATCGACCACGGTGAGTGTCGAACCCTTGTCACCGGCGCTCGTGAGGAGCTTGCCTGCGAACTCGCAGTTGTAGGTGTCATGGGTGTGCCCGCTGGCAATCCACGCCACGGCATCGTCCAGGCCGTTCGTGATGTCGACGATTTCACCTCCGACGCCTTCGCACATGTTCGCGGTCCCCTGGTTGCCGCCGCCCTGGTGGAGCATCAGGATGATGATGCTCGCCCCGGCAGCACGGATCTCGGGGACCAAGGCGTTCATCGTCTCGACCTCGTCCGCGAACGTGAGGTCGGTGACCGCGGAGGCGAGGGTCACGGCGGGAGTCTGCTCGAGGGTCATCCCGACGAACGCGATCTTCGCGCCGCCGACGTCGAGGATGTCATAGGCCGGGAACAGGAGAGCTCCCGTCGCGGTCGTGGTCACGTTCGCCGCCAAGAACTTGAAGTCGGCGCCAGGAAACGGTGTCGCGCTCGCGCAGTCGTCGACCGGGTGGCAGCCGCCCTGCTGCATGCGGTAGAGCTCGACCGCACCTTCGTCGAACTCGTGATTACCAACGCCCGCGTAGTCGAGCCCGATCGCATTCATGACCTCGATCGTGGGCTCGTCGTGAAACAGGCCGGAGATCATCGGGCTCCCGCCGATCAGATCACCGGCCGAGACCACGATGGTGTTCGGGGTACGGCGTTCCGCGATCTCGGCGGCGAAGGCGGCTGCACCGGGACCGCGGGCCGGGTTCTCCGCCGGCTCGAGTGCGCCGTGAAAGTCATTGAACGCGAGGATCCGCAAGGAGACGCTCGCGGGAGCATCCGGGGCCGCATCGACTGGCGCCTGATTCGGCGAGCCGCACGCAGCCACGACCACTGGTATCGACACAACTGACCACCAACCACGCCGCATGGCGCCATGCTACCAGATCGCGGCCTGGCAGCGCGCGCGCGCGAATCGATTTCGAGTCTGCGGACTTCCGCCGAACTGTCACGGAATGCAGCGTGTACGGATTCTGGGTGCGGAAGCTCCTGTTCGGCTCGCGTGCGGTCATGGGCCTCCACCTCGACGCGATCTTCTCGCAACGGGATGCTCGCGTCGTCGCTGCGCACGCTGGTCGAGCACGTCGTCGCAGCCGCCTCGCGATCACCGTCGGTCACAAGTCCCCGCTCGCCGAGGCGCCGGCGCACGACTTCGTCGCGAGCCGTCAGAGCTTCGGCAAGGTCGTGCTGGTTCCTTAGTACGCAAGGTCCTGAGGCGTCGCCGAAAGCCCCGTGGCTCAAGCACACCGAGAACCGGGCAGGCCGCCGACTCCAAGCTCGTCACGGGTGTCGAGGTAGTCGCTGTTCCTGAGCGCGAGCCCGACCCATATCGTATGTAACGTGTCCTAGGAAAGTGGCGTCTGACCCCTGTGCTCGAGCCGTTCGACGCCCGCCGGATCGCGGCGGTGAAGCGCCACCCTGTCACCCGGTGGCGGGCAACGATCGGCCTGGGGATGGTTTCATGCCCGCGCGAAGTTCGTCGGCACGCGGTCGAGTGTAGCGACACCAAGATCGTCGAGGTCGTCGTCGCGCTCGATGGTATGCCGTTATTTGTTGTGGGGCAGCGGGTCACCGGCGACGTGCAGGGGACGAACTGATGTCGGCCGCGATCATCATCATCGCGATCATCTTGTATGGCTTCGCGACGCGCACCGCCTGGCGCCAGGTCCGTCACTCACCGGAGACAGGTTCGAGGAAATGCAGTTCGTCAAGATAAGCGTGATCCGAGCATCCGCGAGGACGGTCTTCGCGTTTCACGAGGCGCCAGAGGCCTTCACACGGCTGCAGCCACCATGGCAGAAGTCGGAGATCATCCAGCCGCCGAGCTCGCTCGCGGTCGGCACCATCGTCGTCCTCCGAACGAAGATCGGACCGTTCTGGCAGACGATCGAGGCCGAGCACGTCGCCTACGAGCCGGGTGTCATGTTCGCCGATCGAATGAATCGCGGACCGTTTGCGCGGTGGCTTCATCGCCACACCGTCGCAGCGCGCGGGCCCGAGGAGTGCAGCCTGACCGACGACATCGAGTACGAGTTGCCGTTCGGCGCGGTAGGACGCATGCTCGGCGCCGGCATCGCGCGGCGCCAGCTCGACAGGCTGTTCACCTACCGGCACGAGGTGACTCGTCAAGCGTGCGAGGCCGGCGGATCGTTCGCGGCCTGATCACCGCCGCATCCTCGAACACCTCGGCCGCGCACAGCACGTTCGGTTCGCTGCGCGGCGTTGCGAGCTAATCGACGCGCCGGAACCCCGACGCCTCGACGGGCCAGCCTCGGCATCGAGTGTGAGCTCGAGCTTGGCGAACCCGAACACGACGTCGAATATCCGCACCGGGATCGACTTTCCGTCGACGGTCCGGGTGGCATCCGTGCGCCGGGTGACGACCAGCGAGAGATGCGAGATCGACGCGGTGGGTGCCAGCTCGAGCTTCGCGAGCTTCACCGTCACGGTGGCGCCGACCGCGAGCCCGCCGAGCCGGCGATAGATCAGCGCGTCGGCAGCGATCGGATCGGCAGACAGGATCTCGTCGGCATCGATCTTGTCGGTCACGTTGTGGGTGACCGGCCCGAAGCTGTGCACGACACGACCCTCGTTGCCGTGCCGCGACAGGGCGATCAGGTTGTTGTCGA
Organism: Haliangiales bacterium; assembly: GCA_038325805.1. Taxonomy (GTDB): domain Bacteria; phylum Myxococcota_A; class Polyangia; order Haliangiales; family Haliangiaceae; genus JABFXX01. The sequence continues at coordinate 8,058 of JBBQJJ010000149.1, forward strand.
ACTCGACCCGGATCAGCGTCCCGGTGCCGTCGGGACCCGGATCGATGTCCCACTTCATCGGCACGTCGTTGTCGAGACGGGTGTCGCCGAAGATCTTGCCGTTCGCGAACGCGACCCGCTGCTCGCCCGACTGCATCGCGTTGTCGCCGACATAGCGCGCGGAGAACGTCGCCTTGTCGACCACGGGCGCGGCGTCGACGTACCGCGATCGCGTGCCGGCGTAGACCGCCGCGATCTCCTCGCGGATCGCCGCCAGCTCGGCCGCCGGCATCCAGCGACCGCGCAGCACCCGTTGATCTTCGTCGTGCTCTTGATGTCGGCGAGCGGATCGGCGTCGAGCAACACGAGGTCCGCGCGCTTGGATTGCTCGATGGTACCGAACTTGCCCTTGAACAGCGCCGCGGCATTGCGAGTCGCCGCGCGCAACGCCAGCTTCGACTCGACGAGCAGGGCGAGCTCGTCGTGAAGCGAGAACCCGGGCACCAGCCACGGGTTCCCGACGTCGGTACCCGCGAGGATGCCGGCACCACTGTCGGAGAGCTGCTTGACCAGCGCCTGACGAGCCACGTTGCTGTCTCGCGCGGTCTGGAAATCGGCGGCGGTCCAGTCCTTGAAGCGAGGTCGAGCAACACCCGGCGCGCGTGGTTGAGCTGGGCCCAGCGCACGAAGCTCGATGCGGGCGCGACGGTGCCCGAGGTGCCGATCGCGACGAACAGATCGCACTCGCGCAGCGCGTGCTTCGCCGTGCGCTCGGCCGCGATTGGGATTAGTTCGCCGAACAACACGACACTCGGTCGCATGACCTCGCCGCGAGCCTCCCAACCGTCGGCTCACTCTCCTTGCACGCCCTTCCGTTTCTCACACGCGCGCAGCGGTCATCCGCCGAAGCACGACGACCTGGCCGCGCTCCCACGACATCACGGCTGAAGCGTCATAGCGATGGGTGGGGCGTGAAGGCAAAAACGCCGGCCTTGCGGACCGCGGAGCTCATGCGCCACAAACGCGTCGTCGGTTTGATTGACGTCTGCGAGGCGCGAATCGGATGCCATCCAGTGCATGACGCGCGCGCCTGCTCGTTGCTCTGCCAATCGTGCTCTCCGTATAGACCAGGATGCCGGTCTTGCACGATTCCGGCGTTCTTGATGGCAGGGCGCTCCCGATGCCAATGCTCGGGTCCTATATCAATAGAGGAACCATTCGAGGACTACCCACAGGGATCCCTCGACGAACCAGACGAGCACGACTTTCCCGACGAGCATCGCGATGCCACCCTGCTTTCTCAAGAGTGGCGATGCGATCACGACGGATGATCCGAGCAGCACCATTCGCAACGGGAGGGTGATTGCAACGGCAACAAGATCCGCCGAGCCAATAAACTCACGTACCGATGAGCGCTCATCAGAAAGCAGGACGGCGGAAGCGAGTAGAACCCCCGTGGTGGCGGCGGCAAAGACTGGAAGCAAGCACGTGATGCGAAGGGCCAGCGACCGACTACTCTTCGTACTGGCGAACGAGGCCCTACGGAAGTGCATGAGACCCGCTGCAAGCGCGAGCAACACACCAGCGGCAATCGTCATTCCGTAGTGGTGAATGCTGGCTTTCGCAACAACACCAAGCGCAAAGGTCTCCAGGCCGAATGGAGAAAAGCTTCCCTCCGTGACGTGGAGCGCCAGGGCGCCTTGGATAGCGGCGAGACCGCAGGCAATGACCAACGCCCATGCCACTGGCTTGGTAAGAAACAACCGAGCAGGGTTCCTGTCCAAAGCGACTGCACGAGCCAGTGTTGACGAACTGCCCATACGGTTCTCTAACACGCCGAACGAGACCTCGCGTGGGATCCCTCAACCGGATTCTCGATCTCGCGAAGCGTGACATGTCGGCCATCGTCGATGATGCGATTTGCACGCTGATCGAGGATGTCCTCGCGCACGATGCAGTGGCGAGGTGAAGGATCGCGAAGACGATCACGGTGAACCAGCAGATCATGTCGACGTCTGCCATGGGGAGACGACGACCCCGACTCAAACACCTGGAGGTCGTGCGCGCGGGGCTCGTCGTACGCAGCCTGTCCGGCACGGCGAAGCGTGACGGCGAGACCAGTCACGTGATCGAGCGCATCTGTCTGCGAGCCGGGTTGCCGGTCAGCTACTGGCACAGCTGCGCCACACACGATTCCCGTCTAGGACCCTTGGTGAGCAAATTACGGAACGACAAGCTCCAGAGCGACGCGCAGATTGTCGCGGACAACTGCGAGCGAAACGCTCGGTCGCCGGCCGATCAGTCGCACGATGTTCGGCGGCGATAGCGCGCCACCTCACGCGGTTCGAGGCCACGATGATCTGTGGTGGCGAGAGGATCGTGTGCGAGCCGGTCAAGCTCGGCGAGCCGCCTCGTCACGTCAGGTTAGGGACTGGTGGGTCGCACTCGATCCCGCGCGTGCACACCACCAGCTCGAACACCGTGGCTGGCGCAGCCAGCTTCCACTTGTCGAACATCCGGACGCGCACCGGCTCGTACGAAGCAAAGCCGATCGGCATCCCCGACAGAGCCGTGTCGTTGGGCTCGATCGCTTCCTCCGCGAACCCGACGACCACTCGCGCTGCGCCGAGCAAAGAGCGCTTCCCGACCTCATCCGCATCGATGCGTCCATTCCCGTTCGCATCGCGCAGCACGAGGACATAGCCAACGGCGACCCCGACCAGCCGCCGGCACTCCGTTCGTTCCGTATTGCAGGGCGGGATCTGTGACGGCGTCCGTGGCCGCGCGATCTTTGCGTGCGGAATGGCGATCGTTTGCTCGTCGCCGCGAAAGGGAATGTCGAATGAGACCTCCGGCGGAGCTCGTTCGCCGAACCGCTCCCAGACGACGACAAGCCGGCCCGCTTCGAGCGGAGCCGTGCCTCTGGTCCGCAAGCAGATCCTGTCGGCCTGACAGGAGCTGGACGCGGGAACGCTCTGGGAGCCGGCGCACGAGCCAAGCATCAGCGCGACGAGGAGGGTCGGGGCGTGCATCGCGAGACGGTACCAGTACGCGATCTCACTCCGGGGGTTCGTGACGCTGGAGCAGGTACGCCAACCCGTGCTGAGCGACAGTTACATCTCCCCAGCGACCAGATCACGTGGCGGTAGTGGTGCGCGAGCCCGGCGGATTCGCCCCGTACATCTATCGCGACGTCAGGCGTACGACGCTCTGCAGACGTAGCACGCGGGTACTCGCGGAGACCTCGCATACCTCCGAATCCTTCATCTCGCAGCGAGCACGATGGAATCCGACGTCGCGCTGTGAAGGAAATGATCGCGCTGACGCCGACGCGCGTCGACGTGCCATCGCTCGTCTCAGGTCGTCGAAGCGGCCTGGCCCGGCGCTGATCAGCGACCACACCTAAGTCAGATGCCGCCGTTGATGTCGAGGCAGTAGGCGATGACGTCAATGTAGTTAGCGCCGCCGCTGACGGCCGTCGACTTCACGGTGACCGTCCAGCCCTGATCGGCCTGGCCAGTGAAGAGCGGCACGGCCTCGAACATGCCCGACGACAGCACGTTGATCTGCTGTCCAGCGACCGCGTGACCGATGAGGATATCGCCCGGGTCGCACTTCGCGGTCCTCGAAACCTGTTGTTGTGGCAAGAGGAGCAGAAACTGCTCTCGGCTGTACCACTGTCCAAGGCCATTGGCACCCGGGGGACCCTGCGGACCCGGCGCGCCGTCGGCACCTGCGGGGCCCTGGGCGCCGTTCACGCCGTTGTGGCCGTCCGCGCCAGCAGGACCAACCTGACCCTGGGCGCCGTTCGCGCCCGCTGGCCCCATTGGACCCGCCGCACCCACTGGCCCAACCGGGCCGATTGGACCCGCCGCACCTGCGGGTCCTGCCAGGCCCTGCGCACCGTTCGCGCCCGCTGGTCCCACTGGCCCAACCGGCCCCGTAGGACCCGCCGCACCTGCCACGCCCGCGGGACCCACCGGACCGGCGCAGCCGAGGTTGCACGTTCCGTCGCCGTCGTCGTCGTCGTCGTCGTGACCGTGACCGTGACCGTGACCGTTGCTGTTGGTGCCGCTCTTCGCCGCTGCGGTCTCGCACGAACCAAGCAAGTCGCCCTCCGCGAGGGCTGCCTTGACCGCGTTCGGATCGACAGCGATCGATGCCATCGCCGTCGGATCGGCGGCGGAGATGTGACACATCACGACCCGTCCGCTGCTGGTCGGATCGGCGCTCGAATCGTTGTTGGGATCGGTGCAAGCCCCGAGTCCGAAGATCGCGCCCGAGCAGAGTGTGAGCATCAGCGAGCTGCGTAGTGACATGGTCGTGACTCCCCCAAACAGTTGTTGTGCACAGCGAGTGTTACGGTGGCGGCGAACCCGCGTCAATCACCGCGAAGGGTGGTCGGCGACAACGTGAGGCCTACGACGCGCGTCGAGCCGCCGCCGTTACCGCCGCGATCCGCGTTGGTAGCCGAGGATGATCCCCATAGCGAACGCGAACCTGCTGCCGATCGGAACCCATTCTTTTCAGATCACGCCGGCACCGGTGGTCGACTGGTTCGGGCTCGACGCGTGAGCCCCTGGGGCACGCGCGCTGCGACCAGGTGCGCGACCTCGTCGAGAGCAGCGGCGCCTCGCATAGCCTTGGCGTCCGGCATACGGACGACGAGCGTCCGGTGCTCGGACATCTCGAAACGCACAACGCGCGCGGCCGATCGCATCGATGACCGCTGGCGAGAGCGCGCCGATGATCGCGGCATCTTCGCTCGCGAGGTTCTTGAAGCCATCGAGCGACTGGAGACGACGCAACGTGTCGGGCAGTCGTTCTCGACGACCCGACGTCCTTCGTTGAGACGCGTCCTGCTTCCGAAGTCGCGGTGCCATATCTATTTCGAGACGACGAAGCGAAGCAGAGGATCCAGATCCTTCAGATCTGGGACGGCCGCCGCGAAGACCGAAGCTGTAAGGCTGATCGCCGAGCCCAGCGTCGATCCCGCGCTCGCGTGTGAATAGAATATGACGCGGCAAGCCGCTACCCACGGCGGGTGAGGTGTTCCTTGTGCCGCTCGGCCACGGGCTCTTCTCTTTTTGCTGTGCTTTGTCAGGTGACGTCAGCGCTAGCGATACGCACGGATGAGCGCCTCGGCTGCATCGAGACCGTTCTCGCGCTTGATGTCCGCGGCGAGGAGCATCGCCGCGGTCTTCCAGCGGTTGGACGGCGCAAGCATCGCAGGCAGCACATCTTCGCCGATGCGATCGAGAGCGACCGCGCCTTCGAGCGCTGGATACGTGATCGACTCGACGGCCACGCCGACCCCGAGCCTCGTCGCTGCTAGCGCGACGCTCTCCTGATCGCCGAAGCCGGGACTGATCAGTAGCGGCACCGCAGACACGATCGCCTCGTGGAACGTGTTCGCGCCGCCGTGCATGAGCATCGCGTCGATGAGGCCATGCGCGAACAGGAACGGCTGCGGAACGAACCGCATCGCGATCACGCGGTCGCGCACCTCGGGACCGAGCGCCGCCTCGTCGACACCAAGGTCCGCTGCCGACGAATCGCACGTCGACGCGACGATGGTCGCACCGGCGCGCAGTCCCGACGCAGCGAGCGTGGTGTAGAGGCGCTTGAGGGACGCTGCGTGCGCCGGCCCCATGCGTCCGAACATCCGCGTGACGACCGTGCCCATCGAGAGCAGCAGCACAGGCGATCCGGCAGCGCGCGCCGTCTGCAAGCGACGCGCGAGCGCCTGATGCTCCACGGGCGCGGACGCCATGTCCTCGACGCGCGGCAGTGCATCGAGCTGCACGCCGAGCACCTGGACGTACGCGGGCGCATCCGAGCACAGCCGCGGCGACGAGAAGTTGATCACACGGAGCGCAGGATCGTTCGGAATGATCCCGCCGCGCGGCACCTCGTCGAACGAGCCGAACCCGGCAGCGCGGAGCGTCGCGATCTCTTGCTGATAGTACGGGTCGTCGAGATAGCCCGGCGGCATGCGGCCGAGTACTGCGGGAAACGCGCTGACCATCGCGTCGATGTCGGCGATCGCGAGGCGCCGCATCGCGACATAGGCCCAGACCGCAAAGTAGTCGTAGATCCCACCCACGATCGTCTCATCACCGACGGCCGCGCGAATCGCATCGGCGGCACCCGCACTGACGTCGGTCGCCCGCGCGAGGATCCGGCGATACAGCGCCGCGAACAGACCGCCCGACATGATCTCGCCCGAAGCGCCACGTGGAAACGCCGCGTGCTGATCCACATCCACGAACCGGACGCCGATCTTTGCGAGGGGCTCGGCCCACACCGACGCCGGCTCGTTCGCGTCGCCACTGATCGCCCACACGACCGTGAAGCCGCGCTCGACGAGTCGCTTCGCGAGTGGCGTGAGCGGCCGCACGTGCCCGACCGAGACGGGCGTCCCGATCACGAACGTGCCCGACGTCTTGGTCCCCGCCACCTCGTTCGTGCTCATGGACGAGCACACTAGCGCGCTCGGGCGCACCCCATCTTCGCGATTGACCTGTCGAAGCTGGATGGACCGGCGGGCAAGCCAGATCCGATCCGTTAACGCTCGCGAAGAGCACAACATCGCCTCGCATGCACCGTGCACGGCGCATGGCGCACGGCCAGCTCACACGTCCAGTAACGTGTCGCGGAGACCGCAGCGAACTGTTAGCCCTGCGTCTTGTATCCCGCGCTTTGGAGTCTCGACTGAACTGCAGCGGACACTCGAGTCTCCATCTCGACGTGAACGCCCCCGCGGTCCTGCCGGAGATCCCAGTTGCCAACGAGGCGCAGATCACCGCTGAACCGTTCGCGCTTGCGAGCAGCGAGCCTGTCATGCCAGTCGATGATCTCCGACGGAGCCCGTCCCGCTACGAGCTCCGCGCGGATCGCCGCGAGGAAATCCGCCGACCCACCTGTCTCTTCGTCGACGCTCGCATTCCAGATGCGGATCGAAAACTCCAGCAGCGTCCGCATGCTGCGTGCGTTCGCCGTCGGAAGGGCATCGATCATCGGGCGCGCGAAATCCAACAGCGTCTCGGTCAGTTTGCGTCCCGCGCCGATCGAACGCTCGAGCGCCGGATCGGCCAACGGTCGTCCGAGCTGGTCGAGCCCGAGCTCACGCCGCCACTGAAGCGGATCGACTCCGTCGAGTGGTCGTCGTGCATGGCGATGCTCGAGATCCTTGAGCATGAAATGCACGGTTTCTCGACCTGCTGCGTCAGTAACAGCGTCCCGCGGCGTGCGGCCTTCGAGCAATGGGCTCGCCGAATCGAGCCACCCGCGGAACGCATCGACGACCGACCCCGACTTCACGGCTTGAGCGTCCATCGTGACGGTTTCGCCGCCAAGCATGGTGGTCAGCTCTTCTCGCTCACGCTTCTTCCACGTCGCGAGCGTCGCCAGCTCGGCGCGGAGACTCTGCGCGAGAGCTTCCGCCCGCTCGAGCGAGTTCGTGGTCACGACGAGGCGGGTCGGTGTCAGGCGCGCCGTTCCGATCACGGTGTTCGCCCAGCTTGGATGGACTGCGTTGCCGGCTCGCGTGAACGTGAGGCACGCGTTCTTGGCGCGATGCTCGTCCACGACAACGCCGTCCAGCGCAGCGAGCGCCTGAACAACGCGCTGGAATGCACCTCGTGCGATGGCGAATACATCCTCGACGTTGGCGACTTCGTGGCCATCGGTGTTGCGCACGGTCATCGGCGTCTTCGCCTTGCGATCCAGGGTTTCGAGTACGTCGTGCCACGACTCGAGCAACCCCAGCGATGTCGAGCGCGCGTTCCGCACGACCTGATCTGCCTCCATCGGAGCCAACGGCAACTCGTGCATCCCGCAGAACACGTTGCTCTCGCCGAGAACGACTCGCCCGAGCACGGCGTGCCGAGGCAGCAAGCTCTGCGAGCCCAACTTCTCGTCGACGAAGCACCGGTGTCCCGAGCGCAGATCGACGACCTCCACACCGTTGCCGCGATCGACAGCGAGGACCTCCCAGATGCTCAGCCGCGTCTGGAGCTGCCGCTCGATCCACGTCCGATCATCGCGCGAACAGTTCGGCGTAGCGTCGAGGAAATAGGCAGCGAGCGGTTTGCCCTCGAACGGAATCTCGTACGCTCCGAGTGGACTCATCAGCTGCAACGGTGCGGTGCGGCCGCCGAACTTCTGCTCCAGCATGTCTGCGATCGCATCCGCGCCGAACCGACGCACCCCGAACCCAAGAACCTCGCGAACTATGCGCCCGTCGCGGTCGTGGATCGCTGCCTTTGCCGAGTCTTGCGGTACGTCATTGATCGCTTCGAGATGGCACCGCTTGTACTTCTTGCCGCTGCCGCAGGGACACAACTCGTTCCGGCCGACAGCGTCGTAGCTCGGGTTCGTGCGCCGGTGGCTCGCCGTCACCCGCATGGCGTGGGCGACAACATCCGTCTCCCCGCCGACCGATCGCCCGCGCGGCTCTGCGTTGCGGGTAGCCAAAGCTGTGACCGCACGCAGGGCGGCAACCAACCCGGCGACGTCGTGTGAAGTCGCAGGGCTCACCTTTCCGCGTGTGAGGTGGAGGACATGCGGAGCAACGGCAACGCCCGTCATCTCTTCGATCGCATCCACAACGAAGACGTCACCACGCTCGACCAGCATCGTCGTGGAGTCGAGTGACCGAGCCTTGTCGGGCCGCCCTTCGTCCGCGAACGCGATCATCTTCTGAATGCTGCCCGCCCGGTGATACAGCACGAGCCCAAACTCCTCGCCCGCCTGCCCGAGCACGCACCCTTCGAGCTCGCGACCGCCTGGCTCGATGCGTACGGCGATTGCCTCATCTGGCTCGAAGGCCTGCCACGGCGCGGCGGCATCGAACTCGAGCGTCGCTTCGATCAACTCCAGGGCGAGCTCGGGCGAGATGGTTGCCATCGCACGTCCATGATCGAGACTGACGGCGAGCACAGCCTTCATCGACAGCGCGGCCGGCGACGGCGTGGCGACAGTCAGCCCTCGACGAACGGCCTCGCGCGAAAGCGAAGGCTCGCACACGAGCACCTCGCCGTTGTTTCGACGCGCGAGCGCAACCAAGCCCTTTTCATCGTCCGTCTCGACAACCACGTCGAGGCCGGCGTCGCCGAACGCGACATACGCGCTTGCCGTCCCCCGTTCAAGACTCAGGGGACCAACCTTCATCACGTGACGCATGCAGTAGGCGTTCGTACTTCACAACTGTGACACGTGAAAGCGCTGCAACCGTGTTCGGGTCGGTGAGGAATCATTTCGCCTTGTTACCGATCGCCGCCGGTCATCGTCGTCGCCAGCGGGGTGTTAGTTAGTTAGGCGCTCGCGCGCCGCTGACCCTTCCAAGGTCTCGACAGGAAATCGGGAGCCGAGACTCCGCGGTGCAAAACCGTATGCGGTTGGCCCGCGCCAGCAGCTCGTGCGGCCTTGATCGCTGCACGGGCAACTACGTCGCAGCGCTCGTTCTCGGCGATCCCAGCATGACCGGGAACCCATTCGAAGCGCAGGTGTGGGAACGCCGCTATCAGTCTCGCGCTTGCTCGATCAGATGCTTGTTCGCACGCATCTTCCAATCCTTGGTCAGCATGCCGATCGTGTACTCGCTGTGGGAGTGGAGGATCACGTATCGGTCGCGATCCTTGATCGTTGACAACGCGCGCACGACGACGGAAAGCTCGGCGATGTTGCTCGTGGCCTCGCCGATGTATTCGGAGATCTCCCTGCGGTGACTCCCGCAGACGAGAACGACCCCGATGCCCGCTGGCCCCGGATTGCCGGAGCAAGCGCCATCCGTGAACGCGAGGATCGCATCGGGTCGCCTTCGCACGGAGCGAGCATCCGATCGCGGTCTGACAATCGGCGACCCCACGCATCGCAGATGGTCCTCTCGTGCGGAAGCAGGTGCCGGTCGATCTTGAGCTCGTGCTGGCGATGGCCGCGCATGTCAGCGTCACTTCGTGAGACTGACAGCACGCTCCCACTGATCTCGAAGCCCGAGCTCATCGATCCATCTGTCCAGGTAATCGCGATCGAGCGCGCCACGGAGCCGGATGATTCTGGCGACGTCTGCGAGCTGGCGCTCGGACGAGCCCTCCTTGGCCCACTCGAGCTTCGCGATGATCGTGTCC
>JBBQJJ010000150.1:0-17884 GCA_038325805.1 Haliangiales bacterium
GCCGCCATCGGAACCGGGACCGCCATCGGGACCGGGCCCACCGCCATCGCGACCTGGACCGCTATCGCGACCACCGCCATCGGGACCGCCGCCATCGGGATCGTCGTCGCCGGGAGCGGATGGCCCGCCGCCGCAGGCACCCGCGAGCAAGAGCAACAGCACGCACCGCATGCCGCGAGCCTACGCGAGAACACGACGGAACCACAGCCATCTCTACACCGACCGGGAAGCCATGGTGCCCGAGGTAGAGTCGACGTGTGCCCGAGTTGCCGGATGTCGCCGTCTACGTCGAGCGCCTGCGAGCGCTGGCGCTCGGCAAACCGCTCGAGAACCTCCGGATCGCGAGCGTGTTCGTGCTGCGAACGTTCTCGCCGTCACCGAAGGAGCTGATCGGCGCGAAGGTGACGTCCGTCGAGCGGCTGGGCAAGCGGATCATCATCGGCGTCGAGGGCGATCGCTTCATCGTCATCCACCTGATGATCGCCGGGCGTTTGAGATGGAAGAACCGCGGAGACAAGGTCCCGAACAAGGTCGGCCTCGCCGCGTTCGACTTCCCGAACGGCACGGTGATGTTCACCGAGGCCTCGCCGAAGAAGCGCGCGTCGATCCACATCGTCAGCGGCCGGGCAGCACTCGGTGACTTCGATCGCGGCGGCCTCGACGTGTTCACCGCCACCCGGGAGCAGTTCGCCGAACGCCTACACAACGAGCGCCACACGGTGAAGCGGTCGCTGACCGATCCGACGCTGTTCGACGGCATCGGCAACGCCTACTCCGACGAGATCCTTCACCACGCCAAGCTGTCGCCGTTCCGGATGACCACGTCGATGACCGAGGACGAGATCGCGATCCTGCATGGCGCGTGCGTCACCACGCTCGAGCTGTGGACGCAGCGGAGTCGCGACGAGGTCGGCACCGCGCCCGATGCGTTCCCCGACAAGGTCACCGCGTTTCGCCCCGAGATGGCCGTCCACGGCAAGTACGGCAAGCCGTGCCCGGTGTGTGCCACCCCGATCCAGCGGATCGTCTACGCCGACAACGAGGCGAACTACTGCCCGACGTGCCAGACCGAGGGCCGGTTGCTGGCGGATCGCTCGTTGTCCCGCCTCCTCAAGGAGGACTGGCCGAAGACCCTCGAGGAGCTCGAGGACCGCCGGGCGCAGCGGGGAGCAACTCCAAGCACCGATTCGCCGCCGGTCGGCAAACCACTTCCCCGCGGCACGAAAAACAAGCGCCCGCGTTAGACCGCCCCGTGGGGGCCATGCGTTTGGCTCTCTCAATCTGGGTTGACCTTGCCGCGGTGACGTCTGTCCGCTGCGGGATGGGTCCCCGTATGGGGCTTCGTTATGAACAAGACAATTGCCGGCTTTCTCCTCGCAGCTGCGCTCGCCATCGGGTGCGGGCCCAAACACGCCAACTTCGTCAAGGTGGACGACGTCGCGCTCGGGCGCGTCGTGGTCTATCGCAACGGCGTCGCCTACTACGAGCGCCGCGCCACCGTGATGGGCGGCACGCTGACCGTGTCAGTGCCACGCGACCGCGTCGATGACTTCCTGAAGTCGCTGACCGTGGTCGATGCGATCTCGCGGCAGCCGCTGCCGGTCTCGATCCCGCGACAACAGGCAGGCGACGGCGCGTACCTCGTGATGAAGCTGCAGCTACCAAACAAGGACAAAGCGGATGTCGTGCTGACGTATGTCACCGAGGCGCCGGCGTGGAAGCCGTCCTATCGCGTGGTGGTCGGCGACAAGGGCAAGGTGATGCTCGAGGGGTGGGCGATCGTCGACAACACCAGCGGCGAGGACTGGAAGGGCGTGTTGGTCGGGGTTGGCTCGTCGAGCGCGCTGTCGTTCAAGTACGACCTGTGGAGCGTGCGGCAGGTCCAGCGCGAGCAACTCCAGACCGAGGAGCGGTTCGCGATCGCCCCACCCACGGGCATCTCGCCGTATGGCGGAGTCGCGGATCAGGGTGGGGAAGCCGAGCTGGCGAACCTCGACGACGGCGAGATCCGGCGGCCCGAGGGGCATCCCGATAGCCAGGAAACGAAGCGCGTCGCCACGCGCGACGGCGTCGGGAAGGAGGACAAGCCGACGAAGTCGAAGAAGCCCAGCATGGCCGATGTCGAGGACTATCCCGAGGTCACCTCGACGGGAGGCGGCAGCGGTGGTGGTGGTGGTCGATACCGCACGCAGGCGAAGAAGTTGGCTCCACGTACCGCTGCCGCCGAGGCCCCGCCACCGCCGGCCAACGATCCGCGCGTCCAGAACGGTGACGCGAAGATGCGCGAGCTCGCGAAGAAGCTCCAGCAGGGCAATCGCACGATCGTGATCGAGGGTTACGCCGATTCGAATCGCGGTGGTGACGGACAACGCCGTGCGACGGACCGCGCGACCATCGTCAAGAACCAGCTGATCGATGCCGGCGTCGCGCCGGGTCGGATCAAGGTGGTCGCGAAGGTCGAGGCGAATGCGCAGGAGCGCGTGCGCCTGGTGCAGGCAGCCGCAGGCCCCGACGATCTGAAGCCCACGGTGGCCAAGGGCGCTGATCTGAGCGCGGCACCCGTCGGCGAGAGCCACTTCGCGAGCCCGACGCCGATGACGGTCGAGCGCGGCGCATCCGCGATGGTGTCGATGGTGCGCAAGGAGACCGAGGGCGAGGTCGTCTACCTCTACGACGCCGAGAGCGTGCGAGGAAACGAGAACTTCGCGTTCCGTGCGGTGCGGTTCCGCAACCCGACGGATTCGACGCTCGAGACGGGTCCCGTCACCGTGTACGGCAACGAGCGCTTCATCGGTGAAGGCCTCACCGAGCCGATCCCGCCGAGGTCGTCGGCGGTGGTGCCGTACGCCCTCGATCGCCAGGTCGTGGTCGAGCGCACCGACAACGACGAGAACAAGCTGTCGCGGTTGGTCACGCTCCAGCGCGGCATCCTCACCGCCGAGGTCCAGCACATCAAGCGCAAGAAGCTGACGCTGACGAACCGGATGGGACAGAGTGCGAAGGTGTTCGTGCGCCACACGATCCCGAAGGGGTGGGTGCTGGTCCATCAGCCGTCGGAGTTCGAGCGGATCGGCGACGCGCACTTGTTCTACGTCGAGCTCAAGCCGCACGAGGTCAGGCACATCGAGATCGCCGAGGCGACGCCGATGGAGCGCACGCTGGACCTCAACGCCGAGGTCACCCTCGACATGATGAGGATCTACGTCGACGCGCCGGAAGGGAACAAGGAGCTCAAGGACTCGCTGAAGAAGCTGCTCGGCGTGCACAAGAAGCTGACCGATCTGTCGACCGAGCAGGAGTCGCTGCGCCGTCGCCTCTCCGACTACAAGGAGCGGATGGACGAGCTGCACGCGCAGATCCTGACGCTGCAGGTGGTCAAGACCGGCAACGACCTGATGGGGCACCTCAAGAACAAGATGAAGGACATCTCGACGCGGGTGCAGAAGACGACGATCTCGGTCGTCGACCAGGAGGAGAAGATCATGCTCGCGCGTGTCGAGTTCAAGGACATGCTCGCGGAGTTGACGCTCACCGACGTCACGGCACCTGCCGGCGCGACCAGCCCGGTCAGTAGCAAGTCGAAGCAGTAGTCACTTGCGGAGCCACGCGCGGATGATCTCGATCACCCCACCGAGCGGGTTCCAGCCGTTCGCAAGCGCCCCGGCACGACCGGTCCCACCCGAGCCGTAGAGTCGCCAGAGATCATTGTTGGACGCCGCGATGGTCTCCGCGAGCTCGCGGGCGTCGAACCAGAAGCCGTGCTTCCTGCAGTGATCGAGCGGCACGCCGAAGATCAGCGGCTCCTGCATCTGCTCGAGACAGATCGGGCAGTTCCGTTCGGACATCGTGCCGCCGGCGCTCTCGAGCTCGCCGACTTGCTCCTTCACCTGTTCGTGCGACAGCCAGAGGCCGCCACAGGTAGCGAGCGGTTGTCGTCGAGCGACGCCGCGCAGCGCGGGCAGGCGATCACGTGTGCCCACGGGTGCGCAGCGCTTCGAATTCGAACGGATCGTGCGCGCTGAACACGTCGACATCGGGATAGCTGTGTCTCAGCTGGCGCAGCGCTCCGACCGAGGCGCGGCGTGCGGCGGGATCCATCTGGGTCGCGCGTTCGAACACCTTGAAGCCGATCGGTATCTTGGTGCCATCGATCGTGCCGTGATGGAAGTACGCGTCACCGGCGTGGACGAGCCAGCGATCGTTCGCCTTCGCGATCACGGCGGAGTGACCGCGCGTATGGCCGTGCAACGGCAGCAGGCCGATGTCGGCGTCGAGGCCGCGGAGCTTGACGATCGCGGGGAGACCGCGCCAGGTATCGCCGTCCTCGCTGTAGACCTCCCATTTCGGGCCATGCTGCCAGTGCGCCTTGAGATAGCGCTCGCGCTCCTTGAGCGCCGTACGCGCCATCGCGGCCGCGTGCTCGCGCGCGTGCAGGTGAACCTTCGCGGTGGGGAAATCGACCAGCCCGCCGGCGTGATCGAGATCGAGGTGGGTGACGACGATGTGCCTGACGTCCTCCGGCCGATGGCCGAGCGCCTTGACCTGCGCGAGCGCGGTCTCCGCGGGATCGAGCTTCGGGCCCGCGAGCGCGCGAAAGCTGCGGCTGATCGAGGTGTGGCCGTCGACGTCGCGCGTACCGAACCCGGTGTCGATCAACACCAGGCCATCGCGCGCGGTCTCGACGAGAACACAATGCGCGATCATGAGACCGCGCACCTTGTGCGAGCCCCACAGCAACCCGGCGACCGGGCACAGGGTGGCGCAGTTGAGGTGATGAACGCGGCGGATCGACATCGTCGCCAAGCGTAGCGGATCGCGCAGCGTTGCCGTCGACTGCACGCTCGAATGGATCGAAGATTCCGCGATGGCAAAGGCGAAGAAGAAGACCAAGGCGAAACCGGCGAAGCAGCCTGCGGCGAAGAAGCCGCCGAAGAAGCCGGCGAAGAAGCCGGCGAAGAAGCCGGCGAAGAAGGCGCCGAAGGCGAAGGGGAGCGGCGAGCACTCGGACGTCGAGAAGCAGGTCGCGACCATGCTGCAGGACTACGAGGACGGATCGATCGACAACGCCTTCGACGTCATCGGCGATGCGTACGAGCTCGACCAGCAGCTCCCGAAGACGTCGCCGCTGCGTCCGGCGTTTGACAACATGTACCGCGACCTCGGGGAGATCTGCGCCGAGAGCGCCGGCGGCTAGCGTGGCTATTGCGCGCTGAGGACGACGAGGCGCGCTTGCCCGACTGCGTCGTGCTGCGGTGCCGTGAACGTGATCGAGGGAGGTGTGTAACGCGCGAGGTGCGTCAGGTACTCGGCGGCGCCGAGCACGGCGAGCATCCCGACGATCGCGACCGAGAGCGGGACGAGGCGAGGGCGGACCCACCGGACGGCGCGCGCGCGCTGACCGCGCAGCTGATTCGCGAACGAGGCCGAGTGAATCGTCGCCGTGGGCAGACTCGCGGGACGATCGAAGAGCATGGGTCGAGTATTCACCTGCTGCTCGAGTGGTGCACGCGATCGAACGCGACGAACACGCGGACGCTGCCACGCGGGTGTGTAGGTCGGGGTGCGCCGCGGCGTGTGTCCGAACCTGATCGAGGCTCCGATCACGAGCCTTGGCTCCCGTCGTCGGGGACCGCGCACGCGCTGGTCACGATCCGAGCTCCGGTGCAGCCTGCCCGCGCTGCGTGAACGTGCCGTTCTGCTGGTAGCGCTTGTTCTGGAGCTTGTTGAGCGTGACGCGTGCCTTCCAACCGAGATACGCGCGGCCGAACGTCAGCATGTTGCTGGGGTCGTAGTAGGGATTCTTCACGGTGCTCAAGCCGACGAGGGCGAGCACTTGTTCGGCGACCGAGACCGGGCAGCCTTCCAGGCG
The DNA here is from genome assembly GCA_038325805.1 of Haliangiales bacterium. GTDB lineage: Bacteria > Myxococcota_A > Polyangia > Haliangiales > Haliangiaceae > JABFXX01. Next base: position 5,870 of record JBBQJJ010000150.1, read on the forward strand.
AACGACCGGATCCTTCAGCTTGCCCTTCGCGCTCGCGAGCTTTGCGAAGATGTCCTGCGACTGGATGGTATGGGGATCGAGCGTGGAGCGCGGCTTGTAAAGGTTCTCGATCGCGACGGGCTTGTCGTTGATCAAGCCCTTCCAGTCCGCACAGTCCCCGATGAAGATCACCTTCTCGCCGGGCTTGGCGTCGATGTCGCCCTTGTACGCGCCGAACACGACGTGCATGCGCGGCATCTTCTTGTCGGTGTCCTTGTCGAACACGCGAAGGATCTCGATCGCCTCTTCGATCGCACCCGGGCAACCGCCCCAGCAGTAATCGCCAGCCTCGGCCTCGGGCGGGGGGCCGGCATACGCGGTGATGTTGGTGCCCTCGAAGTATTTCTCGACCCGGATCAGCCCGACCTTGAAGCCTTTCGCGCGCGCCTTGGCTTCGTCCAGCGTGACGTCGCCGGTGACCTCGATGGTGGAGAGGTCGGTCGAGCCGAAGCCTTGCTCGGCGGACAGCCGGATGTGATCGACCGTGTTGGCGTCGACCCCGATGATGCTGCAACACACCGCATCGAACGCGACCTGCGAGTTGCCCATGATGATCAAGCCGAGCGGGAACGGCGTCGGCGTCAGCATGCGACCCTCGCCGGCGGTGATCGCGTCGATCGCGATGAACTGCGGCTGGATGATGTGCTGGAGATCCGCGATCTTCTCGTTGAGCTTGTGATCGTGGTCGATCAGTCGATGGCGGTCATCCTGGATCCCGATGTACGCCTTGCACGAGAACGTCACCGTGGTCCACGGGTGCGCCTTGAACTTGGGGCAGTTGACGAAGAAGTCGGCGCGCGCGACCGGCTCGGGGGTGAACAGGTAATCGCGCAGGCGCTGCGGATGCGACAGCGGGATCTCGACCTGCTGGGTCTCCTCGAAGCAGTAGCGTTTGACGTCGATCTTCTCGAGCATCTTGTCCCAGCCCGACTCGCGGAACGCGACGCGTGACGGAACGGTGATGCCGCATCGCTCCCCCGCGGCGAGCTCGGTCATCCCGGACCCGCCGACATCGCGCAGCGCCTGCAGCACGCCTTCGCCGAACTCCGGTCGGGTGAACGCGTACGGGAACAGCGGGCCGGCCGCGACCAGGTTCGGCTTGACCAGGGTGCGTCCGAACGGGCGCAGGCCGAGCTCCTCGAGACCCTCGCGGATGATCGTCCGGATCTTCTCGGGGTCGTATTCCCGGCAGTTCCGGATGATCACCTTGGGCCGCGTCGGGATTTTCATGCGGCCAGCATAGCGCGGCCCGCTCGACGGGCCTGTCGAAACGCGCCTCAGCGACCCGAGCCGGAACCCGAGCCCGAGCCCGAGGCGGGCTTCTTGGGCTCGTCCTGCTTCGGCTCGCCTTTCTTGGGCTCGTCCTTCTTTGGTTCGCCCTTCTTGGGCTCGTCTTTCTTGAGCTCGCCTTTCTTGGGCTCGTCCTTCTTGGGCTCGTCCTTCTTGGGTTCATCCTTCTTCAGTTCGCCACCCTTCGGCGCATTCGCCGGCTGACCGTCGGCCTTCACCGAGTCCGGGTTCTCAGGCGTGGGCTCGGGGGTTGGCGGACGCGTCGGCTCCGACTTCGGCGGCTCGGCCGCGGCGACCTTCGGGCGGTACTCGACGTACGCGAGCCACTGCTCGACCTGATCGATCTGCGCGTTGACCTCGATCTCACCCTTCTCGAAGCGCTCGTCGAGCTCGTCGCGGAGCTTGGTTAGCTCGACCCGCGCGGTCTCGGCCTTCGCGGCGGTGGCGATCGAGTTGGGGGCCTGCGCGACCGCGGTCCGGAGCTCGGCGAGCTTCTTGTTGGTCTCGAGGAACAGGCGGCGGACATCCTGCAGGCCCATCGGCGTGCCGATCGAGGTCATCGAGCGACCGCGCTGCTCGAGCAGGCTGATCCGCTTCGACAGCTCGTCGAACCGATGCTTGTAGTGGTTGGTCACCGCGGTGACCTCGTCCTGCATCGCCGCAACGTTCGACGTCTTCTCACAACCGGCGACGGCGAGGAGACTGGTCAGGATCAGCGCGTGGAGCTTCATGAGCCAGGCGGTTGTCTCAAACACCGCCACACTACGCAAGCGGCGGGGCGTCGTCGCTCCACGCACTGCCGTGACAATCGATCGTATCCACGTGGTGGAGGAACTGCGCGTAATACGGATGCTCTCCGAGCGTCGCCGAGTCCGCGATCACCAGCAGGAACCGCTTCGCGCGCGTCAAGGCCACGTTCATCCGCCTGGTGTTGGAGAGGAAGCCGAGCTCGCCGCGCTCGTTGCTGCGCACGAGATCGACGATCACCGCCTCCTTCTCGCGGCCCTGAAAGCCATCCACCGTCCCGATCTCGAGGCCTGCGGCACGCTCGGCCTTGAGCAGCTCGCGCAGGTGGCGAGCTTGCGCGGAGTACGCCGCGATCACCGCGATCTCCGTCGGTGGCAGCCCCCGTGACAACAACCGGCGCGCCTCGGCCGCCACCCGCTCGGCGTTGCCGCTGTTGAACGTGCTCGGATCGAACTGGAACGACGGCAGGTTGTTGAGCGAGCCGCCGGGCTCGAAGTCGGTGCGCTGCTCGAGCCAGTCCTTGCCGGCGGTGTCGACCAGCCACAGCGGCTTCGGGCGCAGCGGATCCGGGTGAACGCCGAGATCGTCGAGCGTGTGTGCGGCCACCGCCGGCGAGGCCACGAGCTTGCCGTCGTACATGCTCGCCGAGGGGAACTCCATGATCTCGCGATGCATGCGGTGCTGCTGCTCGAGCATCACCGACGGCGTCCTCGCGACCATCCGCTCGAACACCGTCGACCCCAGCGTGGCTTCCACCTGCGGGCCGCCCGTGATCACCGGACCGAGCTGATGCGGATCGCCCGCGAGCACGGCGACGCGCGCCTTGGCCAGCGCGACCAGGAGCAGCGGATCGGGGGCCTGCGTCGCCTCGTCGACGATGACGCAATCGAAGGACGTCTCGCGGAGCAGCGACTGATCACATCCGACCACGGTCGCGAGCACCACGTCGGTGCGCGACAGGATCGCCTGCGCCGCGTTGGACAGCTCTCGTCCGGCGTCGCGATCGAGAGCGCGGGCTTCGGTCCACAGCTCCCTCGCCTTGCCCCCTTTCGCGGAGGCGGTCTTGCGGATCTGCCGCGCGCGATCGCGCCACTCGCGGGCGAGCTTGCTCGCACCGTCGGCATCGACCTGTGCGTCGAGGGTCAAGGCGAGGAGCTCGGGACGGATCCGCGCCGGATGACCGAGCCGAACGCACTTGACCCCAGCGCCATAGAGCCTGAGCCCGAGGTTGTCGACGGCGGTGTTCGAGGGCGCGGCCGCCAGCACGCGCTCGCCCCGCGCGACGCGTTGCCGGATCACCTCGACGAGCGTGCGCGTCTTTCCCGTTCCAGGCGGGCCGTGGATCAGCGTGATGTCGCCGGTGCGCAGCGCGAGATCGACTGCCTCTCGCTGCTTGTCGTCCAGGGCCTCGTCGAAGGGTGTCCACGATCGCTTCGCGAGCGGGTAGGGCGGCTTGATCCCGGCGGCGACATCGCGGGTTCGCGCGAGATCCGAGTTCGCGAGCGCGGCCTTCGCGCGCTGGATTGCCTGATCGCCGCGATCGAACGTGACCTCTGGTGCCTCGGGATCGAGGGCGTACTCGCGCTCGATCTCGTCGACGGGGCGATCGAGCATCAGCCACACCGACTGCTCCTCGCGCCGCTCGAACACGCCGCGCACGCCCGTCGGCTCGTCGGGATGCTCGGCCCATAGCCGCACTGGATCGCCCGGGCTGATCCGGAGGTTGTCGAGATCGGTCGCCTCGGGGACCGCGACGCGCACGCGCACGCGATCGCCGGGTGATGATTGCTCGTCGATGATCTTCAGGCGCGCGAGTGCGATGCCCAGCGTCACGCGCTCGGAGAGCACGCGTCCGGATCGCTCGAGGGCGAGCCGCGCACGGACGGCCATCCGCTCGTCGCGCCAGGCAGCGGCGAGCGCGTCGAGCCATTCGCGAGCGTCGTTCACGACGTCAGGTTACCGCCGTGCGCCACCGACCTGGGGACGAACGAGAAGGCATCGATTTCACGGCCGCTCCCGCCGGTCTCGGCCGTTGCATCGGCCCTCCGAGGGCGGGATAGTCCGGCCGTGGAATCCTCAGCCCCGGAGAAGCTAACCCGTCGCACGACCTCCATCGCGCAGCTCCTCGCAAAACGTGTGCAGGACACCCCGGATCGCGAAGCGTATCGCTACCCGGTCGGCGACGACTGGCGATCGATGACGTGGCGACAGGCAGGCGAGCGCGTCAAGGCGATCGCGGCGGGCCTGCTCTCGCTCGGGCTCGCTCGCGAGGAGCGCGTCGGCATCCTGTCGAACACGCGGCTCGATTGGCTCCTGTGCGACCTCGGGATCTTGTCGGCCGGGGGCGCCACCACCACGGTGTATCCGTCGAGCGGCGCAGAAGAGTGCGCGTTCATCCTCGCGGACTCCGAGACGCGGTTCGCCTTCGTCGAGGATGCGAGTCAGCTCAAGAAGCTGACCGCGCATCGCGCCGAGATGCCGAAGCTGACGAAGCTCATCCTGCTCGACGGCGCGGCGGACGGCAACGACTGGGTGATCACGCTCGCGGAACTCGAGGCCAAGGGCGCCGCGCACCTCAAGGACGATCCGAAAGCCGTCGACGATGTCCTCGCGGGCATCAAGGGCGAGCACCTCGCGACGCTGATCTACACCTCGGGCACCACCGGCAAGCCGAAGGGCGTGCGGCTGCTCCACGAGTGCTGGGCGTACACGGCGGACGCGATGGACGCGACGAAGTTGATCACCGCCGACGACGTGCAGTACCTGTGGCTGCCGATGTCGCACTCGTTCGGCAAGGTGCTGATGTCCGGCCACATCGTGTCGGGCTCGGTGTGCGCGGTCGACGGTCGGATCCCGAAGATCGTCGAAAACCTCACCACCGTGAAGCCCACGTTCATGGCGGCGGTGCCGCGGATCTTCGAGAAGGTCTACAACAAGATCGTCGAGGGAGCGAGGCAGGGCGGGATGAAGCAGAAGATCTTCGAGTGGGCCCTCGCGACGGGCCGCAAAGGATCGCAGCTGCGGCAGCAAGGGAAGATGCCCGGCGGCATGCTCGCGCTCAAGCTCAAGCTCGCCGACAAGCTGGTGTTCTCCAAGGTCAAGGCGCGGTTCGGCGGTCGCGTGCAGTTCTTCATCTCGGGCTCGGCGCCGCTGTCGCGCGAGATCGCCGAGTTCTTCCACGCGTGCGGCATCCTCATCCTCGAGGGCTACGGCCTGACCGAGTCCAGCGCCGCGTCGTTCATCAACCGGCCGTCGAAGTATGCGTTCGGTTCGGTCGGGCTGCCGATGCCGGGCACCGAGGTCAAGCTCGCGCCCGAGGACAAAGAGATCCTCCTGAGGTCGCCCGGCATCATGCAGGGCTATCACAACCTCCCCGAGGGCACGGCGGAGACGCTGACCAGCGACGGCTGGCTGCGCACCGGCGATATTGGCGAGATCGACGCGGACGGCTGCCTCCGCATCACCGATCGCAAGAAGGATCTGTTCAAGACCTCGGGCGGCAAGTACATCGCGCCGTCGTACATCGAGGGCAGGCTCAAGGCGACGTGCCCGTTCATCAGCCAGATCGTGATCCACGGCGCCGAGCGCAACTTCGTCAGCGCGCTGGTCACGCTCGATGAAGAAGCCACGATGAAGTGGGCGCGCGAGGCGCATGCCGGCAAGTCGTACACGGAGGTCGTCGCGCTCCCCGAGACCAAGGCGATGATCACGCCGTTCTTCGAGGACGTGAACAAGACGCTCAACAAGTGGGAGACCGTGAAGCAGTTCGTGATCCTGCCGAAGGATCTGTCCATCGATTCGGGCGAGCTGACGCCGAGCCTCAAGGTCAAGCGCAAGGTGGTCGAGAAGAACTACCAGGCGATGCTCGACAAGATGTACGACGGCGCGATGGCCGACGCGAGCTGAGCAGCGCGCCACGGACCTCAGCGGAAGTCGCGCATCGCGATTCCGGCGTGGGCCTTCACGGATGTCGTCGGGGAGATTGGGTACTGCGAGAACTGGCGCTCGCAAGGTGTAGGGCGTGAAATGCCCGTCGTGGCCATGGCGTTACCCGAGACAATGCGAGCGTTGCTTTTGACCTTCCTCCTCGCCTGCGGTGGCGGGACTGCGACTTCGAGCACGAACGGGTCGGCCACCACCGATCTCGACACCGACGGGCTCGGCAAGTCCCACACGGTACCGACGCCACCCCCTACACCCGATGCGGCGGTCGCGGCGGGCTCGGCTGCCCCACCCACGCCACCGGCGCCGAGCGCGGCCGGCATGTCGTTTCGCGAGGAGATGACGCTCCTCACCAAGATCGCCGCGTGCGGTGGTCCGGACAGCGAGCGGATCCCCGAATCGATGGGCGATGCGATCGCGCGCGACAAGCTCGCGAAGGTCGCGCAGCGCCACTGCACCAACGTGCTCAAGCGCGAGGCCGAGTTCCGCGCGGCGTACTTCGAAAAGCATCGCGCGTGGTTCGAGGAGACGATTCCCAAGACGATCCCCAAGACGGTCGTCTATCTGTTCGGCGGTGGTGACCTGCTGTCCGCGCTCGTCGCGTTCCCCGACGCCACCGAGATCACGACGGTCTCGCTCGAGCTTGCAGGCGATCCGCGTCGCATCAAGACGCTCAAGCCCGACGCGCTCGGCAACTCGCTCGCCGCGCTGCGCGTCGAGATCGGTGGCCTGCTCTCGGTCGGCTCCAACACGTCGGTCAACCTCTCGGCGCAGCAGCGCAACGACATCCCCGGCCAGGTTGCCTCGCACCTGATGGGGCTCGTCACCGCCGGCTACGAGCCGACCGAGATGAAGTACTTCAAGCTCGATCACGCAGGGAATGTCGTCTACATGGAGCAGGCCGACATCGAGGATGCGGACAAGAAGAAGCGGAAGTCGCTCAAGGGCGACTGGGCCTCGCCGACGTTCTCCGAGGCGTTCTCGCACGTCGAGATCCGCTACAAGAAGCCGGGCGATCCCACCGAGCGCACGTTCCGCCACTTCGGCTGGAACCTCGACGACCAGCACCTCACCGAGCGCCCCCAGCTGCTCGAGCACCTCGCCTCCAAGGGCAAGGTCACGATCCTGACGAAGGGCGCGAGCTACCTGCTGCACCGCCCGACGTTCGGAAAGATCCGAAATTACATGCTCGAACACCTGGGGTGGATGCTGTCGGACTCGACGGGCATCCCGCCGCTGTTCGCCGATCCGGCGGGCATGGTCCAGGAGACCTACGGCACCTATTCGGGTGCGTTCCTCGAGGGCTCGCGTGGCACGCGCGCGGATCAGACGTTTGTTGCGCTGTGGCGCAAGAACCCGCGCAAGAAGCTCGGCTTCCGGTTCGGTTACGTCGATGCCTCCGGCGCTGGCCACCTCGTGGTCACACGTCCGAAGTAGCGAACCGCCACGCTTCCTCGAGTTGCTCCATCGGTCGGTCCTCGATCGGATCGGAATGCGCGACGAAGATCCGCTCGACCGACAGCTTCGCGAGCTCGGCGATCGACGCGCGTACCTCCGGTCCCGGCTTGGTGTGCTTGCGGACATCCGGTGGCGTCTTGTAGCGGCCGTACTGGCCGAACAGGCGCGATGCCCAGCGCCACGTGAAGTGATCCGCGGCACAGCCACACATCATCACGTCGGCGCCGATCAGCGTGCCGGTCTTGCTGTGGAGAAACAGCGTCTCGTCGAGGAACGGCACGCCGCGAAGCTCCACCGCCGCGATGCCGGGGATCGCTGCCGTCGGAGCATCGAGGACGACCGTCTTGTTGCGCTCGATCGCCGACGCGGGGCCGATGACCTGGGCGTCCGGATATCGCGCCTTCGTCGCCGCCGCGTGGAGGTGGTGATAGCGATTGGGCACCACGATCCACGTCACCTCGCCCAAGCGATCGAGCTCGGCGCAGAGCTCCGGTGTCGGCTCGTGCGGGCTGTGCAGCCAGAGCCTGCCGTCGGCGAGACGGATCACGGTCATCCGTGCGCGGAGCCGCACGCCGCTGAACCACAGGTTGCGTTGCGCGACCCAGAGGTCGCCGGCGGTGTGTGCCTCGAGCATCCGGCGCCTGAGATGCGCGCAGTCGCGCCGGCGTTGCGTCTCGCGCCAATCCCGATCACCCGGGCGCGGAGTGAAACGACCGCGAACCGAGCGCTTTTGCCTCGCTTTGCGGGCGTCGATGACCACGCGAGATTTGCTAGCATCATGGTCATGCGCACTCGGAAGACCTTCATGACGCCGTTCGTCCTAGTCGCGGCGACCGCGGGGGCGGGTGCGGGATCGATCGGGTGCAAACCACCGACGCACGAGAACCCGCCCGGACCGCAGGGCAATCCACCAGCACCGGCGACGATGACGATCGCCGAGTGCAACACCGTGAAGCCGGGCACCAAGTGCACGTACGAGTACGGCGAGTGCTCGATCGGTCCCGACAACACCGACTGCGGCTTGCAGGGCTTTGACTGCAAGGAGACCGCACCGGGGATGTTTCGGTGGACCGAGGTGAAGTTCTCGTCGTGCACCGAGCGTGTGGCGACGAAACCGACGGAGTAGCTTAGCGCCCGCGCTCGACGGCGACCGGGACGACGTTCCCCTTGGCCACGCGCAGGTGCACGGTCATCCGACGGTGATCGCGGATTAGATCGATGGAGAGGAACGGGTCGTCGGCGAGTGCTTTGCCGTGATTCTCGAGGACGCTGCCGAGGTCGATGGAGATCAGCGGCCCGTCGGTGGCGATGCTGCCTTGCTCGAGCTTGCGATCGCCGGCACGCGTGCGGTTCCATCGGATCGTGTAGCTGAACGGACCGACCGGCGCGAGGTCGCCAAGGACACGTAGGTTGTCGAGCTGGAGGGTGGTGCCGGTGGCGCGCGGCCGATCGAGCTCGACGAAGCCCTTGAAGGCGAACTCGAGGAGCTTCTTGCGGCGAGCGAGGAGCGTGTCGATGACGTACTCGCCGGCGCCTTGTTCGGTGTAGCGACCGGCCTGGACGGCGGCGCGGATATGGAGCGGCTGGATGCGCGCCAGGATCGAGGCGGCCCAGAACAGGTCCTCGGGGGTGCGGTGCTCGAAGGCAGGGTTGGGGAGCTCGGGGCGCTAGCGAGCGGGGTCGAAGATCTTGGCCTCGAATAGCCCGACGGCACGGATGGCGCTGCGCTCGGCACGCCGCCAGGCCGGCGAGCGGAGCCCGAACGAGAAGAGGTTGAGGAACGTCGAGCGCCAGTCGAGGAGGTGCTGCCAGCCTTCCATCGCGGCTTTCTCTCCGAGGCCGGTGGACCCGAACGCGTCGCCGAAATCGATCAGGTAGTGCTCGATGATGCCGCGCCCGTCGGGCTGCGTCGGGCGGAACATGTCGAGCGTGTTGGCGTCGCGGGTGTCGTTGTTGTTGACCCACGCGTTGAACAGCCAGAGCCCGCGGAGCGTGCGGCGGTGCTCGTGCGGGATCAGGTCGTCGGGATCGTCGACTCGCTGGCCGCGGTAGCTGAACGAACCGAGCGAGCTCCCCGACGGCTGGGCGGAGATCAGGACGCGGACACGCCCTTCGAGGCTCGGGTTCGCGTTGACGAGCAGCGCGCGCAGCGCATCGGAGGTCAGCCGGATCGAGCCGCGGTAGCGATCGCGGGTCTTGGCCTTGGGGTCGAGGACGAGGCGTGAGAGGTCGAGATCGATCGCCTGCATCGCCGGCACGCGATAGCCGGCGAGCCAGAGCAATCGGGACGAGATCACCTCGGCGCTCGTCGACAGCTCGGGGAAGCCGGGGTGGTCGAGCTTGAGGAACCAGACCTGCGCGGCGGTATCGCGCACGACGAAACCTGCGCTGACACCCTCGAGCTTGCCGCTGATCACGGCGAGGGGCCCTGGCGCGAGCTGGCGATCGTAGGCGGCACCTTCGCGGGCTTCGACCGTCGCGTAGTCGCTGCGCCCGATCCGATTCTCGAACCACGGCGAGTCGGGGACCTGACCGAGTCGGTTGACGTCGCGCGCCGGCGGCGCACCGGCCAGCGCCTGGACGTAGGTGCCGGGCGAGAGCAGGCGGCCGAGCGGTCGCACGAGGAGCAGATCACCCTTGTCCCACCAGTCGGAAGGATCGAGCTCGATCGGCCGCGACATCACCTTCGTCGGGTGATCGACCTGGAACAGCTGATCGTGCGGCGTGCTCTTCCACGAGGAAGCGCAGCTGACGAGCGCGACCATCGCGAGTGCCTTCACAGCGCCGACTCCACGCCGATGCCGAACTGGAAGCCTTCGGGTGACCAACCGAGCGTGGTCTGGAAGAACAGGCTTGGCTCGCTCGCACCGCGAAGGCCGCCGCCGAACGCGTAGCGGAAGGGATCGAGCGAGAACGGATCGTTGCCCCAGATCGTGCCGGCGTCGACGAAGGCGAACGCGTCGAGGCCGATCCGCGAGGCCAGGTACTCGTAGATCGGGAAGCGGTACTCGGCGGAGGCGACGACTGCGTAGAGATCGCGAAACCGCTCGCGATCATAGCCGCGCACGTTGGTACGATCGAGCGTGGCGAGCGAATCGAGCGGCTTGTCGTCGCCGGGGATCAGCGGCAGCGCGGCGGCACCCGCGACGGTCAACACGAGCACGCGGTGATCCGGCAGCAGGGGAATGTGGATGCGAGCGGATGCGCTGACCGTGGTGGCCGACAGGTTCTTGCCGCTGACATCCGAGCGACCGAGCACGCTGCCCTCGAGCGTCAGGCCACGCGAGGGCCGCCCCGCGGTGTCGCGCGTGTCGTAGCGCCCGATGACGCGAGCGTCGAGATAGGTCGCGACATCGTCGAAGCCCGGCGGCGGGGTGACCGGGTCACCCGTCATCAGTGACGCGGTCGTGGAACTGACGCCCGGAGAGAGCTGCTGGCGGCGGATGCCGAGCTGCGCGACGCCGGAGGTGGTGTAGCGATCGATGCCCTGGAGATCGACCTCGGTGAGCACCCCTTGCTCGAACACCTCGATCACGCGCTCGTCGGCGATCAGCGATTCGCCACCGATGCCGTAGTAGCGCTGGTTCTTGTCGCGCTCGATGTATGCGCGGGCTCGCAGGCCGCGTCCACCGGGAAGCAGCAGCGCGTGGTTGTACTGGAACTCGGTCTGCCAATCGCGGTCGAGGCGGATGATGCCGCCGACACGCACGTTCGCTCTCCTGCCGGACAGCGCGCGCTTGACCCACAGGCCGATACCGGCGCCGTCGCCGAGGCTAAACTTGAAGCGCGGTGCGAGCTTGACCTTGATGTTCTCGACCGAGAGCAGCTCGCCGATTCGCTTGTCGACCCGGCGCTGGTCGATCGCACCGACGAGAAGCCCGATCGGGAGGAACGCGAGCTCGAGCACGCGCTCCGGCAGCATCAGGATCTTCCAGTGCAGATCGAAGTGGAGCCGGTGCTCGAAGCGCACGCTCGTGGTGTCGTCGAGCTGGGCCGGTGGCTCGCGTGGCTTGGGCGGCGGACCAGGAGGCTCTCGCGGCGGCGGCTGCGGGACGACCGGAATCGGCGGCACGTCGTCGGTGGGGACGGGTGCGTCGACGGGTTTCTCCTGATCGTCGGGCGTACCGGTAGGCCCGGAGGGCGTGGTCGGATCGCGATTCTCACCCGGCGAATCGGGCGCGCCGGGTGCGGTCTGCGCGAACACGGAGCTGCTCGCGAACAACAGGGCGATCGCGAGCTTCATGGCGGCGGCCCGCCGGGTGGGTTCGCCGGGATCACGGTGCTGTCGAACACCTCGCCACGCAGGTTGACCGCGCGGATCGACATCTTGTTGCCGTCGATATCGACGAGAACGTAGTGCGGTTCGGTGCGCGCCGATGCCGTGAACGCCTGCGGATTCACCGGCCGGATCGGAGCGCCCGCGGAGCCGCTGACGATGTACGTCGTGCCGGCCATCGGCTTGGTGCGTTCGTAGTTGTGATCGTGGCCGGTGACCACGAGCTCGACGCCGTAGCGCTTCGCGAGCTCGCCGACGACGCT
>JBBQJJ010000151.1:0-17832 GCA_038325805.1 Haliangiales bacterium
ACGCAGCATGGTGCGGAGCTTCTCGGCGCTGCTGTCGCGCAAGACGATCACGCACGTCGGCGTCGCGTACGACCACGTCATCGAATCGTTCCGCAACGATCTGTTCCCCGGCTACAAGACGGGCGAAGGCGTCGATCCGGAGCTGTTCGCGCAGTTCGAGCTCGCCGAGCGGATGACCACCGCGATGGGCATGACCATGTGGCCGATGATCGAGTTCGAGGCCGACGACGCGATCGCCACCGCCGCACATCACCTGGCCACCGACGAGCGGGTCGAGCAGGTGCGGATCACCGCCGTCGACAAGGACATGTGCCAGTGCGTGATCGGGAACCGCGTGGTGTGCTGGGATCGCTTCAAGGATGTGGTCCTCGACGAACCCGCCGTGATCGCGAAGCACGGCGTGCCTCCGAGATCGATTCCGGATCTCCTCGGGCTGGTTGGTGACACCGCCGACGGGATCCCCGGGCTCGAAGGCTGGGGGAAGTCCTCGGCGGCAAAGGTACTGACGACCTACGGGACGATCGCCGAGATTCCAGACGACGCGGCGAAGTGGCCGCTGACGTTGCGAGGAAGTGAACGACTCGCGGCTTCGTTGCGCGAGCACCGCGACGACGCGAACCTCTATCGTTTACTAGCCGTGCTGCGCACGGACTGCCCGATCAAGTGCGACGTCGAGACGCTCGCGTGGCGCGGCGTCGATCGCGCAGCGCTCGAGGCGATCTGCGTGGAGCTCGAGCTCGCGCCGAATTCGGTCACTCTGAAGGACCTCTGATCACGATCGGGAAGCTGAACGTGACGCCGTTCTTCGACGGTGGGAGCGTGATGGTCTTGCCGATCGCGACCACGCACGCATCGAACGCGTGATCCGGCGTCTCCTTGATCTCGGCAGACGCGACCTTGCCGTCCGCGCCGACCTTGATGACCAGCTTGAGCGTGCCACCTGTCGTGACCTTGTCGAAGCAACGCGCCAGCTTCGACCTGACTACCTGCATCGCGGCGACGATGGAGCTCCGATCCGGTGCGTCGGGAACGTCACTCGCGCTCGGGGTGTTCTTACCGGACTTGCGATAGCGCGCACAGCACGCCGCGTCGCTGTTCATCACGCAGCTGACCTCGTCGCAACCCGGCAGTGGTTTGGCGGACTCGGGACGCGCCGCGTCGGCCGACTTCGGAACCTGCGCTCGTTCAGCGCCTTTGTCCTGCGAAGTTCCTGTGACCGCGGGCGCCGTGCTAGGTGACGCGGCGGCAGCGGGTCGCGCCGCACCTTGCTCGACCGCAGTGACCTGCGTGTCGGCAGCTTGTCGATCCGCGTGGCGACCTGCAGCCGAGGTGGCGTGATCGATCGGCTGCGCCGCAGCCTGCTTCGCGAGCGTCCATGCCGGCGATTGATCGACGCGCGCCTTGATGCCCGACTCGAGCGACCACAGCGCGTTGTTGTGCACGAGCTCGATCACGACCGAGCCATCGGCGCCCGTGTCGATCACGTCGTCACCGTTGATCGGGTTCCCCACGGCCAGCGTGCGAACCTCGCTACCGCGCGCCGCGGTCACCTTGCCGGTGAGCTCGCGAACCTTGCCCGCCTCCGAGACAGCGACACCGGATGCGACACCCGGCGAGGTGGAGCTCTCCCCACCACCACAGGCCATCAGCATCCCGAGCAGAAACACGCGGAGCATGCGGGATTCTACGCATATGCGACATCGATGGTCTGCTTGCTGATGCGCAGGACATCGATCTGGTTGGACGCTGATAGACCTCTGTCGATGGGAGAACGCTGCGGATCTGGCATGTTGCGTCCGTGCGCATCATTTTGATTTTGCTCGTCGCGCTGGCTGCTTGTGGCGGCTCGCAGCGAGTGGCGCGGCCCACCACCGGTGGGATCGCTGGGTTGGCGCGCGATCAGGATACAGGTGACCCGATCGCAAAAGCCGAGATCCGCCTCGCCGCGGGTGGCCGGTCGACCGTGTCGGGTGACAACGGCCTCTACGACATCGATCACCTGCAGCCCGGCAAGTACGCACTGGTCGCGGTGTTCGCCGGGCAGCCGGTCGAGATCTCGAACATCGACGTGCGCGCTGGTCAGGTCACGATGGTTGACCTGGTGTTCACGCTCGGTCGCCCCGAACCGATTCGCGTCGACTTCGGCAATGCGAAGGCGAGCGAGATCGCACGCTATCGCCCGAGCAACGCGGCACCGCAGACCGCGATCATCGAAGGCACCGTGAGCGACACCGCGACCAAGCAGCGCGTCGCCGGCGCGGTCGTCACCGCCATCGTCGGCGATGACATCAACAAGACGCAGCAGACGATCTCCGACGACTCGGGTCGGTTCCGCTTCGAGACCCAGCCCGGGATCTACTCGGTGAGTGCGTACTACTCGGTCAGCGGGCGCGGCCAGATCGAAGTACGCCGCTCGAACATCTCGGTCGAGGGCGCGGAAGCCGTCCACGTCCCGTTGTTCATCGAGATGAGCCAGTAAGTCAGTCGAACCAGAACCGGCCGCCCACCGAGAACTCGAGGTGGTCGCCGATGCGATCGTCGTAGCCGACGAAGAAATCGAGGACGGGCGTGAACTGGATGAACACGTCGAGCGGCACCTTGTTGAAGTCGAACGCGATGCCGATGGGGATGCGAACGCCAAACGCGAGGCCGTTGTCGTCATCGAACCGATTGCGGCGATCGTTGAAGTCCCACAGGCGAATGCCAACGCCGATGTAGAACGGCAGCTGGAACGCCGGTTGGTTGGTCAGCGAGAACGGGTGCCACAGGTGATCGATGTACAGGTTGAAGCCGTCGCGATCGTCGTAGTAGGTGTCGTAGACCTCGCCGATCCCGAAGTTGAGCGCGGTGGTGTCGGTCAGGAAGTACTTGCCGTTGAGCCCGAACGGCGCGCCGAGCTCGAGGCCGAGTCCGAACTTGCCGTTCGCGACGTACTTCTCACCGCCCATCGCACGACGGCGGCGGGCGTCAGCAGTGCCACTCGCCAGCAGCAACGCGGCGAGTACGAATAAGATGCGCTTCATGACCGCGATCCTAGACGATAAGTTTCGTAGGTATCCAGGCGCCACACGCCTCTGATGTCGTCGTGAAACGATTAGCCCACACGTGTTCGCGAGGATTTGCTGCAACCGAACCGAACGCTGCCCCCACGGCATTCGCGAGGACCCGACGACCCGTGCCACAATGATTTCGTGATCCGGTTCTCTCTCGTGCTGTTGCTGTGCGCCTGCAGCTCCGGCGCGGGTACGCCGTCGACCGAGACCACCGGATCGGCGAAGACCACCGCGGTAGCCGCCGATGCCGCGGTGCCAGAGCCTCCACCGAAACCACAGCTGGTGTGCGATTCCGCCACGGCGTTGACTGCAGCACCGGCGCCCGAACCAACGTGGTTCTGCGCGCGCCCCGATGGCACGCGCCACGGTCCGTTCGTGACGCTGTTCCCGGACGCCTCGATCGAGATCCGCGGCACCTATAAAGGCGGTGCACTCGACGGCGCCTTCGAGCGGATGCATCCAAATGGTGCGGTTCGCGAGAGCGGGACCTACGCCGCCGGCTTGAAGGACGGCACGTGGCTACGCAAGAGCACCGCGGGGGCGCTGCTCGGCACCTACGAGATGACCGCCGGCACCGGCGTCGAGAAGGAGTGGCTCGACGACGGCCAGCTCTATGCGGAGGCGCCGTTCAAGGCGGGCGTCCCCGAAGGCACCGCGAAGCTCTACGGCAAGGATCAACTGCTGCTCGGTAGCTCGCACTACAAGGCCGGTAAGCTCGACGGTGCGCACACGTTCGGCACGCGTAACTCGATGAAGATGGAAGAGACGTTCGTCGACGGCGTGCGGCGCGGCAGACGCAAGATCTGGCACCAGGGCGGGCTGCTCGCCGACGAGAACTACGATCGCAAGGGCCGCCTCGACGGACCGTACACGTTGTGGCGCGACGCGAAGGTCTTCAAGGTCAAGGGTGCGTTCTCGAGCGGTCGTCGCACCGGCGCGTGGGACTGGCGCGACAAGAAGGACAAGAAAGAGAAAGAGGGCCGCTACTACGGCGGGCGACGCGACGGCGCGTGGAGCGAGTGGATCGACGAGAAGCTGGTGTGGAGTGGCACCTACGACAAGGGCAAGCCGAACGGCACGTTCACGTACTGGGACAAGAGCGGCAACGAGATCGGCAAGTACGACATCAAGGACGGCACCGGCTGGGTCTACACGTACTGGGGCAACAAGAAGCCGTACACGAAGCAGCGCGTCTACAAGGGCTACGAGGACGGCGTCTATCAAGAGTTCACGCGCGCCGGGAAGCTCGTCATCGAAGGTCACTTCGCCGGCGTCTTCAAGCACGGCACGTGGAAGGAGTGGAACGGAGACGGGGCGCTGATCGGCGAAGAGACCTGGAAGAAGGGAAAGCTCGACGGCGCGGTCAAGAAGTATGTCGACGGCAAGCTGTCGATGGAGAGCATGTACGTCGACGGCCAGGCCGATGGCGCCTACAGCGAGCTTCGCAACGGCAAGCCCTCGCTGACGGGGCAGTTCGCCGCGGATCGCAAGACCGGCACGTGGACGAGCTACGCCGCCGACGGCAGCGTGCTCAGGATCGCCACCTACAACGCTGGAGTTCTCGACGGCTCCTATCGCGAGCTAACGAATGGCGTCGTGATCGAGGGGCCGATGGCCTCGGGCCGTCGCAGCGGCACGTGGACGCAAACAGACAAGGCCGGCGTCGTACGCAAGCTCACGTATCGCATGCCGTAGCTCGACGAGTGTCGCGATCCGACGACAGCGGGGCACTCAAACCGGCGCTGCAACGAAGGTATTCCTTCGCGTGGATCCATCACATCGAGTGCAACCCTCGGGCTTCTCGCGCGTTCTATTCGTACAGCACGCGAAAGCTTCCCGTCATGAACCGAGATGCAAAGACCCAGAGCGCGTTGATCGCTCTCGCCCGTACGCGCCGCATGCAGCGCGCACTGGCGCATGCGTACCTGCATCGCGGCGCTCCGATGCCCACGCTACGTAGTTCGCTCGGCTACATGACCACCACGGCGTGCGTCACCGAACGATCCCCCGCGGAGCTCGGGGGTCATCGCATGCACGTGCTCGGGCTCGCGCGGGCCGAAGGGTTCGCGTACATCGTCGAGGATCTCGGAGCCGACGAGACGCCGATCGCATATCGGCTGTGGCTGTCAGGGCCCCGGCAAGGACACCTCGTTCCGATCCACGCCTGGTACGAGCGCGATCACGATGCACACGAGATCCGCGCGCGGATCTCGGCGATCGCGGCCACACTCGAGCCCGCGGCCCAGTCCACGTGCGAAGCGTGGATGCTGTCCACACGGGTCGTCCAGCGGCGCGCCATGCGCGTGGGCGACGACCTGCCGATCCGGAAGTTCGCGCTCCAGCTCTCGGTCGAGCCGGTCAGCGGCCATGGTCCGAGTGGCAAGACCACCGTGACGGCGTTCCTGCGACCCCAAGCCCAGCTCATGGACGTGTGGGCCCTGACGGGAAGCCACGCCATCGCCCGTGTCTCGTACATCGGCATCCCGAGCGGCCTCGGCCTGGCGAAGGACACCGTGGTGCTGCTGACCGCTGGTGTAGATGACCAGGATCTCGAAGAAAGCGCCTGAGACCTAGGGTATTCAGGGTGTTAGGCGGCGTGATCATCGATCCTGCTTGCCGTGCCTCCCACCGGGTAACCTGTTGTCACCTCGTGCGTAAGCTTTCCATGCGCCCCTGCCTCGCGATGTTTCTGTGCGTCGGCCTCACCGCCTGCGGGACTGACACCCCGACGCCCAGCGACGACGAGCCCGTCAACTGCGCGGCAGAAACGCGCGACGACGACTTCGCGGTCGGCCTCACCAAGATCGGCAGCACCAGCGCGCTCGGCTTCACGTTGATGACGGCCGACCCCGCGCCGCCGATCCGTGGCGACAACACTTGGGTCATCCAGATCAACCAGATGAGCGGCGGCGTCGCCGGTACGCCCGTCGATGGCGCCGACATGACGGTCACTCCCTTCATGCCCGATCACGGTCACCCGTCGGCCAAGACGGTGACGATCGAGCCGACCGGCACCGCGGGTCAGTACGAGATGGCGCCGATCAACTTCTGGATGCCGGGCTTGTGGGAGACCACGATCGACGCGGCCTCGCCGAGCGGCAACGACGTCGTCGTGTTCCGGTTCTGCATCCCGAGCTGACCGTCTCGAGGGGTTAGTTGGGCCGCGTCATGCAGCCGTCCGCGTCGAGGGGACCGGCCGCGTTCCACACGCGCTGCGTGCTCGACACGTCGAGCGTCGGCACCTTGTCG
The DNA here is from genome assembly GCA_038325805.1 of Haliangiales bacterium. Lineage (GTDB taxonomy): Bacteria > Myxococcota_A > Polyangia > Haliangiales > Haliangiaceae > JABFXX01. The sequence goes on from JBBQJJ010000151.1 coordinate 6,303, forward strand.
AGGAACGACGCGTCGAGATCGCCGCTCCCGATCAGATCGCGAAGCATGACGAATGGGAGCGGACGGACTCGGAGCCTCACCTCGATGTGATCGATCTGCGGGATCAGACCACCGAGCGGTGCATAGCGGTGTCTGGTGGAGTGATCGAACGCGGGCGAGTTCTTGTCGAGCGTGGTCGGTTGCAACAACAGCTGGCTGTCGTCGCTGCGAACCGCGTCCCAGAAGAAGTGCGAGACGGTGTCGTCGGCCTTGAACGTCTGGTCCCAGTGGAACTTGAGGTTCGGGTCGTTGATCTCCTCCGGATCCATCTGATCGGGAACGACGCCACTCTCGAAGATGACGGCGTTGGTGGCGTCGAACGCGCGAAGCTCGATCCACGTGCGCCGATCGGCAGCCGCGCCACTCGGGAACTTGTGGCCGATGCCGAGGCCGTCGATGCGGACGACGATCTGACCGCCGTTGCCCTGGTTGACGCAGACGCCGCCGCCCGGGGCGTTACCACCGAGCGGGATGGCACCGATGATCGCTACCGCGGGATCGAGATCGCGCTTGATGCCTTCGGCCTGGGCCGTGGTCTCGGGGAACGGGATCATCGCCTGATCGACCGCGGGCCAGCTGTGCTCGTGAAATCCGAAGTTGCGCGACGGCACGCTGAGATCCGGCGCATCGGCGATCACGTCGGTCTTCGAGATCATGTGGCAGCTGCTGCAGGTCAGGTGAATACCCGGGCTGTGGTTGGTGGCGAAGAACGACGCCTGCCACTCCTGGAACGTGCGCTCGATCGCGAAGCCCCCGGGCACGCCGTTGATCGCCTCGGGCACCACGATGTCGTGGCACGAGCCGCAGATCTCCGACTCGTTGGCGTCGGAGTCCATCTTCGCGTCGTACTTCGAGAAGTGCGCCGGGCTCTTGATCGGATCTTTGACGCCGCCGCGCATCGTCTGATCGTTCGCGAGGATCAGGCCGTTGTTGTGGAGCTCGCCGACGCTGTCGACGTTGTGGCAGAAGTAGCAGGTGATGCCCTTGGCCTCAGGCGGCAAGGTGGACGGGTCGTAGTCGATGCCGTTGGTGAGGCCGAGCTGCACCGCCATCGGCGCGTGGCACTTGACGCAGAAATCGCCGAGCTTGTTGCCGGTGTCGCGCTGACCGCGCTGCTGGAGCGCGACGAAGATCGGATCCTCCGACGCGTACGCGTGCATCGAGCCCGACCACTGCACGAAGTGCTGCGGATGACACTCCGCGCAGGTAGTAGGATCGCGCAATTCTTCGACGGACAACGCGGTGTCTCCTCCGCACGCGGCAAGGAGCAGCGCGATCAGCACGTACTTCATGGAAGCTCTCCCGGGCCCAGGGCACCCGCTTGCACCCACTGCGTCAACGCGCAGCGCTCCGCTTCGGAGAGCGGCGAGCCTGGCGGCATCTGGAAGCTCTCTCCGATGGAATGAACGCGCACGATCATCTCGCTGCACGATGCATCACCTGCGGTCACGCGACCCGCGAGCAACGCGGCGTGGGCAAGCTCCGGTGTCTCGAAGGACATGCCGCCCTTCTGCCCGGCCGCCGAATGACACGCGACGCGCTGGGAGCCGCAGCCATCACTCAGCGTGTTCGCGTAGACGTTGTCGAACGTCGGCACGTAGAGCGGCGCGCAGGTCAGATCGACGTCGACGCATGCGGGTGGGTCGTCGCCCGGGCACCCTGCCAAGGCGAGGAGAAACAACAGCCGCATAGCCGCACTCTAGCTGAGGAAATGAGCGGGGATAGGTGCGCAGGTCACTACCAGCGACTGGCCGACAGCGGTGCGAGCGCAGCGACGAGCCGCCGGTAGCGTTCGTAGGGTTCGTCGAGGGACTTCCGGGGTTCGAAGACCGTGTGCGGCGGAGTGACGCGGGCAGCAGCGGCCTCGAGGTCCGCGTGGAGCCCGGCGGCGACCGACGCGATCATCGCGGCCCCGAGCGGGCTGGTATCCGGGTTGGTGACGACCTCGTGACGGAGCCCGAGCGCATCGGCGCGGAGCTGCGCCCATAGCGCGCTGTTGGCTCCACCACCGACGAGCACGACGCGATCGCCGGCGAGGCCCATCGCGGCGAGCCGATCGACGACGTCGCGACAGCCGAAGGTCAGGCCCTCGAGCACCGCGCGTGCGACGTGTGCCGCCCCGTGGCTCGGCGACAGGCCGTGCAGCGTGCCGCGCGCGTGCGGCCGCCACACAGGCGTCATCGCACCGGCGAGCGCGGGGATGAACGTCACGCCGTCGCATCCAGGTGGTGCGGTGGCGGCGACGGCGTCGAGCGCTCTCGCATCGGCGAGGCCGAGCAGCGCGACCGCCCACTCGATCGCACCACCCGACAGCCAGCCCGGGTTCTCGACGAAGAACGCGCCCGTCGGATAGACGTGGGTCTCGACCATCGGCTCGCGCGCGCGGTCGAGGACGATCGTTCGCGCGAGTGTGCCGACGACCTCTGCCGTCCCTAGCGTCACTGCGATCGGACCCGGTTGCGTGATGCCCGCGCCGAGTGGGTTCGCGAAGTCGTCGCCGGTGCCGACCGCCACGATCGTCCTTTGGGGCAAGCCCGTCAGCTGCGCCCCTCGTACGGTCAGCGCCCCGGCGACCTCGCAGGTCCCGCGGATCGCGGGTAGTTGTGCGGCGTCGAGCTCGAACGCATCGAGCAGCTCGGTCGACCAGCGACCGCTCGCCAGCTCGAGCACCATGCACGCCGACGCGAGCGCGAGATCGACGACGAACTCGCCGGTGAGCTGCTCGACGAGGTAGCTCACCGGTTGGTGAAACCTCGTTGCGGTGATGCCATGCGCGCGCAGCCACGCGGCCTTCGGGGCGAGGTGACTCGGATCGGCGACCTGCCCCGTCAGCGCGAAGCAGCGCGCCGGATCGACGGTGTGCTCGGTGGCGCGGCGGTCCTGCCAGATCAAGCATGGATGCAGCGGCGCGCCCGACGCGTCGACGGCGACACAACCATCGAGCTGGCCGACGATCGCGAGCGCGGTGATGTCGGCGGGTTCGACGTTCGCCTTGCTCAACGCGCCGGCGATCGCGGGTGCGAGCGCGGCTTCCCATGCGCGTGGATCCTGCTCGGCCCAACCGGCCTGCGGAAACTGCGTCGTCAGCGGAGCGCTGTGGCTGCCGAGCACGCGCAGATCGTCGCCGCAGACAACTGCCTTGCAGCTCTGCGTCCCGAGATCGATCCCGACGACCGGCACGGTTCGATGGTAGTACGAAGCGTGAACTACTTCGGGCACGCCGCGGTCGCGAGTTGGCGCGGTGCCACGCCGGGGACCGTGCTCGGCGCGATGTTGCCTGACTTCTCCACGATGTCCGGGGCCCGGGTTGCCTCGACCACCGACGCAGACATCCAGGCCGGCATCGATCTGCACCACGCGACCGACGGCGCCTTCCACGTGCTGCCCGCGGTGACCGGCCTGATGCGCGAGCTCGACGAGTTGCTCTCGGCTCGCAACTGCGCTCGAGGTCCACGGCGCGCGGTCGCACACATCGGCATCGAGCTGCTGCTCGACGGCGTACTCACCGAGATCCCGGCGTATCGCGAGGCGTACCTCGCCGGCATCGGCCACGACGCGACCATCGAGTGGAGAGAGCCCGGTGATGATCAGCGCATCGCCACGCTGCTCGCGCGACTCCGCGGCTACGGCGTGCCCGAGGATCTCAAGGAGCCCGAGTCGGTGACGTTCCGGCTGTCGCGCATCCTCGCGCACCGCCCGCTGCTCGCACCGTCGCCCGAGGATCTGCACGCGATCTCTGCATCGCTGTTCGAGATCCAACCGCGCGTTCGCGTCGCCACGGAAACGGTCCTGCGCGGACTCCGCGCTCAGCTCACAACCTGATGCGATACGCGTGGTGCGGGCGGTGTTTGAAGTCCTGCGGTGTGGTCGCGAACGTCTGATCGTCGACCTCGGCACCGCGATACACGCTCTCGCCAGGCCACTGCAGCTTGAACTTCTTGCGATTGGTCGAGAACCAGATCACGTTCGCGACCGCGGCGACGTCATCGAGCAGCGGGACGTGATCGCGCTGGATGTCGAACGTGTAGTCCATCCGTTTGCTCGACGAGAACGTCGGCGGATCGACCACCACGACATCCCACCGCCGGCGCTGGTGGCGTGCGGCGACGAGGAACTCGCGAACGTCGGACTGCACGAAGTCGCCGTGCAGCTTGTTGAGCTCGAAGTTGTCGCGCGCCCAGTCGAGGTACGTGCGCGACATGTCGACCGTGGTCGTGGCCATACCCGCGGCCGCGCAATACACCGAGAACGAACCGGTGTACGCGAACAGATTGAGCATCGTCTTCGCCGGCTCGGTCGCGGCCTTCGCACGTGTGATCCGATGATCCAGGAACAAGCCGGTGTCGAGGTAGTCGGCGAGGTTGACGCGGAACGCCAGGTCGCGTTCCTCGACGGTGCGCCACGCCGATGGGGTCTCCGTCTCGCTGCGCTCGTACTGCTCGCCGGCGCGGCGATCGTGGCGTAGTCGGCGCTTGAAGAACACCTCGGTGGCACCGAGCTTGGCCTGCGCGGCCGCCGCCATCTCGTCGAGCCACGAGTCTTCTGCTTCGCGCTCGAACCGGTAATCGTTGACGACGAGCGCGCCGCCGTAGGTATCGACGGTGATCGGGATCTCGGGGATGTCGCGATCGTAGAGGCGATAACAAGTGATCCGCTCGCGCGCCGCCCACTTGCCGAGGTTCTTCGCATTCTTCGCGATGCGATTTGCGAGCATCTCGGCTTGGCCGGTGAGATTGCTTTTCATAGTCCGGCGACGCCGCGGTTGCTCTTGATCTTGTACTGCAGCGTGACCGCGCGACGACCGAACGGCGGCAGCTCGACGGTCCACGTCACCATGCCGCGCTCGTCGAGGACGCGCGCCATGACCTGCGTGATCTCCTCCCCGCCAGGCTCGTCGTCGAGGACAAAGGCCTCGGGCGCGGCGGCCTCGATCTGCACCTGCTCCACTTCGGAGATCGGGATGCGCTCGGTCAGCTCGATCACGCGCTTCTCACCGCCCAGGTTCGACAGCCGCACCGCGACGCGGATCGTCTGCGTCTGACCACCGAGCAAGCCCTCGTCGCGCTCGCGGGTCTCTTCCCGATGGCTGCGCACGTCGGAGTCGGGACCGAAGCCGACGTGGAAGGTCTCGCCGGCGGCGACGAACCCGATCTCCGCGCGGCCGACGTAGCCCGAGGCCATCACCAGATCGACGGGACCGGCGAGCAGGGGCAGCGTGCCGGTGTTGACGAGCCGCGCGCGGAGATGCACCCACGGCGAGCGCAGCGGCATCGCGACGAGCGAGAGGGTCGTGGTCGTCGAGAAGCTGCCGACCGGCACGCGATGTGGCATGCCGTCGGCGAGAATCGTCGCCTTCGCCGCGGACAGCACGAGTCCGAGACCACCGTCGTCGATGCCCGGCACCTGCGCAGGACCGGCACCGAGCCCGGTGGTCTGGTGGACTTGCTCGCGCGCCTCGACGACGACTTGATCGGCACGCTTGCGCGTCCGCAGCTCGTCATCCCCGAGATCCGGGGGCTCGACGCCGAGCGACGGCCGCTCGAGCGAGAACGTCAACGCGGCATCGATCCAGTCTTCACCGGTCGCTTGCCAGATGCACGCGGTGGTCTGCCACTCGATGGTCGTCGCGGCGACATCGAGCACGGCGCGGTGATACGGCCGCCACGCGGCGCCCGGCACGACGTAGCCGATCGTCAGCACGACCTCGCGCGGGGCGTCGGCGACGAGATCGACGATCAGCCGCGCTGCCTGCTCGTGCGTCTCGACCTCGGCGATCCGGATCCGAGCCGCGAGCCGATCGAGCAGGCGCCGCGTCTCCTCGACCTCGAGCTCCGCCGCGACGCTGGCCTCGCGAGCCGACGCCTCGGCGCAGTCGAGCTCGGCGAGCTGCGCGGTTACACCCTCGGCAGTCACACCACGTGCCGCGGCGATCGCGAGATCGCCCAGCGCAGCCTCGAGGATCTCGGCGATCGCAGCGACCTCGGTCTGCGCGGCGTGATAGCGCGCGGTCGCGTCATCGCGGCGAGCGATCAGTTGCGCGTGTTGTTCGCGCAACACCGCGAGCGGTTGGTCGCCGGTCGGGTTCGGCCGCACCGGCGCGAGATAGCGCTCGATGCGAACGTCGAGCACGCGGGCGCCCGTCGCGGACGCGAACAAGGTCTTGTCGGCAAGCACGACCGACACGCGATCGATCGTGATGCGCTGCTGGCCGGCTTCGAGCGTCAGTGAGGCCCGACGCGTGACGGACGCGCGATCCTCGAGGATGGTGACCGCGACGACCGGTGCGTTCGTGTCGCTCACGACTCTCTCCGGTTTCCGCCGACCAGCTCGGCCTTGCTCGGGATCTTGACCTCGTACGCCGCGCGCAGCGTCTTCTTCGCGCCGGCCGCGAGAGACACGCGCCAGCGATACCCACCACGCAACCGCGCCGCCCGCGGGCCGTCGGCGTCAGGCTTCCACGGCTCCCAGGCTGGCTCGACGCGGCCGATCGCGATCTCGACGTCGTCGTCGCCTTCGCGTGGCACGGGGATACGCTCGCGAACCTCGAGCTCGACAGGCTGCGCCGACACGTTGTCGACGTCGATCGAGATCCCGTGGTGCAGCTTGAGGGAGCCGCGCAGCATGCCGGTGGCTTCCTCGCGGAACTCGGTGTTGCGCGCGATCTTGATCGCGGCGTCGACACCGAGTCCGATCTCGAGCGTGGCACCTGGTGGGGACTGCTCGACGTTGCTGGTCACCAGGAAGCGGCCTCGATCGTAGACATCGATCGGCCCCGGCAGCAGCGGCCCGGGAAACGGATTTGCGAGCGTCGCGATCCGGAACACGTCGGGCTGCTCGCGCGGCACCGCGACATGGCGGAGCTGCACGGTCGCGGCACTCGCCGTCACCGCGATCGAGTGCCAGGCCGCATCCGAGGCGACGTCGATCGCACCGTCGGCGGTGTACGCGTAGTCGTACGCATGCGACCAGTTGCCGATGCAGCCCGGAGGTAGCGACAGCAGATCGATCCTGGTCTCGCGGGTGTTGACGTCGCGCTGGATCGCCGCACGATCGCCGTCCTGCGGCGCCGCGATCAAGCGACCGCGTGCCTGCGAGCGGGCCTCGCCCATCATGAGGTTCTTGTAGTCGAGCAGAGGTGACGGCTCGCCCGCTGCCGGTTTCGGTTTGTGGGCGACCGGCTCGTCGGGCATGCCGCCGCCGCCATCACCACCGCGGGCGCGCTTCGCCATCACGTTGCCCGCCTTCGCCTTCTCGGGCGCCGCGAGCTCGTCCATCAGCATCGTCGCCGGAGCCGCCGCCTGCATCGGTGGGGCGAAGGCGTGCCGCGTATCCATCGCCAGTGCACCGCGCGGTGGCGTCGAGAACCGATCCTTCGCCGCCGACGTCTCCTCGTCCCAGTTCTCCTCGGCGAACGACTGCGCGCGACCATGAACACCGCCGAGCACCGTGCCCTCGTCGTCGAACCCTCCGCCAAACTCGGCGTCACGCGGCGCCTTCGAGCGATCGAGGTTGCGCTCGTCCGCTTCACCTTCCGCGCGTTGCGCGACGTAGCGTTGATAGTCCGCATACAGCGCCTCGGCACCGGCGGGCGGTGCACGAAACCCGGTGCGCAGTGGCTCGGCTTGCTTGCGACCGATCCGCTGCGCCGCGAGCTCGGGGAGCTGCGCGAACCGCACCGGTTCCGCGGTCGACAGCACGAGCTTGGCACCGCGCCAGTCTTCGCCGGTGTCCTGCGCAACGACAGCGCGGATCTCGACGGTCGCCTTCGCACCCTCGATGCGAGCGACGTACGACGGAGCCCACCGCGCGGCGACCACCATGTACTCGACGTGTAGCGTGATCGCACCCTCGCCCGAGAGCTCGATGTCGAGCCGCTTGCGGAGCTCGTGCGGCTTTGCATCGCGCGCCGTATTGCGATCGCGATCGAGCGCGACCTCGAGATCGAGCTGCATTGCATCGAGTCGCTTGCGTGCCGCGGTCAGCTGCGAGCGCAGCGCCAGCTCTCGCTCGGTGCGCACGGCCAGCACGGCACGCCGCGCAGCCACGATTGCGGCCCACGCGGCCGGCGGATCATCCGAGGGATCCTCGCCGAGCACCGATGACGTCTGGAGTCGTTCGAGCCCCGCCTCGAGTCGCGCGAGCTCGGCCGACCCGACAGCGACGTGGCGTTTTGCCTCACGAACTGCGGCTGGTTCCTCGGGCGCGTCCGCGAGCAGCGGGGTATCGAGCGCCACCCGAAGGTTCGTCGCGATCGCCGATCCCTCGACGGAGACCCGCACGGTGTCGTCGATCACGGCAAGCGGCAACCCGGTGATCCGGACGTGGCGTCCGACTGCAGCGAGACTCACAGATCGTCGGATTCGAGCGCCGCGCGCGTAGATCGTCACAGCATCGAGACGTGTCTCCGTGGCGGCCACCTCGTCCATCGCCGTACAGCGTCTCACGCCTTCCGGGGGTCAAGCTATTGCCCGGCCCCTGTGCATGCCGTAGTGTCGACGGCGTCTAATCCTCGGCCGTCACCGGAGAAGGAATCCAATGCTTCGTACTCTCGCTCTCGGACTGGTAGTTGCCCTCGCCGCTTGTGGCAGCGCACGCGTGATCTCGCGTACGCAGGCCGGTGGTGTCATCGAACTGCAAGGCGATCGCGGTAAGGCGATGGAGCAGGCGAATTCGGAAATGAATGCGCACTGCGGCCCCGGCAACTTCACCATCACGCAAGAGGGTGAAGAGGCGATCGGTACGGATACCGTCGCGCGTCAGGACACCGCGGAGGACACCAAGACCTCGCGCAGCGGTCGTCGTCAGAGCACTGACTCGAGCACGGTCGGCACCACCAGCACCCGCACCGCCACCGCGTGGCGTGTTCACTACCAGTGCAACGGCGCTGGCGGCCCGCCGCCGCCGCAGCCGGAAGCGGGTCCGGCACCCGATCAGGGCGGCGCTCCTCCGCCCCCTCCGGGCGGCTACTAAACCCACGCACCTGACGTGATGAACAGCGGCGCGCAATCGCCGCTGTTTTCGTTTTCGGAGCCTATGCGAGGAGCTTGGTGTCCTCGAGGGCGCGCTCGTCGATCAGATCGATCGGCGACTGCGCGAATCGGCGTGCCGCCGCGGCCGTGCGAGGTCCGTGGCCATTCGTCAGGCACCACTGCGCATGGTCCGCAAGCAGCGCGAGCTCCAGGCTGCGACCGAGCGTCAGCGCGAACCGACGCGCGCCTGCTTCGAGCCGATCCGGCTGCGCCATCGCTTCGCCGATCCACGCGACCGCGTGCTTGAAGGCGTGCCGCGCGACGGACACGGGCTTGTCGAGCGACGGATCGGTCGCTGCCGCGCAACGTTGCTCGAGCTCCGCACCCAGCGCCTCCAGCGTGCCGCCCTTGCCGAGCGCGCGCAGCGTGTCGAGCGACAGGACGTTCGTGGTGCCTTCCCAGATCGGCAGCACCTGCGCATCGGCGAGGAGTCGCGGCAAGCCCGTGTCCTCGATGTAGCCCGCACCGCCGCAACACTCGATCGCCTCCGACGCGACCGCGACGGCTTGCTTGCCCGTCGTCAGCTTGGCGAGCGGGATCAGCGTCCGCGACAACCGTTCGTCGAGCTCGCGCTGCTGCGTGGTGCCGTGTGCCTGCGAGCCCTCGGGGTGCTCGAGCGTGCCGAGCAGTTGCACCGAGCGGAATGCGAGACAGAACGCCGCCGCGTACTCGGCCTCGAGCGCAGCAAGCGTGTCGGCGTGCAGCGGCTTGTCGACGAGGAGCGTGCCGAACGCGTTGCGGCGCCGCGCGAAATCCTTCGCCAGCGCGATCGCGCGACGCATGCCCGACACCGCGCAGATCGCGTTCCACGTCCGCGTCACCGACAGCATCGGCGTGATCGCACGGACCCCTTCGCTGGTCGAGCCGACGAGCATGGCCGGCGTGCCGTCGAGCGTCAGCTCCGCCGTCGGGACCTTCCTCGTGCCGAGCTTGTCCTTGAGCCGATTGACGGCGATGTTGCGAAGTCGGCCTTGGTCGTCACGCAGCTCGACGAGGAACAGCGCGAGCCCACGCGAACCATCTGGATTGCCCTCGGGGCGCGCGAGCGTCAGCGCCATCTGCGACGTGGTCGCCGAGGTGAACCACTTGGTGCCGTACAACCGCCACTGATCCCCCTCCAGCCTCGCGACGGTTTCGCTCTGCGATACGTCCGAGCCTCCCGTGCGCTCCGTCATCCACTGGCCGCTCGTCCACATCTGGTCCGGATCGCGCGAGATCAAACGAGGCACGTAGCGCTCGATCAACTCCGGGTTGCCCGACGCGAGCAGCGTGCGCGCCGCACCATCGGTCATCGCGAGCGGGCACGAATAGACGTCGAGCGACGGCGACAGCACGTGCACCGTGGCGAACTGGTGGATCCGGGCGCGCGCACCGAGCCGCGCTTCGTAGCCGGCGGCGACCATGCCGGACTTCGCCGCCACGATCTGGGCCTCGGCCCACAGCGGCGAGACGTCGATCCGATCGATCCGGTGCCCCCACGCATCCCACTGCGTGAGCACCGGCTCGTTCTCTCGATCGGCGAGCTGCTTGCCGTGGTGCTCGACCGCGAGCTCGCCGTAGCCCCGCAGCTCGGCTTCGATCTCCGGATCACCGATCGTGCGTGCGACCCACGACGGCAACATCGGATCGTCGTCGAACTGGTTCCCGAGACGCGGGGGCTCCTGGAAGAACGCCATCCGCGCACTCTACTGCGGCGGCTCTGCTAGAAGAAGCACTGTGAATCTGCTGCTCGTCGAGCCAGGTGAGGTCGTCGATGGTCGAGTCGTCCTGCGGGACTCGGACCGCCGAGTGCACCACTTGCGCAGCGTGCTCGGCGTCGCCGTGGGTTCCCGGATCCGCGCGGGGATCGTCGGCGGCAACGTCGGGAGTGCGGAGGTGATCTCCGATGGTGACGGCATCGTCCTCGCGCTCGACATCAGCACCCCGCCTCGCCCGATCCTGCCCGTGCAGCTCGTACTCGCCATGCCGCGCCCGAAAGTTCTGACCCGCGTGATCGAGAGCGCCGCGGCGTTCGGCGTCGAACGGATCGATCTGACCAACGCGTGGCGCGTCGACAAGAGCTACCTCCACTCGCCCCGCGTCGATCCGGACGCCCTGGCCCTCGCCGCGCGGTTTGGCGCCGAGCAAGGCGTCACCACGCACGTGCCGCCGATCGACATCCATCTGCGGTTGATGCCGCTCCTCGAGCGCTGGGCCATGCCGGGATCGCCGGAGCTCCGACTGATCGCGCATCCGGGTGCACCGCCGATCGAGCAGGCGTACCGGCCCGGCCGCGCCGACGGCCGTTTTCATGGCCCGGTGGTACTCGCGATCGGTCCCGAGGGCGGCTGGATCGAGCGAGAGGTCGAGACGTTTCGCGAGCGCGGCTTCCTGCCGGTGTCGCTCGGCGCGGCGATCCTGCGCGTCGAAGGCGCTGTCGCGGCCGCCCTCGCGCAGCTCGATCTGCTGGCGCGTACGACGGC
>JBBQJJ010000152.1:0-17831 GCA_038325805.1 Haliangiales bacterium
GTGCTTCGCTTGCAGCGCGGCGACCTCCGGCCCGAGCAACACGGCGATCTGATCGCACAGCGCGGCGGTCTCGGCATCGAGCTCGTTCCACGGCGCCGCCTCGCGCAGCTTGACCACGGCCGCGCGGATCTGGTTCTGCACCTTTGCTCCCACCGACGTCGGGATCACCGCGGTGTAGCGATCGCCGAGCTCCGCGAGTGGCTCGGCGATCCGCGGATCGCCGATCGCGACGATCTCGTCGAGGCACGCCTTCCAGCAGGTCATCGCCGGCAGCGAGCGCCACGCCGGCTTCGCGAGGAAGTCGAGCAACAGCCACGCCGTTCGCGGGTCGCGCCACACGACCTGCTTCAGTCGATCCGCGGCCTGCCCGGCCGTGGCCGTGGCGATCCAGCGCACCGCTGGTCGCAGGGCGGCGACGCGGTGATCCGCCATCTCGCGGGCGAGGTCTGCGGCCGGCGTCTCGGGGACCCGCATCTCGAGGAGCTCGGTGAGCTCGGCGAGCCGCACGCACTTGTGCATCCGCCACGCACGGCACAGCAGCTCGAGGCAGCCGATCGGGTTCTGCCGTACCCCATTCCCGGCGAGGACATCGCGCAGCAGGACGCGGATCTGATCGGGTGTCCCCCGCCCGGGTTCCACCATGGCCGTCCTCTTCGACGTGGTCGCCTTCGACCCCGCCATCACGGAGGCCGTCTTCGTGGCGGCCGTCTTCGAGTTGGCCATCGCGGAGGGGAGCTTCGTGGCGGTTGCTTTCAAGGCGGTCTTCGAGGCAGTCGTCGTCGACCCGGCCCTCACGGAGGTCGCCGTGGACTTCGCCGGCTTCTTGGCCTTCGCCATCGCGCGCACGGTACCATCCGTACATGCGCGCGATGCTGCTGTGCGCCGGACTGTCGACGCGCCTCGGCGCGCTCGGTGCCGAGCGACCGAAACCGATGCTGCCGGTGTGCGGCTTTCCGATCCTCGCCTACGGGATCGCGAACCTTGTCGCCCATGGAGTGTGCGACATCGTGATCAACACGCACCACAAGGGGGATGTGATCGAGCGCGAGATCGGCAGCGGCGAGCACCTCGGCGCGCGGGTCCAGTACATCCACGAGCCGCAGATCCTCGGCACCGGTGGTGGCCTCAAGCACGCGCTGCACCTGCTCGATCCCGACGGCACCGACGAGCCGTTCATCTCACACAACGGCAAGCTGATCTTCGACGTCGATCTCACCGCGTTGCTCGCCGCCTTCCACGCCGTCCGCGACACGCTCGGCATGATGGTCGTCAAGCCGGTGCCGAATGCGAAGGAGTGGGGCGCGGTCAACGTCGTCCCCGACGAGCAGGGCCAGAAGATCACCGACATCCTCGGCGAGGGCGGCCACATGTTCTGCGGCGTTCACATCACGCGTGCGTCCGTGATGCGACGCCTCCCCGACGGCGAGTCCGACTCGATCCGCCAGGGCTACCTGCCGTGGTTGCGTGCCGGCGAGCGTGTCGCCGCGTTCGAGCACACGCACGGCTACTTCGCCGAGCACTCCACCCCGGAGCGCTACGTCGAATCGAACCGCGCGTTGCTCGCGGGCGAACCACTCCGCCATCCACCGGGTCGCCTCGCCGGGATCGATCCCACCGCCCGGATCCATCCCGGCGCGACCATCATCGGCCCGGTCAAGATCTGCGCCGGTGCTCGGATCGGCCCCGTCGCGATCGGGCCGAATGTCGTGATCGGCGAGCACGCCGTCGTCGAGGTTCCACTCGCGAACACGGTCGTCTGGGCTGGTGCGCAGGTTCGCACCGCACCGCCGGGACCGATCGCGACGTGACCGGTGCTAACCCCAGAACTCGCCTCTGTCGATCCTTCGACCAGGCGAATGCGAACTCTGGGGTTAGTTGCCGATACCCATCCCGCCCTTGATGGGCGGGGCCGCTTCGCCACCTTGCCACTTCGCCAGCTGCAGGTTGCTCATGAACTTCATGCAGCCCGAGTCGTCGAGCCGAAACACGGCGCGTGCGCAGGTGATCATGTCGGGGTTCCAATGATCCGCGCGGCAGTGCCGCTCGAACTTCTCCGACGACGAGGTCTGTTGCTCGTGGATCGCGGCGAGCTCTTCGACATCCGTGGTCTGCCCGGCGCGCTCTGCCCAGTACTGCTTGATCCCGTTGCTCACCGTCGAGCAATCTGCCGCCGGCTCGCTACTGCCGCAGGCGGCCAGCAGGAGCAGGCCCCACTTCACGGACAGCCCTCCGATGCCAACTTCGCCGTCTTCTCGATGCACGACTTGACGGTCTTGCGCACGTTGCCGGCCGCTTGCACGGCATCTTCGCGATCCGCTTTCGGGTTCGCGGCGAGCCGCTTCGCGACGCCGATCGCTTCGGGGATCGCCTTGGAGAGCGCGCAGTCGTCTTGCTTCGCCGGCACCGTCTCGGCGCACGCGCAGACCTTCGCGATGTACTCGGTGCACGCGGCATCGGCGCGCTTCAACTCCTCGGGTGGTAGCAACGCGGGCGGCTTGTCCCCTTCCACGGGTGGCGGCGGCGCTTCCGTCTTACTGCACGCCACGACCAGCAAGACCAGCCACCTCATCCGGCCTCGACCCTCGCGAGCACGACGGAGATATTGTCGACGCCACCCTCTTCGTTCGCCGCGGTGATCAGCCGCTCGACGGCGCGATCGAGATCCCGCTCGGACATCAGGATGTGCTGCATCTGGTCGTCCTTGACCATGCCCGTGAGGCCGTCCGAGCACAGCAGGAACGTGTCTCCGGTGTGCGGCTTCTCGGACATGATGTCGACTTGGACGCTCTCCTTCATGCCGAGCGCGCGCACGATCACGTTCTTGTGGGGCCAGTTCTCGGCCTCTTCGGGCGTCACCCGCTTCATGCGGATGTAGTCATTGATCAGCGAGTGATCCTCGGTGAGCTGCGTCAGCTCGGTGCCGCGCGAGCGATAGCAGCGGCTATCTCCAACGTGGCCGATCACCAGCGCGTCGTCGAGGAAGTACATCGCGACGCAGGTGGTCCCCATGCCCTTGAAGCGGGCCTCGCGCTGCGACCGCTCCCAGATCTCGAGGTTCGCCAGCATGATGCCGGTGACCATCCGGTTGACGTGGGTGCGCAGGTCGCGGTCCACCTTGTATGGCCAGGTCAGGGTCTGCTGTTTGGCCGTTTCGGCAAAGTGGTCGTTGATCAGCTCGACCGCCAGCCGGCTGGCCACCTCGCCGGAGGCGTGACCGCCCATCCCATCGGCGACGATCGCCAGGCGTTCGTGCTCGGGAAGCGAGATCGAGTCCTCGTTATGGTCGCGTTTGCGCCCGATGTTGGTCGCGCCCGCGAAGCGGACTCGCATCCCGTCGAGCGGGAACGACGTCGACATGCAAGCGCAATTGTAGCTCACCCGCTGTCACACGAGCCACCCACTGATACGTGGGAATACGCTGGGGTTTGATTGACTCGGCCCGGGGGTTTTCTATCCTCGTACATTGATGTGGGGGTACGCCGAAGGCAACCAAGCCGCGATCGCCGTCGTGGTGGGGCTGATCGCCTTGGCGGCCATCGGCTACGTGATCACCCGCATCATCAACCGGAGTAAGAAGTGACCGAGCTGGCCCGGGGCGGCGTTGCCGACCGGCCATGGGGCTTGACGCTCGGCGCGCTCGGGATGCGCGGGCTCACCGGGCAGCTCACCTTGACCTCCGACGGCAAGCGCTATCACGTCGCGTTCGCAGGAGGCGCCGTCGTCGGGTCCGCCTCGCCGCTGGCCTCGGATGCCGCGGTCCGACTCGCGATGACCGGCGGCCTGTTGTCGTCGAGCCAGGTCGCCGATATCGCGCGCCGCCACCAGGCGAACGCGCAGCGCGACGAGGTCGACCTGATCGCCGAGCTGATCCGACTGTCCCCGGACCAGGCGATGAAGCTGCGCCGGCGTGCCGTGGCCCAGCGCGCCGCACGCACGTTCTCGCTCGATCGAGGCGAGTTCGTCGTCGACGATCAGGTGACGCTACCGATCTACCCGGGAGCGGAGCTCGACGTTCGCGCGGTGATCTTCCTCGGTGCGAAGACCAACTTGTCCGAGCAGCGGCTGTCCTCGGAGCTCGCGATGTTCGGCAGCACCTTCAAGCTTCGCGAGGATGCGGTCGTCGATCTGCCGCAATATGGATTCGCGCGGACCGAGGATTCGGTGCTCGATCTGCTCGAGACCGGCGCGGCGCTCCCCGATCTCGAGAGGGTGGGGTCCGAGGCGCATATCGTGCGCGCGATGGTCTACGCGCTGATGTCGTGCAACGCGCTCGACGGAGGTCAGGCGAAGGCGCGCCCGCAACCGACGCCGCAGCGTCCCGCGATCCCGCAGCAGCCGCAGGCCCAGGCACGCCCGGCGGCGACGCAGCCGATGCCGCGGTCCCAGCCGATGCCTCGCCTCGCGACCGACTCCGACCCGATCGATCTCCCCACACTCCGGCGGGACCTCGACCACGTCGGTACCTTCGCCGGCACCTACCAGCAAGATCTCGACCACGGCGAGACGATGCGCCGGCCCACCAACCTCGACGCACCGCCCGCTCCGCGGGTCATGGTGTCGCGCCCGAAGCCCGTCGCATATCAGGACCCAGCGCAGACCGGTGACGTCAAAGCCCTGATCAAGCGGCACCTCGAGCTGCTCCGCAAACGCGCCGATCACTACACGCTGCTCGGGATCAAGATCGACGCGACCCCCGAAGAGATCCGCAAGGCGTACTTCTCGCTCGCGCGCCAGCTCCACCCGGATCGGCTGTCTGCACTCGACATCGCCGACGAGACCAAGGAAGCGCAGCGGCTGTTCGCGGAGGTCAACACCGCTTTCGGCATCCTGTCCGATCCGGTGCGCCGGCAGGACTACACGAGCATCTTGCGTCGCGGTGGCGAAGCCGCGGTCGCCGCCGAGCAAGCCCGCGCCGAGGAGATGGCGCTGCGGATCCTCGACGCCGAGGAAGCGTTTCGGCGGGGCGAAGCCGCGCTGCGCCGCGATCAGTTGTCGGTCGCGCTCCAGGAGTTCACGCACGCGTTGCAGCTCAACCCCGAGGAGGTCGACTACGTCGCCGCGCACGCGTGGGCAGAGTTCTGCGCATCTCCCGACAAGGTGCAGATCGCGCAGAAGACCCGAACCACCCTCGACCGCGCGATCACCACGTCGCCTCGCTCGGTGACACCTCGATTCTATGCCGGTCGCGTGGAACGCATGCTCGGGCGCGATGGGGATGCGCTGCGGCACTTCCAGGATGTGCTGAGGCTCGAGCCTCACCATCGCGAGGCCACGACCGAGGCGCGCGTGATCGAGCAGCGCCTCGCCGGCCCGGCCAAGAAGCGTTGACGAGCGCGTCTCCCTCGAGATCAGCGAGCCGGGATCACTCGTCGGTGGTTCCGACGAGATCGGTGCGCCATTGCGAGAGCGAGTCGGCGAGGAGCATCGCGTCCTCACCGCTCAGCGTGATCGCCGCGTGCTTCTTCCACGCGTCGCGGATCTTCTGTAGACGGATCAGCGCGAGCTTCCCGGGCTTCCACGTCCCATCGGACGCGCGCTCCTCGTAGACCATCGTCACCGTCGCCCACGCGCCTCGCTCCATCACCTTGCGATGCAGCACGCGTCGCACCTGCTCGCCGTCGACCTCGAGGTCGTAGGTGACCTCGTCGAGCTCCGCCACCAGCATTACGGTTCGATCTCGAGCTCGGTGATCCGCGAGTCGGTTGGACCGACGTGCGCGCGAACCACGGCCTTGACGTCGCGGGTCACCCCATCCCCCTCGATCCGGATCGTCAGCACCTCGCCGATCTCGAACAGGAACGGCGAGCGCACGCGGACGAGGGTTGCTTCGATGATGCCGAGCACGTCGAACACGTCGTGCGGCTTGTCCGCATCGAGCACCAGCACGCGGGGTGCGGATTCTTTGGCGGCCGCAGGGCTCGTCGTCATCGCAACCCGGTTATCACACGCCGTTAGTTGCACCCTCAAGCGGTTACCCGTGCGCCCAGCAGTGGGTTACCCTGCCGGCCGGACCACCACGCATGCTCAAGCCGGTCGAGAAGCAACGCGTTGCCGAGGAGATCGCGGAGCAGCTGCGGTCCCTGATCCTCGGAGGGCAGTACCCGCCCGGCTCGAAGCTGCCGCCCGAGCGCGAGCTGTCCAAGCGTCTGCGGGTCAATCGCGCGTCGCTGCGGGAAGCCCTCAAGAAGCTGGAGCATCTCGGGCTCGTGCGGATCCGCCAGGGCGACGGCACGCGGGTCCAGAACTTCATGGAGACCGGCGGGATCGAGCTGGTCCAGCACCTGCTCCCACTCGCCGCGGGTGGCAAGCCCGAGCTGATTCGCGACCTCCTGGAGTTCCGCCGGATCTTCGGGCGAGAGCTGTCTCGGCTCGCGGCCGCACGCAACACGGATAAGGAGGGCCACGCGAAGCTGCGCGCCCTCGCCGACAAGGCCGACGCGGCGACCGGTGCGCTCGAGCTGTTCGAGCTGGACTTCGACTTCTACGTCGCGCTCGCGGCGATGTCGGGGAACCAGGTGATGCTGCTCCTGCTCAACACCGTGCGCGACGGCGTGCGCAGCTTCATGCCGTTCCTCGCGAACCTCGCCGCACCGGGCGATCAGGTCCGCCGCCACCACCGCGAGCTGATCGCGGCGCTCGAGAAGGGCGATCCCATCACCGCAGCGCGGATCTCCGACGAGTACCTCAAGCTCGGCTCCGAGCTCGCCGGCCGGCTCGGCAAGGACAAGCCCGAGCTCCAGCCCAAGCCGCTGCCCGTGGAGTAGATAGGGGAGATGGCGCTGAGTCGGAAAGAGGTCGAGGAGATCGCGTTGCTGGCGCGGTTGCACCTCGACGGAGACGAGCTCGAGCGCATGCAGGGGGAGCTCGGCGCGATCCTCGAACACTTCCAGACCATCGCCGCCATCGATACGACAGGCATCTCGCCATTGACGCACGCGGTGGCGATCGACAGTCCGTTGCGCGTCGACGAACCGCAACCGCCGTTGCCCGTCGAGCAGGCGCTGCGAGGTACGGCGAAGCGCGACGGGGATCTGATCGTCGTGCCGGCGATCATTCCGGGGGGGCCGACGGGGACCTCGACCAAACCAGGGTCGTCGTGAGCGAGTGGTGGGGGGTCGCCGAGACCGCGAAGCGCGTGCGATCCGGAGAGGTCACCGCGTTTCGGGTCGTCGAGGACATGCTGGCGCGGATCGCACAGGTCGATCGCGAGCTCGGCGCGTACCTCGAGCTCGACGGTGACGGTGCACGCGCCGCGGCGCACGAGCTCGACCGCCAGCGCAAGGCCGGCGAGCTGCTCGGGCCGCTAGCCGGCGTGCCGATCGCGCTCAAGGACAACCTCGTCACCAAGGACATCATCACCACCGCGGGGTCCAAGATCCTCGCCGGCTGGAACCCGCCCTACGACGCCACCGTCGTCGAGAAGCTGCGTGCCGCGGGCGCGATCATCGTCGGCAAGACCAACCTCGACGAGTTCGGCATGGGCTCGTCGACGGAGCGCTCGGCGTTCAAGAAGACCAAGAACCCGTGGGATCTGTCGCGCGTCCCGGGCGGCAGCTCGGGCGGTAGTGCGACCGCCGTCGCCGCGGGCCTGTGTGCCGCGAGCCTGGGCACCGATACCGGCGGATCGATCCGGCAACCCGCCGCCTTCACCGGCTGCGTCGGGCTGAAGCCAACGTACGGCCGCGTCTCGCGCTGGGGCGTGATCGCGTACGCGTCCTCGCTCGATCAGGTTGGACCGCTCGCGCGCACCGTCGAGGATGCCGCGTTGGTGCTCCAGGCGATCGCCGGCCACGATCCGCGCGACGCCACGTCTCTCGACGCACCGGTGCCGGACCTCGCGGCTCTCTCGAGGGACGTCAAGGGCATCAAGATCGGCCTACCGAAGGAGTACTTCGCCGGCGAGATCGAGAAGGGTGTGCGGGTCGCGCTCGAGCGCGCGAAGACCGCGCTGCGTGACGCCGGCGCGATCCTGGTCGACATCTCGCTTCCTCACACGCACCTCGCGCTGCCCGCGTACTACATCGTCGCGCCCGCCGAGGCGTCGTCGAACCTCGCGCGGTTCGACGGCGTTCGTTACGGGAAGCGTGCGGAAGCGACGGATCTGCTGTCGCTCTACATGAAGACCCGCGGCGAGGGCTTCGGTCCCGAGGTCAAGCGCCGGATCATGCTCGGCACCTACGCGCTGCGCAGCGGCTACTACGACGCGTTCTACAAGAAGGCGCAGCAGATCCGCGCGTTGATCAAGCGCGACTTCGACGACGCGTGGACGCGCTGCGACGTGATCCTGACGCCGACCACGCCGACGACCGCGTTCCGGTTCGGCGCGAAGGCGACGCCGCTCGACATGTACCTCGCGGATATCTTCACGCTGTCGTGCAACCTCGCCGGGCTCCCCGGGATCAGCGTGCCATGCGGCCTGACCTCCGAAGGGTTGCCGGTGGGTGCGCAGCTGCTCGGCAAGCCGCTCGACGAGGCATCGCTGATCCGCGTCGGCGGTGCGATCGAGCTCGCGGTCGGGCTCGGTGAGCGTCGGCCCGGAGGCTTCGCGTGAGTCGCAGCGTCCCCGAGATGCTCGAAGAGTGGGAGCCGGTGATCGGGCTCGAGGTTCACGTCCAGCTCGCGACCCAGACCAAGGCGTTCTCTCCGACGGCGGTGAAGTTCGGCGAGCCTCCGAACTCGCTCGTCGATCCGCTCGTGCTCGGGTTGCCGGGCACGCTCCCGGTGTTCAACAAGCTCGCGCTCGAGCTCGCGCTCAAGCTCGGCGTGGCGACCGGCTCGCAGATCCGCGCGAAGAGTCGGTTCGCGCGCAAGCAGTACTTCTATCCGGATCTACCGAAGGGCTACCAGATCTCGCAGTACGACGAGCCGCTGTGCGAGCACGGCCACCTCGACGTCCTCGTCGGCACCACGGTCAAGCGCGTCCGACTGACGAGGATCCACCTCGAGGAAGACGCCGGCAAGAACACCCACGTCGGCTCGGTCTCGCATGTCGATCTCAACCGCGCGGGCGTGCCGCTCGTCGAGGTGGTCTCCGAACCGGAGCTGACGTCAGCGGAGGAAGCGGCGGAGTTCATGCGCTCGCTGCACCGGCTCGTGCGCTGGCTCGAGATCAGCGAAGCCGACATGGAGAAGGGTCAGCTGCGCTGCGATGCCAACGTCTCCGTGCGGATGCGCGGCGAGGATCGGCTCGGCCAGCGCACCGAGCTCAAGAACATCAACTCGTTTCGGTTCGTGCAGAACGCCGTCGAGCACGAGATCGCGCGTCAGCTGCGGATCGTCGACGGCGGGGGACGGATCGAGCGCGAGACCCGGTTGTGGGACGCCGATGCCGGTCAGTCCGCGCCGATGCGCAGCAAGGAAGAGGCAAACGACTACCGCTACTTCCCCGACCCGGATCTGCCGCCCCTCGTCGTGCCCGGCCCCGTGATGGCCACCATCCTGCGCGGGCTACCCGAGCTGCCGATCCCGCGGTTCGAGCGCTATCAGAAGCTCGGCATCTCCGCCGATGACGCGCGGACCCTGGTCTCGGATCGCGCGCTGGCCGACTACTTCGACGCCGCGTGCGAAGTGATCCGGACCGCCGGGTTCGCCAAGCTGGTGGGCAACTGGATGCTCACCGAGCTACTCGGCGCGCTCAACGCCGAAACCAAGTCAATTCGCGAATCGCCGATGCCGCCGGAGACGCTCGCGGCCCTCGTCGGGCTGGTCGACGACGGCACGATCTCTGGCAAGATCGGTAAGGAAGTGTTCGCCGAGAGCTACAAGACCGGCGAGGCACCCCTCGCGATCGTCGATCGCCGCGACGTGCGGCAGATCTCCGACGAGCCCGCACTGTGGGAGATCATCGACAACCTCGTCAAGGCGAACCCCAAGCAGGCCGAGGCCTACGCCGGCGGCAAGGACGGGCTGTTCGGCTTCTTCGTCGGCGCGGTGATGAAGGCGACGAGCGGTCGCGCCAACCCGGTGATGACGACGGATCTGTTGAAGAAGCGGTTGGGCCGATGAAGTGGTTGCTCGCACTCGCCTGCACGGGCTGCCAGGTGATCTTTCCGCTCGCACAAGATCCGCCGGCTTCTCGCTGTCCGATCGCAACGCCGGGCGCCGACGAGGATGGTGATGGTTTCGAGGACGCGCTCGACAACTGTCCCGCGAACCCGCAAACCGATCAGGCCGACGAAGATGGCGATGGCGTCGGCGACCTCTGCGATCTGCACCCCGATACGCCTGATCGATCATGCTTCTTCGGGTTCAACGATCCGGCCGAGCTCGAGCTGCTGACGAAGCTGTCGGAGGACTGGCAGATCGCGAACGGCTCGCTCATCCAGCCCGTGGCGAAGCCTCGCGATGGGGTCGCGATCGAGGAGCAATTCAACACTGGCACCGTCCGCGTCATTGGGCGCTCGCTCAGCGACGCGGCGGGGCTGGTCGCGTCCCGGGTCGGCGCGGTGATCTCGGGCACCGACCTGACGTCCGACGCACACGGAATCATCTGCGGCATCGAGCACAAGGTGGGTCCGCAGCAGCCGCCCGGAATGTTCCTGCTCGATCTCGACGACCTGTTCGGCGGTAAGACGGTCGATCTCGAGGAAAGCGACGAACGGATCGTCATCAGCCTGACGGTGGCGGCACCGGACAACAACAAACCGACGTGCCTCGCCAGCACCGGGATCCAGGGCGAGGAGCTGGTTCTCGATGGCTTTGCCGCCAACCTTGTCGGGCAGGCGGCGATCTTTGTCGAGCAGGGGACCGTCGAGATCGAGTCGATCCAGGCGATCGGCGCTCTGCAGTAGCTCGCACGGGAGTACAGTTAACCGCCTATTTTTATTCGCAAACGAGCTGTCCGACGCCCGGACGATCCGCGCACGAGTTGCGATGGGCCGCTCGTCGGACTTGACCAATGAAAATTGATCGATAAAGTGCGCGGTCCGTAAGCGTTTTCGTTGGAGCAATTGTCATGTACGCCGTGATTCAGACTGGTGGAAAGCAGTATCGAGTCGAGCCCGGAAAGACCGTCGTGGTCGAGAAGCTCGATGGTGACAAGGGCACGGCCGTGTCGTTCGACGAGGTCTTGATGGTCTCGTCGGGTGACGGCGGTACCGTCAACGTCGGCAAGCCCACGCTCGCGGGCGCGAAGGTGACCGGCGAGATCGTCGAGCAGGGCCGCGGTGAGAAGCTCATCGTGTTCAAGTTCCGCCGCCGCAAGAACTACGTGCGTCGCAACGGACATCGTCAGGACTACACCGCGGTGAAGATCTCCGCGATCAATCAGTAAGTTGAGAAGAGAAGAGACGCGTCATGGCACATAAAAAAGGACAGGGCTCCACTCGTAACGGCCGCGACTCGCTGCCGAAGATGCGTGGCGTGAAGCGCTTCGCAGGCGAGCAGGTCACCGCCGGTTCGATCCTGGTTCGCCAGGTCGGCACCAAGTTCCACGCGGGCTCGAACGTCGGCGTCGGTCGTGACTTCACGCTGTTCGCGCTGGTCACCGGTACGGTCAAGTTCGAGCGCCACGGCAAGACGCGCATGCGCGTCGCGGTGTACCCGATCGACGCTGCCGCAGCTGCCGCGTAACTAGGTTCGGGCTATCGCCATCGGCCTCGCCTCTACGGACGAGGCCTTTGTCGCGTCTACCCCAGAGCTCACCTCGATTGACCCTCGATCTTCCGGCTTCGCCGGAAGACCCGGGGCTCCCCATCATTCGCCTGTTCGAAGGATCGAAACAGGCGGGTCAGCTGATGACGTTCATCGTCACGACTCGCGCGCCGAGTTGTTCGAGTAGTGCGGCATCATGCGAGGCCATCACCGTCGCGCCGTCGTTGTCGGCGTGCTCCTTGAGCAGCGTGACGATCGCATCGAGCCGCTTCGCGTCGAGGCCGTTGTCGGGTTCGTCGAGGACGAGCAGTGGCGGCGGCCCGACGAGCGCCGCTCCGAGACAGGCGCGGCGGCGCTGACCGAGGGACATCCGCTCGATCGCGATCTCGCGCAGCTCGTCGAGTCCGAGCGCGGTACGCAGCGATTCCGAGGGTGGATTCGCTCCGCGCGAGGCGGCGCACAGGGACCACAGCTCGGTACCGAGCAAGAAGCCCGGCGGATCCGCGGCCTCCGGGACGTAGCCGAGGGCGCGACGCGCGCGCTGGCGTTCGGTCTGGGTCCCCCACACGCTCGCGCCGTCGACGGTGATCCGGCCATCGCTCGGTGCCAGCACGCCGGCGATCGTCGAGAGCAGCGTGGTCTTGCCGCAGCCGTTCTTACCGACGAGCCCGACGATCTCACCGGCCTTGACGTCCAACGCGAAGTCCGCGATCACGGTCCGGCCGCCACGCTTGACCCGAAGTCGTTCGACCGCGAGCCTCATCGTGGGACCTTGACGGTAGCGAGGGCGAGCACGCAAGCCGCGACGAACGCGCCGACGCCGAGCTCGTGAAACAACCCGAGGCAGAACACGGCGAGCGCCGCGACCGCGGTGGAACCGACGACGACCCGAGCTGCCACGGTTGGAGATTCCTCGGCAGCGAGCAGCACGCGCGCGCAACCGAGCGATGATCCGAGCGCGACGGCGAGGCCAGTGCCGGCGACCCACAGCAGCGTGACGTGATCCGGTTCCGCGACGACTGCGAAGGCACCGAGCGCGATCACGGTGGCGGTCAGCTGGACGACGGCGATCGCGTAGACCACCGCGGCCAGCCGCGTGCCGTGCGAGACGCCGAGCGAACCGGCAAGCCAGGCTGCCTGCCGATGGGTCGTCAGGATCACGAGCAGGACCCCGACCTCGGCGGGCACCAGCACGACGGCCATCACCGCGGTACCGACGACAGCGGCATCCATGTCGACGAGGTCGTTGTTGTGCACGAACAGCCCGGCACCGGCACCAGCGAGGATCGCGAGCCCGGCGCCACGGACCAACGCATCACCCGCGCGTCGACGCAGCGCGCGGACATGCACTGCACGCAGGGCCGTGCCGTCGGTCTTCCAGCCCGGCCAGCCGCCTCGCATCACGGGTGGTCGCCAGCTCGCGAGGACGAGGGTCGCGAACGTTCCCGCAGCCACCACCACGAGCCCGAGCGCACCTTCGCCGATCGTCCACAGGAGCAACCACGGCAGCTGCAGACCCACCAACGCCGCGAGCCCGATCACCCGGGGTGCGAGCCATGGACCGGGCAGGCTGCGCAGGTAGCTGGCGCCGTCACCGCGGATCAGGAGACGCGCGGTCGGCACGAACACCAGCAGCCAGGTCACCCCGAGCACCGCGCCGACGGCCCCGTTGTTGAGCGCGAGCCACGTCAGGTCGCCCGGCTGCATCGAGTTGTTGCCGAAGATCAGCGCACCGACGAGCGCCGAGCCGACCCACACCGCGGCCGCGCGACGCCACGCAGGCACGATCACGGCGCGGGTCCAGACATCGAGCCATCGAGCAGAGGGAGTCAGGCCCTACTTGTACCGGCGCGTTGTCACCCGGGCAACAGCGTCGGGTACTCGCGACCGGTACGGGGATCGACGAGCGTCACCGCATCCTTGTAGACGCGCGCGGTGCGATGGAGCTGCCCCAAGGCGCTGGTCAGCGGCATCGACTGATAGCGCGTCGGCCAGTGTTTGCGCAGCAGGGTGCGCACCTTGCCCGCGTGGCGCGAGCTCATTGCCGGGAACATGTGGTGCTCGACGTGATACCCGAACTGCAGCGTCAAGTGCTCGATCCAGCGCGGCGCTGTGACGCTGAGGCCACTGACGAGCGGGTCGTTGATCTCGACGCGCGGACTGAGGCTGTGATTCGTCAGGATGAAGGACATCACGATCGAGTTTGCGATCAGCAGCGGGATCACGAACACGAACAGGAACGCGAGCGGTCCGACGAGGATCGCCACCGTGGTCCACACCGCGACACCGAGCAGCGTCTCGCCGAGCGCGAGCCGAAATGCTCTCTCGGTGAGGAACCCGCGTTGCCGCGACATCGCGAGCTGATGCGCACTCTGCACCGTGAACCCGAGCACGAGGCTCAGGGCACCGCGCCACCGCTTCGCACCCATCGAGAACGCATCGACGACGAAGCGGATGAGCCCGTTCGCCTTGTACTCGGCGAGCGTCGGATACATGTCCGGATCCTCGGGGACGTTGGCGATCGAGTGATGCACTCGATCGTGCCAACCCGCCCACAACCGCGGCGACACCGCGAACGGGAGAAACCCGAGCCAGCCCACGAGCTGACGCGCGACCCGGCCGCGCACGATCGCGCCGTGGACGGCTTCGTGGCCGACGAAGGTCAGGCACGCGAAGGCCACACCGATCACGATCGAGAGCAGCGGCACGACCGGCCAGGGCACCCATCCCTGCGCGACGGCAAGGGTGGCGGCCACGATCAGCGCGACGTAGAGGGGAAGGAGTGCGAGCCGCGAGGTCGCAGGCGCGAACGCGCTCGCGGGGAGATCGGGTCTCAAGATGCGAACGTACTCCGAGCGATCGATCAGCTCGGATCTCGGAAGCACCAGCGGAGCGTGCTGCAAGGTAGCCATCCTTCAAGATTGGCTCGCTGGCGCAGACCGCCCAGTCATGTTCCGGTCATGTTGCCGTCTCCCCGAGCGACGGCGCTCACCGTGCGTCGCCGCCGTTCACTTCTTGCGGAGCGTGCCGGCGAGCTTGCGCAGATCCGCGAGCTCGGCCTCGCTGCCCGCCGCACAGAACACGTGGACCAGATCGGAGCCCGACGGATGCTTGCCGATCACCTCGGTGGTCCACCGATTGCCGCGCGACCACGTCATCCAATCGACCTTCGCACCGAACAGCGTGCCAGGCGTCTTCGTCGGCGTGACCTTCGCTTCCTGCTGCGAGTACTGCGGCGACGCATGATGGCCGAGGTAGACGCCACACGTCGGCATCTTCGCGCCGAGCTGCACCAGCTTGCGGAAGTGATAGACCGCGAAGTCGGGACCGGGCTGCGCCGCCATCACGAAGCCGTCGGGCACCGTGATCATCAGCGAGTCGAGGGTTCGATCGCCGGCCTTGGAAGCCAGCGTGCGCTTGCCGGCACCGAGCGAGCTCGCGACCTTCTTGCCGAGCGCCGACCAGCTCGCACCCTTCGCCGCACCGGCGGGGTTGACGTAGAACGCGATGAACTGCAGCGTGCCATCGCCGTTCGCGATCCACGCGGCGTACACGAGGTTCGCTTCCTTGTCCTTCGCCACCGTCGCCGGCGCGTGCCCGAACCCGACGAGCGGTTTGGGCAGCACCAGCGGCTCGAGCTTGCCGGTGTAGCCAGCGCCCTTGAAGTCAGCCTCGACGGTGGCCTTCGCATCCGCGCCCGCGAGCGCGTAGAGCTCGTACGCCATCATCACGAAGCGCGACTTGCCGTCGTCGAGCACGCCGCGTGTCTCGTCCTCGCCGGAGCTCTCCGCCGACATGATGCTCGCCCGCCGCGGCACGACCTTCATGCCGTCGGGCAACTTCGCGGTGAGGCGATCACCGAGGAGCGGCGACGTGGTCGTCGACAGCTTTGGTTCGGCAGCAGCCATGGCAGGCACCAGGAGGAGCAGGACAGCGAGAGTTCGCACGCTGCGATCTTGGTATGTCACGTCGGTCGGAACAACTGCTAGCGTCGTCGCATGCGCGCCTTGTTCCTGCTCACCCTCGTCGGTTGCGAGCACGGTCAGACTCCTTTCGGGGGTGACGGTCCCGGGCCGAGCGATGGCGCGATGGGCTGCCTGCCCGAGCTCCTCGTCGAGGGCGAGCTGATCGATTGGGACTCGTCGGAATCGGCGTTCCAGGGTGTGTTCGGTGCGACGCTGACGCAGCTCGGCGATCCGAATGTCACGGTCACCACCGCACCGAACGGCCGGCTCTCGTTTTGCGCGACGCGGTCGGATCCCTTCGTGTTCTCCGTCGACGCGGACAGCGACGGCCATCTCTCCGGCACGCTGACCATCGAGCCGGAGGTGGTGGGTGGCTCGTTCACGCCGCTCAGCCTCCGGACGATCAGGCCCATCCGCGCCTCGAAGTTCTTCGGCGAGCTCTCGCTCCCCGCGTTCGATGCCAGCGCCGCGCAGGTCGTGGTGCTCCAGACCGGCGATCGCTCGACGCTGACGCTGTCGGGCACGCACGACACCCCGCAGCAGGGCGACGACGTCGGCAATGGCATGATCACGTGGTCCGCTGGCGCGACCGGGCGCTACGTGCTGTTCCCGAACGTGACACCGGCGAGCAGTGTGATGCTGTCGGGCGATCCGCTCGGTCCTCGCCCGATTCCGGCCGTCGCCGGGCAGCTCTCGCTGGTCGCGATCTCGTTCGTGTTCGAGTGACGACACCTCTCGGGCGCTCGATGACAGGTGCTTCCATGAAGCTCGTCTTGATCTGCCTCCTGCTGCTGGTCGTGCCGAAGGCGTTCGCCGATTCCGTCCCTGTCGAGGTCACGGCCAAGATCGTCGAGATGCCGAAGAAGATGATCTACTGCGGCTACATCAAGTTCAGAGCGGTGGTGCGCTACGAGGTGATCACCGTCGACAAGGGTACGTTCGCGTCGAAGGAGCTCCTCGCCGTCGAGACCTGCCCCGAGAACTTGAGGGTCGGGATGCAGCGACGGCTCGCGTTGAAAGGTCCCGCGAAGAAGGGATCGTACGTCGACGACATCCAGCGCCCGGGCCCACGATGGGAGGCGGTGCCTCGATGAAGGCGCTCGCCCTCTGCCTGTGGTTCGCATCGACCGCAGTTGCCGATCCCGTCCCTGTGGAAGTCACCGCGAAGATCGTCGAGATGCCCAAGCCCACGCCTCACTGCGGCTACTTCATGTTCAAGAGCGTGGTCCGCTACGAGGTGATCTCCGTCGACAAGGGCGTCTACCAGCCCACGGAAGTCCTCGCCGTCGAGAGCTGTCCCGAGACGTTGAGCCTCGGCATGCAACGGCGCATGACGCTGCTCGGACCCGCGAAGGGCTCGTACCTCGACGACTTCAAGAAGCGCCCGGGTACGCGCTGGGAGGTCTCGCCTCGATGAAGGTGCTCCTCGTGCTCTGCCTGCTGCTCGCACCCGCCGTGGCCGCCCCCTCGCCGTTCCAGGTCTCCGCGAAGATCGTCGCACTGCCGAACCAGATCATCGCGTGTGGCAGGATCGCCTTCAAGGCCGTGGTCCGCTACGAGGTGATCTCCGTCGACCAAGGCACGTACGACACCAAGCAGCTCTTCGTCGTCGAGCTGTGCCCCGAGCACCGCAAGCTCGGGGAAACGCGGAAGCTGAAGCTCCGTCCAGTCACCCGCAACGCTTCGTTCGTCGACGATTTCAAGGCGACCCCTGGTTCCCGATGGGCGCACGTCGAGTAACCTCCGCGACGTGAAGTTCATCGACGAGGCCAAGATCACCGTCAAGGCCGGCGACGGCGGCGACGGTGCGGTCGCGTTCGGCATCGGGCGCAGTGGTCCGACGGGCGGTGACGGCGGCGACGGCGGCAGCGTCATCGTCGTCTCCGATGGGCATCTCGCGTCGCTGCTCGACTACAAGTACCGGCGCAACTACACGGCGGGGAGCGGTGAGCCCGGGCGCAACAAGGATCAGTACGGCGCGGCCGCCGGAGATCTGACGCTCAAGGTGCCCGTCGGCACCGTGATCTACGAGGACGGCATCGACGAGCCGCTCGCCGATCTGTCGAACGACGGCGACTCGTTCGTGGTCGCCAAGGGCGGCATCGGCGGGCGCGGCAACATGCACTTCGCGACGCCGTGGAACCAAGCGCCTAAAAAGGCCGAGCCCGGCACCGCCGGCGAATCGCGCGTGATCCGGCTCGAGCTCAAGCTGCTCGCCGACGTCGGGTTGCTCGGGTTCCCGAACGTCGGCAAGTCGACGTTCATCTCGCACGT
>JBBQJJ010000153.1:0-17740 GCA_038325805.1 Haliangiales bacterium
GAACTCGATCGGCGCGAGGTACTTCTGCGGTGCCTGCGGCACGCACCTGTTCGGTCGAGGAGATCTCCCGGAGGTCGGCGGCCCGTTCGCGAGCGTCAACGTGCAGGCGCTCGACGATGTCGATCCCTACGCGTTGTCGCCGGTCCACTGGGACGGCCGGCACGACAACTGGGAAGCCGGCCCGCGGCCATCGCCGTATCCGATCTTCCGCGACGCCTGATCGGCACGGCGATCGAGCCACGTGTGCCTGCCTGGCATTTCGGTGTCATCCGCGCATCACGTCCTCCCATAGTTGGCGCGGCGCACGGCTTGCTCGATGCTCGGGGCATGTCCGCGATCCGCTCGCTCCTCCGCGTGATGACCCTCCGCGAAGCCGAGGCGATCGTGCTCGAGCCCGGCAAGGTCCCGAGCCTGCGGCGGCGCGGCATGGTCGAGGCGCTCGCCATGCCGGCGCTCGATGCGCAGCAGCTCGCCGAGTTCGCCGCGCCGTTGATCGACGGGAAAGAGCTCCCGCTCACCGCCGCGTTTGCGGATCCCGACGGCGGCGTCTATCAGTGCTCGTTCGAGAAGACCTCGGTGGGCATCAAGCTGGTCGCCCGGCTCGCGAAGCCGGCCGCGAAACCTGCGACACCGCCGCCAGCCAAGCCCCTGCCACCGACATCACCCGTCGAGATCGCAGCGGCACCGGTCGTTCACGACCACACCGAGTCGCGGCATCGCCTGATGCGTCTGCTCACCGAGCCCGTCGGGATCGCGCGGGAGCGCGGGGCGTCGGACATCTTCTGTTCGACGGGGCAAGGCGTGCGGCTGCGGGTCGACGGTCGCTTCGAGCCGATCGAGGTCGGGTTCGACGATAGCGAGCTCGCCGCGTGCGTGATCGGGCTTGGCTCCAACACCGATCACTCGATCGAGATCGACGGCACGCGACTGCGCGTCAACGCGTTCGATCACCTCAACGGCTACGCCCTGGCGGCACGGTTGATCCGCACCAAGGTACCGACGCTGGCCGAGCTGTCGTTGCCCGCCGAGCTCGGAGCACTGATCGATCAGCGCGATGGCCTCGTGCTGGTGTGCGGACCGACGGGATCCGGCAAGTCGACCACGCTGGCCGCGCTGCTCGATGTCCTCGATTCACGCCGCGCCGCGCACGTGATCACGATCGAGGACCCGATCGAGTATCGGTTCACCCCGCGTCGCTGCCTGATCCACCAGCGCGAGGTCGGCCAGCATGTCCCCACGTTCGCCGCCGGCCTGCGCGCGGCACTTCGCGAAGCACCCGACGTGATCTTGCTGGGCGAG
Source organism: Haliangiales bacterium (assembly GCA_038325805.1). Classification (GTDB taxonomy): domain Bacteria; phylum Myxococcota_A; class Polyangia; order Haliangiales; family Haliangiaceae; genus JABFXX01. Next base: position 1,300 of record JBBQJJ010000153.1, read on the forward strand.
CTTCGCGATCACGAGACGATCGCCGCCGCGCTGACCGCTGCCGAGACCGGGCATCTCGTGCTGGCGACGCTGCACGCCCCGAATGCGGCCGGTGCGATCGATCGCGTGATCGATGCCTTCCCCGACACCCAGCAGCGGCAGATTCGCTGGCAGCTCGCGGCGGTGCTGCGCACGGTGGTCACGCAGTACCTGTTGCCGCGCCGCGATGGTGGTCGCGCGGTGGCCTACGAGATCGTGCCCGTCACTGCGGCCGTCGCGAACATCATGCGCAAGGGCGACCTGCACACACTGCCCACGGCCATCCAGTCGGGTCGCGATGCCGGGATGGTCCCGCTGGAGCGCTCGCTCGCGCGGTTGATCGACAGCGGTGCGGTGGCACCCGCGTCGGTGAAGAAGATCGCGGCGGACCACGATCTCCTGGCCTCGTTGTCGACGAAGTTTCGCTGACCCAGTTCGCCCGCGTCGATCCTTCCAGGCGAATGCTGGGAACTGGCGTCGTCGGAAGGCTACGACGTGCGCGGCCACTCGACGAAGATCGTCGTGCCTGCTGCCGTCGACGTCGCGCGGGCGACCCCGCCGTGGGCACGCGCGATCTGAGCCACCAGGTAGAGCCCGAGCCCGAGGCCGCGCATCCGTGTCTGCTCGAGCACCGCGCGGGCGAACGGATCGAAGATCCGCGCGAGCACCTCGGGAGCGATCACCGCGCCGCGGTTGGTCACCGCCACCACGACCATCTTGCGATCCTCGGATTCGTCGACGCGGATGCGGATCGCGCCCTGACCGCTCCCCGTGGCGTTGGCGATCAGGTTGACGAATGCCTGACGCGCGCGCTCGCGATCCCACGTTCCGGTCAGGTTGCCGGCGACCTCGAGCTGGATGTCGCGCGGAGCCGGCAGCGCGCGTGCCTCGAGGATCGCCTCGTTGCAGACCTCGGCCATGTCGAACGTGGCGGGGGTGAGGGAGAACTGCTCGCCGAGCTGACTGCGGGCGAAGTCGACGACCTCGTCGACCATCTTCTCGATCCGACGCGCGCCACGCGAGATCCGACCGACCAGCTGCGCCTGCTTGTCCCCGAGCGTCATGTCGGCGAGCAGGTTCGCGGACATCGTCACGGCGGTCAGCGGATCCCGCAGATCGTGGACCAGCATGCCCAGGAACCGCTCGCGCACGTGATCGTGCTCGGACTCGTAGCGTGCGCAGGCCGCGCAGATCGTGCGATCGAGTGCGGCCGCGAGCGACATCAGGCTGCTCGCGAGCTCGGTCTTCTCGCCGCCGAGGGCGATCTCGAGCAGCATCCTGCGGAGCGCCTCGTACTCGGTGAGTGCGTCGGTCAGATCGCGGCCGGCTCGATGATGTTCGAGAGCGTGCGCGTGCGCGACGTCGTGCAGCTGTTGCAGTGACGTCTCGCGCTCACCATCCATCCAGGTCGCGATCGCTTCGATCAGCTGGGGCATCCGCTCGACGAGTGCTGGCGATGGCGACGGCAGGCCGGTGTGCCAGCGCTCCGCGATGTCGGTCGCACGCTCTCGCAACACTGCGGCGAGTTGTCTGTCAGTCATTGAAACTGCCGGTAGATGAATGGTGCGGTTGCTCCGAAGACGACCTGGATTGTCGCCTCTTGCCGACGAGGGCGCCAGTGTGCCCCGACGCTACAACGTCAAGGTAACTTCTTGAAACGACCTCTCTCGAGGCCGTGTCGGTGCAGCAGCGCCCATAGATTCTTGCGATCGATCCCCGCGGCGCGTGCCGCATGCGTGAGGTTTCCATGATGGATGCCGAGCAGCTCGGAGAGGTACCGGACCTCGAACGTATCGATCGCTTCTTGCTTGAGCTCGCGAAACGGCCGCTCGACATCGATCGGTCCGCCGCCGGGGAGGCTCGCAGGCAGCGTGACGTCTTCCTCGCGGATCACCGAGGACGACGCGATCACCATCGCCTGGTGCACCTTGTTCTCGAGCTCGCGCACGTTGCCGGGAAAGTCGTAGGCCTGAAAGCGTGCGAGCGCCTCCGGCGCGATGCCATGGATCGTCTTGCCGAGCTTGCCGCGCAGCTTGTTGATGAAGTGCTGGACCAGCACGGCGATATCCTCGCGGCGCTCGCGCAAGGGCGGCAACTGCAGTGGGAACACGTTGATGCGGTAGTAGAGGTCCTGGCGAAAGCTGCCGGTCGCGACGAGCTGGTCGAGATCGCGGTTGGTCGCGGTGATGATGCGAACGTCGACCCGCCGATCCTGATCGTCGCCCAGCCGGCGGAACTCCTGCGACTGCAGGACGCGCAACAGCTTCGCCTGGAGCGGCAACGGCAGCTCGCCGATCTCGTCGAGGAACAGCGTGCCGGTGTTCGCCGCGGCGAGCAGCCCCTCGCGATCGCGCGTGGCATCGGTGAACGCACCGCGCACGTGACCGAATAGCTCGTCCTCGAGCAAGGCCTCCGGAATCGCGGCGCAGTTGACGACCACGAACGGTGCATCGTGACGCGGCGACGAGTTGTGAACGGTCCGGGCGACCAACTCCTTGCCGGTGCCGCTCTCGCCGAAGATCGCGATCGTCACGTCGGTCACCGCGACCATCGCGATCCGATCGTAGAGCGCCTTGATCCAGGAGCCGGCGCCGATCAGCACGTCGCTCTTGCGTGGCCGGCGCTTGTCGGTGCGCTCGGACGCGGTGGCCTTGCCGATCCGGAACCCGAGCTCGGCGGCGACGAACGGCTTGGTCACCACATCCGTCGCACCACAGCGCTCGGCGAGCGCGATGCCCTCGGATCCCGATGCAGCAAGCACGACCTTGACGCCACCGCCTTGGGTGACGAGCTCGCGCACCAGCTGCGGCGACGGTGGCGGGTCGCTATCGAGGAGCACGGCGTCGAACGGCTCGCCGGCGCCGATCGCGGCGCGCAGCAGGCCGGTCATCGTCTCGCGGGTGCCCCACACGCAGTCGCGTCCCGGCAACAGCTCGGCGATCGCATCGCGCGTGGCGACGTGACGATCGACGACGAGCACGCGCACGCACGCGAGCATAGCCTGCACAGCCCACGAGCTGTGACCACGGCGAATTGCCGAAAGGAGTTGGGGTTCGTTACGTCCAGATCGGCATGCCTGCTAATCGTTTCCAGATCCGATGTCTTGTGCTCGTCCTCGGCGGATCAATTGGTTGCAACAACGCCACGGCGACGAAGCCGGCGGAACCAGCGATTGCAACCCTTGAACCAGCAGCCGCCGCCGGAACACCCGTGGGCGTCGTCGCGGTCGAAGATCTACGTCGTCTTCTCCCCTCGGCGGTTGCCGGTAAGGCACCCGCCGACGCCGACGCTACCAGGCACGAGCTCGCCGTCGACCTTCACGGTGTCAAGGCGAAGGTGGTCTGGCGGACGTTCGAAGACGACGCCAACAAGTACCTGCTGTCCGTGGCGCTCGAGGTCGTCACGCCGTCGCCAGGAGTCATCGTGGAGAAGGCCCCCGCCATGAATCCGACCAACGCAGGAACGATGGATGCGGTGATCGAGCAACTGCCGCTCAAGCTGAGGTGGTCCGCGCTCGAGCCCGGCGGGCTACGAGTGGGCGAGATCAGCGTGCGGATCCGTGGCGACGGCTCCAGCGCGACGTTGTAGCTACCAGTCTTTGAGCGGATCCTGCGAGCGACCCGACGCACGACGACGCGCTTCATCACGCTGCAGTCGGCGCGAGTAGTTCTCGAGATCGTCGAGCTTTTGATCCGATGGACCCTCGGGAGACTTCGGCTCGGTGCGGCCGCGATTCTGTCGCTGCCCTGGGCCCTGACCGTTCTGCGGATCGCCTTGGCCCTGCTGGCCTTGCTGGCCCTGCGAGCCCGAACCCTGGCCTTGCTTGCCGTTCGATCCTGAACCCTGGCCCTGCTGACCTTGTTGGCCCTGTTGGCCCTGCTGACCCTGCTGACCTTGTTGGCCCTGCTGACCTTGTTGGCCCTGTTGGCCCTGCTGACCTTGTTGGCCCTGTTGGCCCTGTTGACCCTGTTGGCCCTGCTGACCTTGTTGGCCCTGCTGACCCTGTTGGCCCTGCTGACCTTGTTGGCCCTGTTGGCCCTGCTGACCTTGTTGGCCCTGTTGGCCCTGTTGGCCCTGTTGACCTTGTTGGCCCTGCTGACCTTGTTGACCCTGCTGACCTTGTTGACCCTGCTGACCTTGTTGACCCTGCTGGCCCTGCTGGCCCTGCTTGCCCTGCTGGCCGTTCTGACCCTTCTGCTGTTGTTGCTGCTGCTTCTCGCGCTTGCGCAAGGCCAGCTCGAGGTTCATCCGCGCATCATCGAAGTTCGGATCATCACGCAGTGACTGCTTGTACGACTCGATCGACTCCTCGAGCTTGTTCTGCTTCATCAGCTCGTTGCCGCGGTTGAAGTTCGCCTTGGACCGCAGCCCTGGATCGACCTTGCTCTGCGCCGCGTTCTTGAGCTCCTCCATCCCCTGCTCGGTCAGCTTCTTCTTCGCCTCGGGATCCTTCGTCGCGTCGGCCTTCTTGAGCAACGCCGTACCGCGGTCGTACGCGATGCCATCGGGATCGACGTCACCGTGCTGCGCGGCCTCGTCATACGCGGCGAGTGCGTCGTCGTACCGACCGTCTTGATACGCCTGGTTACCGCGGCGCACATCTGGATCGGGAGATCGCAACGGGTCCCACGCGCCGAGCAGCAACAACAACGCAAATGCATGGCCACGCCGGCGCATGCCTCGAGCATGACACGGCAACGCCTGCGGGCTACCGATGTTCATCGCGCCTCCGGATACTTCTGCCGGCGCCGCGTCGAGATGGCGACCTCGATCACCAGCAGCATGAACGCCAGGAACAGGAACGGCTGGTAGATGTCCTTCAGCTCCTTGACCTGCTTGGTCGCGAGCCCGCGGTTGACGCCGCGCAGCGCGTCGACGATCGCCATCGTCGAGAGATCGACCTCGGGAGCGCGCTCGTCGGTGGGGATGTAGCGGTTCTCGTCGCCGGCGGCCGCGGCGAGCGCCTTCATCGCGGCGTCGTCGCGCTTCGAGATCACCGTCGATCCGTCGGGCAAGCGCTTCGGGGTCGTCGTTCGCTTGCCGGAGTACGGCTCGATCTCGTAGACCACCCCGCCCCGCAGCGAGCCGATCCCGACCACGAACACCGCGATCCCGAGCTCCTTCGCGACCGCGACCTCCTTGAGGGTCTTCGCATCCGCATCACCGCCGTCGGTGATCAGCACGATCGCCTTGCCGCGCTCGACCTCCTGTTCGAGCTTCGCATCCTCGGTCTTGACCTCCGGATCGAGGCTCTCGCCGCGCAGCGGATCACCACCATGACCACGCTTGCCGATCTTCTTGCAGCCGAGATCCTCGTAGAGGTCTGGGCGGAGCACGCACCGCGCGACGCGGAACACCTCGCCGAGGTTCGAGCCCGGCGGGAGATCGGTCGGTCCGAGATCGGTCAGGAAGCGTGCGGCGACCTGGTGATCCTCGGTCAGCGGGAAGTGCGTCGCGGCGCCGGCGAACACCAGCGGCCCGATGCGATCGCCGGGCAGCTCCTCGATCAACGAGGTCGCGAGCTCGCGGGCACGAGCGAGCCGCGAGGCCTCGATCCGCTTGGTCTTCATCGTCGACGTCTGCGCGACGTCGTCGACGAGCATCGACTTGCTGACATCGATCGCGAGCACGAGATCGAGCCCGCGCAACTCGAGCTTCTTCGTGCCCTCGAGCTGTGGGCGCGAAGCCGCGAACAGCACGAGCGAGAGGCCGAGCCCGAACAAGATGTCCTTGATGATCCGGCGACCGTGCGACGCCGAGCCGAGCACGCGACCGAGCACCGGCAGCTCGCCGAGCCGGCGGGTGAGTGCACCACGCCGCGCGTGATCGTAGACGTGCAGCAGGAAGACGTAGAGCGGCGCGGCGATCACCGCGAGCCAGAACAAGCTCGCGTGGGCGATGTGAACGGAACCGAGGGTCATGGCAGCCTCCTCAGCCGGGTGTGCGAGAGCAACGCCTCGAGCGCGAGCAGCCCCGCCGCGATCAGCACCATCAGGACGAACAGCTGCTTGCTCGGGACGCGCTCGGTGCGCGTTCGCTTGACGGTGTCGAGCTTGCTGCGCACGGTCTGGAACCCGCGATCGAACGACTCGTAGTCGGTGGCGCGGAAGAACTCGCCGCCGGTGTTCGAGGCGATGTTGCGCAGCGTCGTCGGGTTGACCGACATGCCACCGAACAGGTCGCTCTCCTCGCGGCCGACGAGGACCGTGTAGACCTGAACGCCCATGTCGCGCGCTGCCTTCGAGGCATCGTCGGGGTTGAACTTGGTCACCCAGTTGTTGTCGCCGTCGGAGAGGAGGATGACGACCTTGTTGCGCTTCTTGCCCTCGCAGAACCCCTTCGCACCGCAGGTGAAGTCATCGGCGCAGGTCTGCGGCGCATTCGGCGCCGGATCGCACTGACCGTCCGACCGGCGCAGCACGGCGAGTGCCATCGCGAGACCATCGCCGATCGCGGTGCCGAGCTCGGGGACATCACCGATCGCGAGATCGGCGACCACCTGCTCGAACATCTTCATGTCTTGGGTCAGCGGCGTGTGCAGCATCGCCTGCTGACCGAAGATCACGAGGCCGACGCGATCCTGCTTGGTGCGACGAATGAACCGCCGGACCACGCGCTGCGCGGCGTCCATCCGATCGCGCGGGAGGTCGGTCTCCTCCATCGACTTCGACATGTCGAACACGATCATGATGTCGACGGATTCTTCGGTGTGCGTGACGGTCTTGAACGTCTCGGGTCGCGCGAGCGCGAGCGACAGGCAGCAGACCGCGAGCACGCGCAGCACGCCGGGGAAGTCGGAGAGCCACGCGCCGAAGCCACGCGCCCCGACGAGCCCGACCTGCGAGAACCCCATCGACGCCGAGCGGCGGCGGTTCAAGTGGAACGCGACCACACCGATCAGCGCGCCGCCGGCGAGCAGCACGATCGCGCGCCCGCTGTGCCACTCGAGATCCTCGGGGCCGCGCTCGGTGACCAGGTAATTGCGAATGATCAGCCAGAGGATCAGGCCGAGCGCACCGCACCATAGCCACGGCCAGATCACGCGTAGGAACGCGATGCCGCCAGGTTCTTCGGCACGCTTGCTCATGCGGCGTCCGTCTTCTCGGGACCGTGTCCCGAACCCTTCTCGGGACCGTGTCCCGAAGTCTTCTCGGGACCGTGTCCCGAACCCTTGGAGAACCGTTCGAGGGCCTCGTCATCGGGACTCGGCGCGGGATCCGGCGGTTCGTAGGGGCTCTTGTTCGACGCGACCGGCTTCGGCACGGGCGGTGGCGGCTCCTCGACCTTTGGCGCGGGCTTCGAGACCAGGGGCATCGTCGTCGTCGTGACCACGAGCGCGCGGGCATCCTCGAGCGTCTTCGTCGCATCCTCGAACGACGCCTCGAGGCCGCCGTACTTGACGATGTCGCAGCGCTCGAGCCAGTTCTCGATCAGATCTTGCTCGGTGTCGGAGGCGAGCTTCGCGATCTTCGTGATCAGCTCGAGCGTGGTGAGGTCGAGCGTCGCGACGCGATAGCGACTGCCGATATACTGGCGGATCACCTCGACCATCTCGGCGTAGCCCTTCTTGCGATCGTCGTCGCGCTCGAGGATTCCAGACGCCTCGATCTCCTTCAGCTCGTGCAGCGCGCGATCGCTGGCGCTGTCGAACTTGCGCGGCACGGCGACGACCCCGCCGACCAGCGACACCCGACGGCGGCGACTGCGGAGGTACGCGAACAAGGTGATCAACAGGCCGACGCCGATCACCGAACCGATCGCGACGTAGAGCCAGAACCAGTCGCGCGACAGGAGATCCGTCGGCGGCGCGTCCCCGCGCATGGTCTTGGGATCGTCGATCACGTCGCCGAGTACGCCGGTGACGCGCAGGTTCGACGTGTTGGTCATCACCTGGTCGGCCTTGCCACCGTAGGTGAACGTGACGGCGATCGGCGGCACCTTGAGATCGCCGAGCTCCCACGCGATCACCTCGAGCTGCCACTCGCGCACCGTGCGTCCGTCGCCGGTGGGCTTGTCCTCGGATAGCCGGCGCGTGACCTCGAAGGCGGGCCCGAGGTCGAGCGGTTCGCGCAGGTTGACCTCGACGCCGGCGTTGAACGTGGCGGTGACGAACACGGTGAACTTGCCGCCGAGCCGAACTTCGGTCGGGCTTGCCGCGGCGTTGACGTTCGGGGCGTTGAGGTCCGTCGGGACTTGAATGATCCGCGGGCCGCTGGCGCTGCCGCTGCCGCTGCCAGTTCCGCTGCCGCTGCCAGTTCCGCTGCCGCTGCCTGCGCTGCCGCTGCCAGGTGCGGTGCCACTTCCGCTGCCAGGACTGCTACCCGATCCGAGGTCTGGATCGATCGGTGCGCCCGAGCCCGTCGGTGGAGCCGTGGCCGATCCGGAGCCGGTGACAGGATCCGTCGTCGATCCGCTACCGGGATCCGCCGACGACCCGGAGCCCGCGCCCCACGGATCCGCCGGATCCGGCTGCGCGATCGCGACGGCCCCGAGCGAGACCACCGCGACGACGACCACCGCCCGCCGAAGTCCTGCCCTCATGCGTGTGCCATCCGCTTCGCGCGTGCCTTGAAGAACGCGATCAGCGCGTCGACGTACGGCTCGTTGGTCTTGACCTCGACGATGTCGACGTTGAGTCGGCGCAGTGCAGCGGCGCGGGCTGCGTGCGCGGCGGCGGCCCGGCGTTGGAAATCCCTACCGGCGTAGCCGCTGGTGTCGAGCTCGACGAGCTGCCCCGTCTCGAGATCCTCGAGCATCACGATCCCGATCTCGGGGAGCTTGGACTCGAGCGGATCACCGACGACGACGGGCACCAGCTCGTGGCGGACGCGCGCGATCCTCGCGGCGTTCTCCCAGTTGTCGGACAGGAAGTCGGAGACCAGGAACACGATGCTGCGACGGCGCGTGACCTTGTTGAGTAGATCGAGTCCGGCGCCGAGGTCGGTCCCGCGCGCCTGCGGTTCGAACGCGAGGATCTCGCCGATCACCCGCAGCACGTGGCGACGACCCTTCTTCGGCGGCACGAAGCGCTCCACCTTGTCCGTGACGATGAACAAGCCCACGCGATCGTTGTTCTTGATCGCCGAGAACGCGACCACCGCCGCGAGCTCCGCGGCGACCTCGCGCTTCGACAGTCCGCGCGAGCCGAAGTAGCCCGACGCGCTCATGTCGACCATGAGATTGACGGTGCGATCGCGCTCCTCCACGTACTGTTTGACGTGCGGCATGCTCATCCGCGCCGTGATGTTCCAGTCGATCGTGCGGACGTCGTCGCCCGGGTAGTACTGGCGGACGTCAGAGAAGATCAGACCGCGGCCCTTGAAGACGGAGTGGTACTGACCCGACAGCTGCTCGTCGACGAGGCGACGCGCGGCGATCTCGATCTTCCGCGCCTTCTTGAAGAGCTCTGCGGTGGTGAGGGCCATTGCGATCCGTACTATGGCACCGGGAGGTATTCGAAGATCCGGCGGACCACGTCCTCCGACGACACTTCCTCGGCCTCGGCTTCGTACGAGACCGCGACACGGTGGCGGAGTACGTCGAGGCCGATCGCCTTGATGTCATCGGGCGTGACGTACGCGCGGTGGCGAATGAAGGCGTGGGCGCGGGCTGCCGAGGCGAGGCACAGCGTGGCGCGCGGCGAGGCGCCGATCTCGATCAACGGAGCGAGCTCCGCGAGGCCGTACTCGCGCGGGCGGCGGGTGGCCTGGACGACGTGGACGATGTAGTCGCGGACGCGATCGTCGATATAGATCGAGGCGACGACCTTGCGGGCCAGCCGGACCTGCTCGATCGACGCACACTCGCTCGCGCTCGGGATGTCGAGCGAGCTCATGCGATCGAGCATCGCGCGCTCGTCACCGGCGGTCGGGTAGCTGACCTTGATCAGCAGCATGAAGCGATCGAGCTGCGCTTCGGGCAGCGGGAACGTGCCTTCCTGCTCGATCGGGTTCTGCGTCGCGAGGACGAGGAACGGATCCGGCAGCGGATGCGACATGTCTCCGATCGTGACCTGACGCTCCTGCATCGCCTCGAGCAGCGCCGACTGCACCTTGGCGGGTGCGCGGTTGATCTCGTCGGCGAGCACCAGGTTGGCGAACAGCGGCCCCCGCTTCTGGGTGAACAGGCCGGTGTTCATGTTGTAGATCGTGGTGCCCGTGATGTCGGCGGGCATCAGATCTGGCGTGAACTGGATGCGCGAGAAGCTCGCGTTGATCGTCTGAGCGAGCGTGCGCACCGTCAGCGTCTTCGCGAGACCGGGCACGCCTTCGATCAAGCAGTGACCGCCCGTGAGCAGCCCGATCAGCACGCGCTCCACCATCTCGCGCTGGCCGACGACCACCCTGCCGACCTGCGCGAACACGTCATCGAGGAACGCGCTCGTGACCTTGACCTCTTCGGTCAACGCGTTGACGTCGAGCGGCTTCTTGTCGGCTTTCTCGGCCGCGCCGGCGGGCACTTCGCTGCGAAGCGACACCGGTCCCGAACCAGCCCCCGGTAGGGTCCCGGCGGGCGATGGCTCACCCGAGGCCGTGGTGGTGGACGCCGGTGGGAATGGATCGCGCAGGGTATCCATGAGCAGCTCAACGATTACACAGATCACCCTCGGGTGCCCGTGCAGAGATGCCCGGAGGGAGAGATCAACCCCGCGTGGCGATGGAACAAACCACCACCGATCCGGGTTCGGCTCGTGTCGACCGAGCGAGCTCGTTCCGCCCGTCGGAAGGTCGAGGTCAGCCGAGGTCGGCTCGTTGATTAGGTATATGTTCTGCGCATGGCGGACCAACCCGGAGTTCTCGGCCCGGTCGACTTCTCTACCTACGTCCTGTCCACGGCGTCGACGGTCCAGGTCGCGCTCGGCATGATGCCCGGGCCCGACGGCCAGGCGCATCCCGTCGATCTCGAGGCGGCGCGCTACTTCATCGACGTGCTCGGCATGCTCGAGCAGAAGACGAAGGGCAACCTCGACGAGACGGAGACCAAGCTGATCGCCAGCCTGATCTACGACCTGCGGGTCGCGTACGTCGACGCGGAGAAGAAGGTCCACGCGAAGTGAGGCCCCGTGTCGCGCTCGTGATGTTCGCGCTGCTCGGCATCGGGTGCCGCGAGCGTGAGGTCCCCGCAGATGGCGGGCGGCTCGCACCGTCGGTGAATCCCCAACAGGCGCGCCTGCTCTACCCGAGTGCGCCGGGCTCGTTCGTCGATCTGGTCGCGAGTGCGAAGCATGGCGTGGTCGCGATTCGCGCCACGTCGCCCGTCAAGTCGGGACCCGCGTCGATGTTCCCGGGTGCGCCGGATTCGGTCGCCGATGTCTCGCTCGGCACCGGCTTCCTCATCGAGTCGCGCGGCGTCTACGTGCTGACCACCGACCACATCGTCGCGGCCGTCACCTCTCCAGCGAAGGATGGCGCGGCCACGATCGAGGCCGGCAAGCTGCGTGTGGTGCTGGCCGATGGCACCGAGGCACCCGCGAAGGTGATCGGCCGCGATCCGCGCCTCGATCTCGCGCTCCTCCAGATCGACGTGCCGCGCCTCCACGCACTCCGCATGGGCGACTCCGATCAGGTGCAAGTCGGCGAGTGGATCGTCGCGCTCGGCAATCCGTTCGGTGACGAGGTCACGGCTGCGGCGGGCATCGTGTCGGCGACCGGTCGCGAGGGCGGCTCGTTGGTCCAGGGGCCCACGCTCGGCTATCGCGCGTACATGCAGACCGACGCGCGGATCCATCGCGGAAACTCCGGCGGACCGGTGATCGACACGGCCGGTCAGGTGGTCGGCATGGCGATCGCGCCGGCGGAACGCGGCTCTTCGTCCGAGCTGTCGTTCGTCGTGCCGATCAATCGCGTCCGCGAGATCCTCGAAGCATTGCGCGACTACGGCCAGGTCGCGCGTGGCTGGCTCGGCGTCCTGGTCAAGCCGATCACCGCCGAGCTCGCGCAGGACCTCGGCCTCCCACAGACGCAGGGTGCGCTCGTCACCGAGGTGAAGGCCGGCTCTCCCGCGGCGCGCTCGACGCTGCGCACCGGCGACGTGATCTTGAAGTGGGGAGATCGTCCCATCGACCACCGCTCGTTGCCATGGCTGGTCTCGACCACACCCGTCGGCAAGGCGACCGAGGTCGAGGTCTGGCGCAACCGCGCCGCGATCAAGCTCGCCGTGATCACCGAGCGGATGCCCGAGTAACTGTCCGGGATCCGGACACCTTGCCCATGAACCAGACCACCCCACCCACATCGCATCGCCAGGTGCCCGAGGCCGTTGCCGAGCAACTGGTCGCCGATGCCGCGCAGGCGTTCACCGCATGGCTGAATCGCATGCGTGAGCACGGCCTCCGGATCCCGATCGTGTCGCGCCTGTTCGAGCGCTGACTCGGGCGGCGAAGCTCCGGTCTCACACTGCTTCGCCGGCTTGGCAGCCACGCGCAGCCCGCGACGAGCGCGATCCACCGAGTGACGAGCTCACCGCGACGAGCGCGAAGCTCGATCCACCGGGTGACGAGCTCGTCGCGACGAGGCTCGCGCAGCGCACGGCGATCGCCGCGACGACGGAGCCTGCGTGGTCGGCGCAAGCGCATCGAACGACACCTCGGCCCGACGCCGAGAACGTGGCCGAACCCTGTGGTCAGTTGAGATCGTCGCCGGCGGCTTCGGCGGCGAGGAACCGCGCGAACACCGTCTTGCGACCGAGCGTGCCGAAATCGACGACGACCTTCTGCTCCCGACCGGTCCCGGCGATCGCGACGACGCGACCGACCCCGAGCGTGGAGTGAGAGACGTTGGTGCCGACCAGGAGCCCCGTCGCCGGCGCATCATCATCGACGTGGAACACCGGCTCGTCATCGTACGAGCGCTGATCGAACTCGTTCTGGAGCCGGCGGTTCGCCGTCATCTTGCGTTGGCGCCACTGACCACTCGCGGCCGGCGATGATTGATCGTCCATCGAATCGAGCCGAGGACCGCGCGGCACCAGCGAGGGCCGCGGCGCGCGCGAGAACTTCTGCCCGAAGCAGCCGGCCGGGATGTCTTCGAGGAACCGCGATGGCCCTTGGATCTTGATCTCGCCCCATTGCCTGCGCGTGCGCGCGTGGGTCAGGCAGAGCTTCTCCCGTGCACGCGTGATCGCGACGTACGCGAGCCGGCGCTCCTCTTCGAGCGCGGCGTCCTCGGAGGTGCCCTCGCGCTCGCGCAACGACGGAAACAACCCATCCTCGAGGCCCGAGAGGAACACGATGGGCCACTCGAGCCCCTTCGCGATGTGGATCGTCATCAACACGACCTGCTCGCTCGTGGCTTGATCGCCGGGCGACGCGAGTGCGACACGCTCGAGGAAACCGTCCACCGCCGTCAGCGCCGGGCCATCGTCCGTCTCGTCACCCGGCGCGCCGGATTCGTCATCGTAGTCCGTGGCCGTGGAGACGAGCTCGGCGAGGTTATCGAGCCGATCGCGCGACTCCGCGGACGCCTCGGCCTCGAGCTTCGCGCGCAGCCCGCTGCGATCGACGACCTGGATGATCGTCTCGCCGACCGACGCACCCTGCTGGATCACGTCGACCAGCCCATCGATCAGCTCCACGAAGCTCTGCAGCTTCTTGCGCGGTGCCGTGGTCAGCCCCGCAACGCCTTCACGTGCCGCGAGCCGCGCCGCATCGAGCATGCCAGTGCCGTTCGCGCGCGCGGCCGCACGCAGCCGATCGACGGTGGTGTCACCGATCCCACGGGGCGGCACGTTGACGATCCGCTCGAACGCCGAATCTGCCGCCGGGTTGGCGAGCAGGCGGAGGTACGCGATCGCATCCTTGACCTCCTTGCGCTCGAAGAACGACACGGCACCGACCACCTTCGCCGGGACCCGCGCCGCGCGGAGATGCTCCTCGAGCACGCGCGACTGTGCGTTGGTCCGGTACAGGATCGCGATGTCGCTCGGCGAGTGCGGCCCGTCATCGATCAGCCGCCGGATCGATTGCGCGATGAAGTACGCCTCGCCGCGCTCGTCACCTGCCTGGTAGAGCTCGAGGCTGTCCCCCATGCCCTTGTCCGTCCACAACGCCTTGTCGTGGCGATCGCGGTTCTTCTGGATCACGCCATTCGCGGCGTCGAGGATGGTCTGCGTGGACCGATAGTTGTGCTCGAGCTTGATCACCCGCGCATCGGGGAACTCGCGGTCGAACTCGAGCAGATTCTTCGGCTCCGCCCCGCGCCACGCATAGATCGACTGATCGTCATCACCCACCACGGTGAGGTTGCGCGTGGCCGCCGCGAACTTGCTGACCAGGTCGTACTGCACCCGGTTGGTGTCCTGGAACTCGTCCACGAGGACGTGCCGAAACCTGGTGCGCAGCACCTTCCCCACCTGCTCGTGGGTGAGCAGATCGAGGGTGCGCAGCAGCAGATCGTTGAAATCGACCGCGTGCTCGCGTGCGAGCGCATCCTGGTACATCGGATAGAGGCGCTCGACCTCTTCATCGTAGATCCCGACCTTGATCGACCTCGGATCGACGCCGCGATTCTTCGCGCGATCGATCCGCGACAGGATCGTCCGAGGCGAGACCTGCGCATCGAGCCCCGTCTCCTTGAGCAGCCGCTCCATCGCCTTGAGCTGATCGTCGTCATCGAAGATCACGAAGTTCCGCGGCAGCCCGATCTTCTCGCCGAACCGCCGCAACAGCCGCGCACAGGTGGCGTGGAACGTACCGATCCACATCGCGTTTGCTGCCTCGCCCATCAGCTCGCGCAGCCGATGGCGCATCTCACCCGCCGCCTTGTTGGTGAAGGTGACCGCGAGAATCTCCCACGGGGCGACGCCGCTCTCGACCAGCCGGGCGATCCGCTGCACGAGCACGCGCGTCTTCCCCGTCCCAGCGCCGGCGAGGACCATCAGGGGTCCATCGCCGTGATCGACGGCAGCGCGTTGTTCTTCGTTCAGCCCGTGCACCTCCCCGTTGATACCACCGCGCTCTGACACGGCTACCACCCACGGGTTCGCCGAAAAACAAAAACGCCGGCATCACTGCCGGCGCCTTCGCAATCAACCTGGCTGACTTAGAAGGTCAGGCGGACGCCGATGCGGGCGTTACCCGGCGCGTAGCGCGACGTGGTGTTGCGGAAGTTCGGGTTGGTACCGATCGGGATGTTGGTCTCCTTGCCGTCCTGGTCGACGGTCTTGACGAAGATCAGATCCTCGTACGTGCCACCCGCGACCGGGTTGGCGTTCTGCTGCGTGCCGCCGCCGCCGCCCGGGCCCGACAGCTTGAAGAACGGCGCGTAGGTGGACTCGAGGTTCGCCTGACCCTGGCGGTTGTAGATGTTGAAGAGGTCAGCGAAGACTTCGATCTTGTAGTTCTTGTTGAGCTGCTTGCCGTAGCCGAAGTGCATGTCGAGGCCGTGCTCGAAGTCCGTCCGGCCGAGCTGGCCACGCGGCAGGAGGAACGACTCGTCGCCACCATAGAGGAAGTGACCGGCGAGGGCGTTGGTCGGCGTGCCCGAGAGCGCGCGGAGGCGAGCGCCAACCGTGAGCGAGCCCGACTTCTTGAAGTCGAAGGTGTAGTAGCCGTCGAGCTTGATGTAGTGCGGGCGGTCCGTCTGCAGCGGTCCGATGCGGTTCGCGAGCAGCTCGATGAGATCGTACTGCGACGAGATGTTCGGATCGATCTGGCCGTTGTCGTACGAGATCAGACCACCGTAGTTACCCGCGGTCTTCGAGTAGGTGTACGAGCCCTGGATGTAGAGCGCCTTCGAGAACCGGCGGGTCAGCGTGAACTGCAGCGCGTTGTAGTCGCGGCGCGGCTTGTCGAAGATCCGGCTGCCCTTGAACAGATCGAGGTTGTGCTGGAGGCGCGCCTTCTCCTTGGGGTCGTCGGTGCGCATGATCCGGTCGGCGAGCGCGGCCTCATCGGAGGCCGAGAACTCGCCAGGATTGCCGATGATGTAGGTGTTCGCGCCGTCCGTCGAGAAGTCCTCGATCACGCGACCGAGCCGGCGGTTCTGGTAGGACACGCCGATCTTGAGGTCGTCCATGATCTCGTACTCGAAGCCGGCGATCAGCTCGTCCATGTACTGCGACTTGATCCCGGGCGCGATCAGCACGCCGCTCGCGCCGATCAAGCGCTCGCTGCTGGCCTTGCCCATGCAGTTCTCGCCGTTCTGGCTGTTGATCTTCGGATCGATCGTGCCGCAGCTGCTCGGGCTGTAGATCTGCTCGTAGGTGACCTCACCGCCGAACGACCGGTCGTTGATGTCCATCGGGACGGACTCGTAGAACCGGCCCCAGTGGGCGTAGACCTTCGAGCGACCTTCCTTCGTCCAGTCGTACAGGATGCCGATGCGAGGCGCGAAGTTGCCCGAGAGCTCGAGCGCGTTCGTGCCAAGCTTCTCCTTCGTGAGCGGATCGACCGTGTTGCGGAGGAAGCCCGCGTAGCGCATCCGCT
>JBBQJJ010000154.1:0-17705 GCA_038325805.1 Haliangiales bacterium
CGTGGTCGATAGCTGCAACGGAGCGATGCCGACACAGACGACGCTGAACTGGTTCGGACCCACGGTGTCGATGGGCGTGCTCGTCGGCAACTCGATCGACTTCGAGGGAACGGAGCCCGCCGGCTCCGGCACGACGCAGACGTCGAGGTACCACTTCGAGCGCTAACGATTGTATTCGGGACGAGCCCCGTTCCCCATCATTCGCCTGGTCGAAGGATCGACACAGGCGAACTGCCACGAAAACTCATTTTCGTTCAAGGTGGTGGCCGGCCGCCGGCGCCGCTGGTCTCTGGGGTTAGATCACGCCATCGGCGATCGCGATCGCGCGCACCGCATCGATCGGATCTGATTCCGCCACCGTCTTGTCGTCACGGTAGCGCACCACCCGCGCGTGCCGCAGCGCGAGCCCGCCCTTGTAGTGCGTCGAGCGCTGCACGTCGTTGAACGCGATCTCGACGACGATCTCGGGACGCACGTAGATGATGTGGCCATCGCGATCGACCTGGCGCGCGAGAAAGTTCGCGGTCTGCCAGGCGAGCATCACGTCGGTCATGCCCTTGAACGTCTTGCCGAGCATCACGAAGCCATCCCCGGAACGAGCACCGATGTGGATGTTGGACAGCTTGCCTTTGCGCCGCCCCGAGCCCCACTCCGCCGCGAGCACGACGAGATCGAGGTGGCGGACCTTCTTGATCTTGAGCCACACAGCACCGCGACTACCGGCGTCGTACGGCGCGTCGAGGGCCTTTGCCATCACACCTTCGTGACCACCGGCGATCGCGCGATCGTAGAACGCCGTCGCTTCCGCGGCATCGGCGGTGATCACGCGCGGCACCGCGAGCGCTGGAGCTGCGCCGGCGAGCGCCGCGAAGCGCTCCTGCGCGGGCTTCGCGAGCAGCGTGTCGTCGTCGACGAGCAGCACATCGAACGCGGAGAGCGTCAGCGACGTGCCATCGCGTTCCACTCCCCGCGCCTTCAGCTTCATGGTGTCCTGGAACGGCCGCGGCCGACCGTCGGGGCGATAGGCGATGGCCTCGGCGTCGAGGATCAGCCGGCGGGCCGGGAGCGCACGCACGACCTCGAGTAGCGGCCCGACCTCGACGGTGACGTCGTTGAGGGCACGCGAATACGCGCGGACCGCATCGCCGTCCTTGTGGAGCTGAAGGCGAAAGCCATCGAGCTTGAGCTCGAACGCGAGTGGCGAATCGGGGAACTCGGCGAGCGCGGCAGACGCATCCTCCGCGGTCTGCGCGAGCATCGGCAGGATCGGCCGGAACAAGGTCAGGCCGAACGTGTGCACGGCGGCGGGATCCGCGAGCACCGCGGCGGCGACGACACCGAGCTCGCCCGCGAGCATGTACGCGGTGCGCACCGCTTTCGGAGGCAGCTCCACGGTCACGGCGATCGCGTCGACGACCAGCGCATCGAGTGCTCCCTGGCGAAGCTCACCGACCAAGATCGCAGCGAGGAAATGCTGCTCGCCCGCGGTGGCACGAGCGAACAGCGCACCGAGCGCGTCCTTCTTCGCGCGCGACGAGCCGGTGCCTGCGATCGTCGGGAGCTCGGCAAACACCTGCTCGACCTCCGTGACCGTCAGTGACGGAGAGGCAGCGGGAGTGGCCGAGCGAAGCTCGCCGACGGTGGCGTAGCCGATCCCGGTCTTGTAGCCGGTCTCGCCCGCGAGGTAGCGAGCGACCGCGGCGCGCTCCTCGGGTGGCACCTCCCTCAACAGCCCGGAGAGCAAGGAGACCTTCTTCTTCCGGCTGCTCGCCTCGGCGATGGCTCGACTCGTCGTCGCGACTTGATCGAGCAACATGGGGCAAAACTACCCGAGCCTGCGAATGCCGCGAACGTCTGGGTTCGCGATCCGTTTAACTCGCAGACCCGCGATAGGGTCAGGGTCACTCAAAGGGAGTCCAGACACATGCGCAATCCTTGGAAAGTTACCTCGTTCGCCCTCGCCGCCGTCCTCGCCATCGTCGTTGGCAACAACGCGATGAACACCGCCAGTGCGGATCCGCAGCCAAAGATGAAGTCGGCACTCGGTCACCTCGAGTCGGCGCTGACCGATCTCAAGGCCGCCACCGCCGACAAGGGCGGTCATCGCGTCAAGGCGATCTCGCTCGTCAACGACGCGATCTCGCAGGTCAAGGAAGGCATCAAGTTCGACAACAAGAACTGATCTTGCCGGCTGGTTCGTGTCCGAAAAAAAAGCCGGCGCCGTGTTAGGGCGCCGGCGTACGAGGAGCCTGTAGTCAGGGGCCTCGTATGACTGTTGAGACGACTAGTTCGTCTTGACCTCGAGCTTCCAGCTGTTGAGCGTGCCGACGTCCTGCGACGCGGTGTCGGCAACCTTGAGCGTCCAGCCACCGGCGAGCGCCTGGCCGTCGAGCCCGGTCACGGTGAACGTCTGCTTGAGGTCGTCCACGGAGCCGCCGTCGCCGTTGAACAGGACCTTGGTGGTCGTTCCCTTGACGAGCGAGACCTTGAGGTCGCCACGGTACGTGTGCGTGATGTCGACGGTGACCTTGACGTCGGCGACCGTGCCGGTATCGGCGACGTCGATCGTGTTCGAGACTTCGCCATTGTCGGGAATCGCGGCGGCGGGCGTGGCAGTGAACGTGTGGTCGCCACCGGTGCCGGTGCAGGACGGGTGCATCGCGCAATCGGCGTCGGCGCAGTTCGCCTGGCCGTCACCATCTTCATCGCCACCGGCGTCGCAGATCTCGCGCGGCGCATCGAGCGCCGGAATCTCCGCGGTGACCGCCGAGCCGAACTCCTTGACGTACCTGTACGAGAGATAGCCGTAGCCCGGACCGTTCGGGTGCGCGATGCCGAAGCCGACCGTGCCCCACGAGTTCTTGAAGATGAAGAAGCCCTTCTCCATGACGCAGTTGCCGTCGGCGCCGAGGACGTCCTTGCCCTCCTTGTCGCGCGAACAGACCTCGAGGTTGTCATCCCAACCGACGATGTGGATCGCGTGACCCGCGCGCTTCACGAGCGACTTGGTCTTGTCGTCGGCGTTCGGATACGTGACGAAGCCCTGGCGCCAGTACTCGCTGTTGACGGGCAGCTCGGACTTGCGATGGTTCCACGACTGATAGAAGAACGTCATGCCGACGTTGACGCCCACCTTCTTGTTGAAGATGTGCGACTTGATCGAGTTGTTGTTGATCCAGCGCGACGACGGCAGCTTGAACTTGCGCGCGGCTTCGGCGGTCGCCGGCGGCTCGCCGTTCGTGTAGCACTTGATCGGCAGGTTTTCGCCGTCGCCGGTGCACGCCGCGTCGTTCGAGGGTCCCCACGGGAACGACTCGTAGACCCACTCCGATTCCTTGACCGTGCCGAACTCGACCGTGGTGCGGAGGTTCGCATCCGAGCTCGAGCCACCAGTGTTCGCGAACGCACCGTCGAGGTTCTTGACGGCCCACTGAAGATATTGCTCGGAGAAGTCGGCTTCGGCGGCAGGCATGCCGGCCTTGATGTAGAGGTTCTCGATCATCGCGGTCGACGCGAAGATCGAGCACACGCCACGGCTACCCTGGCTCTTCACCGGCGACTGGTCGGCGACCGAGAACGTCACCGGCAGCACCTGATCGGCCTTGGTGTCATCGGGCAGGGAGTCGTTGGGCGGCGCCCCTTGGTTGACGGTGTCCGGACCAACCTCGCTGTCGTCATCGAACGGGGTCGGTCCTTCATCACCCGAACCGCCGTCGGCGCAGGACGCGGCGAGCGGGAGGGACGCCAAAACAACAACAAGGGAGCGGAAGCGCATGTGCCGAGTCCGGGTGCCGGACTTGTGCCAAAAGACCCCACCGCGAAGTAGCTGACTTCGCATGCAGATCTCTTCAGTCAGGACCTGCGAGCAGCTGCATTTGCCGGTGCGACTGGCTGGGAGACTGGCCGTCGACACACCGCATCACCGAAGCCAGCCAGTGCCACCGATTCCAAGCTTGCTCGGATTGTTCGGTAGGCCTTCGCCCTGCTTCTGACGTCGTTTCGATCTCGAACTCGGGATCGATCGCGATCAACCGGTCCGATTCACTCTGGCGGAGTTCTAGAACACGAACGGATAACCGAACGTGCCGCCAGTCTGCGTCTTCTTGAAGCGCGCGCGCGACATCGCGCTCGACACGCAGCTACCGAGACTCGCGTCCGGGGTCTGCTTGACGGATACGCTCGCGACGCCGCCGTCCGGGTTCACCTTCACCGAAACCTTCACGGTGCCCTTCGCAGGAGACTTGTCGCCGCACGACATCACCCTGGCCTTCACCGGGCTCACGCCTTCGGCGATCATGCCGCGATCGAGTGACTCGGGGAGGCCGCTGTTCACCGGCGGAGGCGTGCTCGGCTTGGTCGTGCCACCCTTCTTGTACTTCGCGCAGCACGAGCCCTCGTAGTTCGACAGCACGCACGACACCTCGTCACAGCCACCCGAGGACGGCTTCTCGACGGGCTTCTCGACGGGCTTCTTCGGGTCGACCTTCGCGACCGTGACCGGCTTGTCGGGCTTCTTCGGCTCGACCTTCGAGACCGCCGGCTTCTTGACGTCCGGCTTCTTGGTGTCTTCCGGCTTCTTCGTATCCTCGGGGGGCTTGGTCGTGTCCTCGGGCGGCTTGGCCGTGTCCTCGGGCTTCTTGGTGTCCTCACCCACCGGCTTCTTCGTATCCTCGGGTGGCTTGGTGCTGTCTTCCGGCTTCTTCTCGCCCGTCGGATCGGCGACTGCGACCGTTTCCACCTTCTTGTCGCCCCTACCGAGCATGACGACGACGAGGATGATCGCCGCGACGGCCAGCAGGCCGACGGAGCCGATCAGGATGTACATCATCTTGCTGTTGCCCTGCGCACGCGCCGTCGGCACCATCACGGCGGGCTCCGAGAAGCCGCCGCCGCCGAACACGGGCAGATCGTCGATCGAGCCGATCGCCGACGACGTCGCCGGCTTCGCGCCACCCGGCGAACCACCGCCGCCGAGATACGCGTTCGCCATCGAGCGAATATCGATCAGCCCGGAACCCTCACCACCAGCCGCACCGGTGGCCTGACCCGAGGAACCGGACGACGAGGAGGAGGACGACGACGAGCTCGGCGCAGGCTTGTCGCTCGCGAGTTGCGCGAGGTTGTTGAGCGAGAACAACACGGAGTTCTCGTTGCGCTCACCACGCAGCTTCGACGACGCCGCCGACGCTTGCTCCTTGGTGGTCACCGGCTTGCTGCCGAACAGATCGCCATCATCATCGCCGACGGCTGCGCGTCCGCTCGACGCCGCCGCGAACAGATCACCCGGGTCGCTGCGCACGGTGCCGGCTTCTTCGCCGCCACCGCCGAACATCGCCGCCACGTTCGCGCTGCCGTCGCCGGCTGCTGCGGTGGTCGTGCTGCCCGACGCGACCAGGTCGGCAAACGCGTCGACCTGCGAGAGTGGGATCCAATCCGCGAAGCCTTCGCGCCAGGCGTAGGTTTCGGCGTCGATCTCGTTCGCCGCGAACCGCTGCTGCACCTCGGACGCCGTCATCGGACCGACCTGATCGGAGTTGATCACGACATGCCACACGGCATCGTCCCCACCACCACCCGCGGGCTCGCCGCCGCCTTCGTAGCCGTAGTCGTAGACGCGCGTGTCCTTTTCCGGCGTCGGTGCCGGGGCCTCCGCAGCGCCGGCGCCACCGCGCACGACGATGATGTTGCTGCACTTCTTGCAGCGAATCTTGAAAACCTTGCCTTGGACCTTATCGTCCGAGATCGAGTATTTGGCTTGGCAAGCGTCGCAGACGATCTTCATGATCTGACCGTTCCCGTGGTTCGAGGTGTAGGACCCCTAGCGTCCCCACACCTTGGAGAAATGATCGTACAGGGAAGTCGTCGCTGAAAGCCAGCCGATGGCCGGCAGTTAGGCGATCATGCGAACGGATCGAGGAACCGGATCGTCTCGGTGCGATCGGGTCCGATCGAGACGAGGCAAAACGGGACGCCCGCCATCCGCGCGATGGTGTCGACGTAGGCGCGTGCGGTCTTTGGCAGATCCGAGATGTCGCGCGCGTTCGCTGGGAGTTTTCCCCAGCCCGAGAATCTTGCGTAGACCGGCTCCGCGCGCGCGATGTCGTCGGGATCGATCGGCGGCTCGTCGAGCTCCTTGCCGTCGACCTTGTAGGCCACGCACACGCTGATCTCCGGCAGATCTGCGAGCACGTCGAGCTTGGTCAGCGCGAGCGACTGCATCCCCGAGAGGCGGACACCCATTCGCAGCGCGGGCAGATCGAGCCAACCACAACGGCGCGGCCTCCCCGTCGTCGCGCCAAACTCGCCGCCCGCGATCCGCAGCGCGTTGCCGGCGTCGCCGTGCAGCTCGGTGGGGAACGGCCCCTCGCCGACGCGCGTCGCGTACGCCTTGGTGATCCCGACGACGCTATCGATGTGCGTCGGACCGATGCCCGCGCTCTGACACGCACCGGCCGCGATCGTCGACGATGACGTCACGTACGGATAGGTGCCGTGATCGAGATCGAGGAGGCAGCCCTGCGCGCCCTAGAACAGCACGTGCTTGCCCTCGGCGATCTTGTTGGCGACGAACCGACCCGCATCGCCGGTGTGCGGTGCGAGGCGCTTGCCGTACTCGATCGCATCCGCGATCCACTTGCTGATCTCGGCCTCGGTGACCGAGCCTCCGAGGTGTGTGAACACCGGCGTCAGCTCGTCGATGTTCGCGCGCACGATCATCTCGAGCCGGGCTGGCTTCGCGAGATCGCGGACGCGCACGCCGCGGCGCGCCGCCTTGGCCTCGTACGCCGGCCCGATCCCGCGACGGGTGGTGCCGATCGACTTGCCGGTCTTCGCGCTGTGATCCTCGCGCAACCCGTCGAGCAGCTTGTGATACGGCAGGATGACGTGGGCACCGAGGCCGACGAGCAGCTCGCCGCGCTGGAGGAGGCCACGCGCCTGACAATCCGCGAGCTCCTCGAGCAGCGTCAGCGGATCGATCACCATGCCGTCGCCGAGTACGCACGCTTTCCCGGGATGGCAGACGCCCGACGGCACGAGGTGCGTCACCAGCTTCTTGCCCTCGATCACGAGCGTGTGGCCGGCATTCGCCCCGCCGCCGTAGCGCACGACCGTATCGGCGCGCTCCGTGAACAGGTCGACCACCTTGCCCTTGCCTTCATCACCCCACTGGGCACCGACGACGATCACGACGGACATCAGTTTTCTCCGTTTCCTGCGAGCAACGTTGCGAGCGCTACCGGTGTCATCGCGACGACCGAAATCGAACCATCCGAGCGCAGGATCTCACCGCGATCGACGAGGACCGCGGCATCGAGTCCAGCGTGCACGAGCCAGCTCGCCGTGGGCAGCTCGGGAGAGGTCACCGCGCGGATCGCGTGCTCCCGCAAGCCGCGCGCGAGCGCCGCGGCACCATGCCCGAACACCGCCACACCCCGCGCCATCACGAGTGGTTGATCGGCCGCGCGCTGCGCCTGGGCGAGTGCCTCGACATCGATCGCGAAGCCCGTCGCCTTCGCGAGCCGGCCATAGCGACCGATCAACGAATCGTAGCGACCACCGCGCAGCACCGCGTCGGAGGCACCGCCCGCATAGCCCGCGAACCGTACGCCGGTGTAGTAGTCGAAGCCCCTGACGTCGCCGAGATCGATCGTGACCTCGGGCGCCGGTGGATCCGCGAGCTCGGCAAATGTCTGCAGCACGACGCGCAGTTGATCGAGCGCGGTGCGAACCTCCGCGGGCCATGGCAACGCAGCCGCGCGCTGTAGCGTGGGGCCGGCCGCGCCCCACAGCGAGCCGAGCTCGGCGACCAGGGGTGCCAGCTCGGGCGACAGCGTGCCGGCGATCGCGCGCAACTTCGCGCGGTCCTTCTTCGCCAACGCTCGCTGCAGGTCATCGCGCGCTGCCTCGGGCACGTGATCGATCACGTAGCGGAGCGGAGCGACGTGCCCGACATCGAGACGCGTCTCGGCGAGCGACGCCGACGCCAAGGCGGCAGCAGCGACGGCGAGCACCTCGGCATCGCCGGCAGGTGCCGCGAGATCGATCAGCTCGACGCCTGCCTGCAGGATCTCGCGCTGCCCCATCTCGTCGGCCAGCCGCCCCGACAACCGATAGACAGCGCCCTCGTAACACAGCCGGATCGCCCCCTCCTGCTCGGCCAACCGGGTGGCCACCAGGCGTGCCACCTGCGCCGTGATATCGGGCCGCAGCGCGACGACCTCGCCGGTGCCGGGCTCGACGAACCGGATCGCCGCTGCGCGCGCATCGCCACCCATCCCGCGCTCGAGCACGTCCGCGCACTCGAACACCGGCGTGATGATCCGCGCGTAGCCCCAGGTCTCGAACACCCGGCCGAGTCGTGCGGCGAGCGATAGCCGCCTCGCCGCCGCGCGCGGCAGGAAGTCACGCACCCCGGAGGGCAAACGAATGGGCGCGGACAAAGCGCCCTACTCTACCCGTTCGTGAATGGGGACTGTCCTCACTTGGTTAACTTCCGATCTCGAATCCCGCGAAACCTCTTGCGCGAATGGGGACGGTCCTCACGAACGCGAATCACCGACGCGCTATCGTCGTTGCGATGTCAGCGCGCGTGCGTGCCGCGATCGCGAAGATCGTCGATCACAAGGACTCGACGTTCATCCTCGGCCCGTCGGGCGCGCTGCGGTTCGACGACGCGTCGGCGGCGCTGGTTCGCGTGGTGCTCGAGATCCACGCGCGCCCGGTGACGCGCGAGGCGGTGTTCGCGGAGCTCGCGTCGCGCAGCGGTGGCGAGGTGCCGGCGAAGCCCGTCGACGATCTGATCGCGTTGCTCGACCGCGAGAAGATCTTGGTCGCGGCGCAGCCACCTCGCGCTGCGACGCCGTTTCAGGGTCGCCGCGTCGTGCTGGGGATCTCCGGGGCGGTAGCCGCCGTCGATGCGCCGGTGCTGGTGCGCGGCCTTCACGCGATCGGCTGCGACGTCCGGATCGCGTTGACCCGAACTGCACGCCGGTTCATTTCGGTGCCCGCGCTCGACGCCTTGACGCATCACCGCGTCTGGCGCAGCTCGTGGCAGCGCTCGGAGGACGTGCCGGTCCCTCACATCAACCTCGCCTCGTGGGCCGAGCTCGTCCTCGTGTGGCCCGCGAGTGCGACGACGATCGCGCGGATCGCCGCCGGTGACTGCTCGGATCTGGTGTCCGCGATCGTCACCGCAACAACCGCGCCTGTCGTCATCGCACCGTCGATGAACGACGCGATGCTCGGTGCGCCACCGGTGCAGGACAACCTCGACACGTTGCGCCAGCACGGCCGGTACGTGGTCCACGGCTCGCTCGGCATCGAGGTCGCCCAGCGTCCCGAGGACCGCGCGCCGATGTTCGGTCCCGCGGCGGCACCGTCGGCGGTGATCGAGATCGTGCGTCACCTCCTCACGCACGTCGTGCCTCGCCCTCGCCTCCCTACGGATGCAGCAACGTGGGAGAGGCTGTGGTCGACGACGCCGCTCGATCAGCTGCCGTGGACCCACGACCCGATCGGCGCCCCGCTCCAGCACGCGCTCGAAGCACGCACGGGCCGGTTGCTCGATCTCGGCACCGGCACCGGCACGGTCGCGATCACCGCGGCGCGACTCGGCTACCGCGTCACGGCCACCGAGATCTCCGCCACCGCGCTCGGCCGCGCTCGAAGCGCTGCCGGCGATCTCCCGATCCTGTTCGCGCTCGACGACGTCACCGCGTCGAACCTCGACGGCACGTTCGACGTCATCGTCGATCGCGGTGTGCTTCACTGCCTGCCGGTCGACCGCCGCGACGCCTACGCGCAGGCGATCGCCGCACGCACCACCACGGGTAGCACGCTGATCCTGGTTGCTCACACCACCGCCGAGCTCGCCACCCATCCGATCACCGCCGCGGAGATCGTCGCGCTGTTTCCGAGCTTTCGTGTGGTCGCGACCACTCCGACCACGCTGTCCGGCGGTGCCGCGACTCTGTTCGAGCTACGCGCGACATGATCGTGTACCGTTGACACCATGAAGATCACGCTGGTCGCTCGCGATCCGGCACTCGCACGCGCGTGGCGATCCACGTTCGACGAGGCCGAGGGCGTCGAGATCGTCGAGGGCGATTACTTCGATCACCCGGCCGACGCGATGGTCAGCCCTGCCAACAGCTTCGGCATCATGGATGGTGGCCTCGATCTCGCGATCCGCGATCAGCTCGGACTCGGCGTGCAGACCACGTTGCAGCGCGCGATCATCGCGCACCATCACGGTGAGTTGCCGATCGGGTGCGCCGAGATCGTGGAGACCGGTGACGCTCGCTGGAGGTATCTGGTCGCCGCGCCGACGATGCGCGTCCCCGAGAGCGTCGCCAGCACGCTCAACGCCTATCTCGCCTTCCGCGCCGTGCTGCTCGCGTGTGCGAAGCATCCGATCACCTCGCTGGTGTGCTGCGGTCTTGGCACCGGCATCGGGCGGATGGAGCCGACGCGCTGCGCGGCGCAGATGCGGGTCGCCCTGCAGCACGCGCGCGGGCCTGCTCGGATCCCGTCGTTCCAGCAGATCCATGCAGTCCATGAAGCGCTGCGCAAGACGTGAGACGCTCGCGGCATGACCCGCCTGCGAATCCCTGCTGCGATCGCGTTCACCGTGATCGCCGGAACCGCCACGGTGGCCGGCATCACCAGCCTGGTCGCCTGCGGGCACGGCGAATCGCCCACCGACGGCTCGGTCTCCGACGGAGGCTGCGCGGTGTTCTGCATTCCCGATACGGAGAGTGACGCCGGGGTGTGCCCCGAGCCGGCGCCGTGTGCCGATGACCTGGGCAACTGTCCCGCCGGTTGTCGACCCGTCGGTTGATGAGCTCATCGCCGCTCGGTCGAGTGGCTACAGCAGATCGAGGAACGCGAGCAGCGCCGTCTTGTCGTCGGCGGTGAGCTTCGTCATCGCGGGCGTCGCTTGATCGTGATGTCCCGTGGTGTCGAACGCGAAGCGGTCGAGCACCTCACCGAGCGAGCGCGCGCTGCCGTTCGTGAAGTACGGAGACTTCTTGTAGAGCCTGCGCAGGGTCGGGATCCGGGTGCCTTCGTCATGCACGTACGGCTCGATCCCGGTCTTCGCGTAGGTCGCGGTGTTCCACACCAGCGGTCCAGAGGGCGACAGCACCAGCTTCTCCCAGCGAGCGAACGGCACCTCGGTCGACGGCTCCTCCGCGATCAACCTCGCCGCGTGACAGGATGTGCAGCGATCGCGAAACACCTCGGCGCCGCGCTTCTCGACCGCGGTGAACGTCGTGTGGTTCGCCGCGGCATTCGCGCGATGCGTGAACTGGATCAGGAAGCGGATGAACGCTTCGCGCAACAGCTCGGGCGGCAGCCAGGTGGCCTCGAGATCGAGATACTTCCACCATTGGATGTCCCAGTCGTGCACCTCGGACCACGGGTCGCGTCCGTTGTGGCGGTTCGCGACCTTGAACTCCGAGTGCACCATCTGCGTCATCGACGAATCGAGCGCGCGAGAGAAGTACGGCGCGTTATTGAACAGCCCGAGCAGCGGTCGCGTCGTCGCGTTGACCTTGAGGCCACCGTGCTCGCGTCCCGTGAAGTGCGTGCGCCCGTCGGTGTAGCCCTCGTGATGACAGGTCTCGCAGGTGAACCGGCTGAGCTTGCCGTCGGATTTGCCCCACGGCGCCATCAGCTCGGTGAAGAACAGCAGCTCGCCGAGCTTCTCGGTGAACGATCGCTTCGACGGTGTCCCTGCCGGTACGAGCGTCGGCTCGGTGCCGAGCACGACCCAGCCGTCGAACAGCGAGTTCGAGAACACGCGCGAACCGCCGGGCAGCTTCGCCGAGTCGGTGGTCCCAGGGGGATGCGGCCACGCGTTGATGTCGGGCTTGCGATCGAACTTCCTGCCCGGCCAGCCGACGATCGCGTTGCGACCACCACCGAAGCCCGCCGTCTCGACGCCGACCAGATCGTCGAGCTCGAAGATCTCGATCCACTTCGGAGTGATGGCGCCGACCTCGCTGAGGTTGACCGCCGCGAGCCGCGTGGGCGTGCCGGCCGTCAGCTTGTAGAGGAACAGGAACGAATCGATGTACCCGAAGCCACCGTCGGCACGCTCGAGCGGATGATCCTCGACGCCGCCCGCGGCGAGCAGCGTCGTGCCGCGCTTGTCCCGGAACAGATCGAAGCCCCACATCGGGCCGTCGTGCTGGATCTTCGTCACCGTCGCGCCGCGGCGGATCTCGATCGCACGATCGAGCAGGCAGTTGGTCGCGATCAGATCGCCGAGCACCTTGACGCCGATCGGGCCTCGACAGCGACCGAGCTCGCGCTCGCGTGCGATTCGAATCGCCTTGTTGTCTCGCACCAGATCAAACGCGAGCAGCCGTCCCTGCCGCTCCTCGACGACGTACGCGGTCTTGCCGTCGGGTGACGCCGCGATCCCACGCGCGTCGATCAAGCCCTCGACCTCGAGCTCCGCGATCTGTTCGAGCTTGTCGCCCACGATCCGCAGCTGACGAAACCCGCCACGCTGGCCGATCGCGAGCAGGTCGTCGTCGGGCAGCACGACGATCGACACCGCGCCGGGAAGCGCGACGCGCGATCGCTCCTTCGCCTTGTTGTCGAGGAGCACCACCGCGCCTTCGCCACGCAGCAGGCCGACGAACCACTCCGCACGCACGCTCACGATCCGATACGGATCGGAACCGAGCGCGGCGTCGGACGGCGGTAACGTGGCGAAGTCGATCGCCTTGCGCTGCTGCTTCTCGAGCTCCCACAGCGCGGTGAGCTCCTTGTCGTGCGGCGACACGTCCGCCGCACTGTCCAGGGCCGTCTGGGGCACCGGTGGTGCCTCGCGGCTACCGCAGCCGACACCGAAACAGCAAACGGCGATCGTGGTGAGATACCAGGATCGCCGCTCGTGTGTGGACACGTTCAGGACGTTGCCACAGTTTCAGAGGAGGAGCCCGCAACCCTCAGCCTGATTGGCTGAGGCCTCGCAAGCTCGGCTAGATCACCAGCCGCCGGCCTTCTTGTCGTCCGGCTTCTTGTCGTCCTTCTTCATCGAAGGCTCTTCCTTCTTCGGCTCTTCCTTCGCCGTCGCCGAACCCGCGGCAGTCGCCGCGCCGGCAGCCGCCGAACCCGCACCGGCCGCAGCCGCAGCCGCGCCCGCGGCGTCGTTCTTGTCGCCAGCCACCGCCGCCGACCCCGCGGCAGTCGCCGCCGAGCCCGCCGCCGTTGCCGCCGCACCCGCCGCCGAACCTGCGTCCGGCTGGGTGCCGACACCGGCCATCATGATCTTGGTCATGCACTCGGTGTACTTGGTCATGACGTCGGCCGACTTCTTGGCCAGATCCGGATCCGGCTTCTCGTCCTTCGCGGCGCCGGCGTTCTTCGCCATCTCGGTGCCCCACTTGGTCATGTCTTCATTGACCTTGTCGGCGCACGCCTTGTCCTTGCAGTCGCACATGGACTTCGAGAAGCCTTCCATCTTGGCAACGGCTTCCGCGGCGGCTCCGCCGCCCTTCTTCTTGCAACCGAACGTGGCGAGCGAAAGAGCAGCCACGAGAGCAAACGTCAGCTTCGACATATCTTCTGGAATCTCCGATTGAGGTTTCACGGAGTCTGCAGCATGCCGGCGTCCGCTTCCGTCATCCTTTGTCATTCATTGTATCGATCGGATCTCGCGCCTCAGAGCGGTGATGGCACGGGCACGAATTGCACGGTCAGGCTCGGAAAACGCAGCCGCAGCTCCTCTGCGATGCGCTGCACACCAAAAACCTCCGTGGCGTAATGCCCCGCGGCCACCAGCGTGACCTGTAATTCCTTCGCGAGGTCACCCGCGCGCTCCGCCAGCTCGCCGGTTAGATACAAGTCGCAACCTTCTAGTGACGCCGCCTCCAGTAGATCGGATGCGGCGCCGGAGCACACTCCGACCTTGCGGACGATCGGCGGTCCGTGCGGGAACACGAAGCGCGGCGGCTGGCCGTTGCAGACGCCCGCTGCGATCCGCGCGATCGCATCCTCGCGCGTCAGCGGTTGCGCCCATTGCGCGGCGATCCCGAGCGGCTGACCGCGGACCTCGCCGAACGGCTCGCGCAGCGCACCGAGGCCGAGCGCGTCGCAGAGTCCGACGTTGTTGCCGAGTCGCGCGTGCTTGTCGAGCGGCAGGTGATACGCGGCGAGCGAGACATCGTTGCCGAGGAGCAGCTGCAGTCGTCGCGCGAGGGGCCCGGTGATCTTCGCGAGACCCCCACCCCAGATCAGGCCGTGGTGGACCACGATCAGATCCGCGTGCAGCTCGATCGCACGTGCGATCAGCTCGGCCGACGCCGACACGCCGGTGACCACGGTATCGACCTCGAGCCCGCCCTCGACCTGCAGGCCGTTCGGGGCGAAGTCCTTGAAGCGATCGATCTCGAGCGTGGTGTCGAGATAGCCGATGACGTCGCGCAAATGGACGGGCATGCCCCGACTATCGCCGAATCGCCGCTACGATGGCGGCGATGCAGGACGACGATACTGCGCATGCGGTGACGGCGGGAACCGAGGTAGCGGGCGCGGCGACGGGCCCGTCGCGCACCGACCAGCCGCTGTCCGCTCGCTACGAGCTCGGCCGCGTGATCGGCAAAGGGGGAATGGGCGAAGTGCTGTCGGCGAAGGACGATCAGATCGGCCGGCGCGTCGCGATCAAGCGGATCCGCGGCACCGCCGATGCGAAGGCGACCGCGCGCTTCGTCCGCGAAGCGAAGCTCCAGGGTCAGCTCGAGCATCCGTCGATCGTCCCGGTCTACGAGCTCTCGAAGGATGCGGACGGCCAGCCGTTCTTCGCGATGAAGCAGCTCGCCGGCGCCACCCTCGCCGACATCATCGGGATGGCGCTCGTCGAGGATCCGGAGACCCTCGCGAAGTATCCGCGGCAGCGCCTGCTCCGTGCGTTCACCGAGGTCTGTCTCGCGATCGAGCTCGCGCACACCAAGCAGATCGTCCATCGCGATCTCAAGCCCGCGAACGTGATGCTCGGCGACTTCGGCGAGGTCTACGTCCTCGACTGGGGCATCGCGAAGGTGATCGGAGACGCCGAGGACATCACCGCCGGGCCGTCCGGAGATGCCTCCGAGCACACGGCGGTCGGGTCCACGATCGGCACGCCCGGCTATATGTCACCCGAACAGATCACCGGCGAGGCGGATCTCGATGGCCGCGCCGACGTCTACGCGCTCGGTTGCATGCTGTTCGAGATCCTCGCGTTCGAGCCGCTACACCCACGCGGAGCTGCCGGGCTCGTCGCTGCGAAGACGGGCACCGACGCGCGGCCCTCGCAGCGCGCTCCTGATCGCGAGATTCCTCCCGAGCTCGATCGGGTCTGCGAGGCGGCGTGTCAGGTCGATCGGTCGAAGCGTCCTGCGACCGCGCGCGAGCTCGGCGAGCTGGTGCAGCGCTACCTCGATGGCGATCGCGATCTCGCGCTGCGTCGCGACCTCGCGAAGCGCGAGCTGGCTTCCGCCCAGGCGCTGCTCGACGGTGGCCTACTGGAGACGCTGTCGGAGAGTCGTCAGCGAACGCTCCAGCGCGGGCCCAAGCGCGACGAGCTCGCACCCTACTCGGCTGCCCTGCGCGCCGCCGCGCGTGCCCTCGCACTCGATCCCACGTCGCACGAAGCCGCGCAGCTGGTCAGTCGCTTGATGCTCGAGCCGCCGATCGATACGCCACCCGAGGTCGATCAGGCGCTGGCGCGTACCGAGACGGAGCTGATGGTGCGGCACGCGAGGCTCGGGGTCTGGGGCCTGCTGGGGTATCTGATCTTCTTTCCTGTGATGTGGCTCGGTGGCGTGCGCGAACCATGGCTGGTGTTCGGTGGCACGGCCGTGACGTTCTTGATCATGGCGACGCTCGCCATCGTGGTGAAGCGACCAACCCCGACGTTGATCTTCGTCAGCTTCCTCGGTCAGGTCGTGCTGGTCGCGATGTACGCACGCGGGCTCAGTCCGTTCCTCGTCGCGCCCGGCGTCGCGCTGATCACGACGCTGATGTACGCGACCCACACGCGGACGGGACCGATCTGGTTGTTGTGGTCGTGCTGCGCGGCCGCCGTGCTGGTGCCGCTCGCGATCGAGGTCGCGGGGGCCTTGACCCCGACCACCACGCTCGACGGCGCGACGCTCTCGATCAAGCTGCCCGGTGAATCGATCGACCCGACGATCGCGCTGGTCGGGCTTGGTGGCTACGTCGCGGTGATCTTGTTCATCGCCACGCTGCTCGCACGGATGCAGGCGAACGACCGGCGCGCCGTCCAGCGCACCGTGCAGCTCCAAGCCTGGCAGCTCGCGCTGCTGATGCCTAAGGCGTGAACTCGACAGCCACGTTCGTGAAGCCACCATTCGACAGGCCGGTCTGGCTCTGCGGCGCCGCTCCCTTGACGAACGTGAACGTGGCCTCGTTGCAGTCGGCCGGGCTCGTCGCGTTCGACTCGGTCGACTCCATGCGGATCGTGTACGTGCCGTCGGGCACCTCCACCTGATCGGCCCCCTTGAGCTTCCACTGGATCGATAGCGGCGTCTGATGGTTGGTGCGCGATGCACCCGAGACGCTGTCGACATCACCGGGGCCCGCGGCGAGATTCCACTCGAGCAGGTACTGCGAGCGCACCGCCGACCAGCGGTCGATCGTCTTGACGAACGTTCCGGCCGAGTCCTCGATCCACACCGCGACCACGTTGGCGGGAGCGAACTGACCGCCCTTGGTGGTGGTGGTCGCGGTGATCCGGACCGAGGCGGTGCCTGTCGGCTGCGGGTCTTGCGGATCGGGAGCGGGGTCCTGCGGCCCGGGGTCCGAGCCGGGGTCGAGTGGCGTGGGGTCGCCAACCAGACAGCCGGTCAGAAGGAACACGAGACAGCCGAAAGTTCGCACGTCGGGCATCGCTGCAACGAGTGGGCCCGGCGTGGATATGAAGATCCGATGACATGGCCCCTGTAGGCCTGGGGATTTACCCCCGAATCGGGGCAACCACGCACCGGGATCCGTCCCGTGAAGATCGACGCCCCATGGTAAACGGGGACATGGCCCCGGTGAAGAAGACCGATCCCGACGATCAGTTCAAGACGATGTCGGGGATCCCGCTGCAGCAGACGTATGGTCCCAAGGACCTCGAAGCGACCGGCTGGACGTACGCCGAGAAGCTCGGCGACCCCGGCCAGTATCCTTATACCCGTGGCCCGCACGCGACGATGTATCGGGGCAAGCCGTGGACGATGCGCATGTTCGCCGGCTTCGGGACCCCCGAGGATACCAACACGCGCTTCAAGTTCCTGATGGCGAGCGGCCAGACCGGGTTGTCGACGGCGTTCGATATGCCGACGCTGATGGGCTACGACCCGGACCACGCGCGCTCGCTCGGCGAGGTGGGTCGCGAAGGTGTCTCGGTCGCATCGCTCGACGACATGTCCCGCCTGTTCGGCGACATCCCGCTCGACAAGGTGTCGACGTCGATGACGATCAACGCGCCGGCGGCGGTGCTGCTCGCGCTTTACGTCGCGGTCGCCGAGAAGCAAGGCGTCTCTCCCGACAAGCTGCGCGGCACACTCCAGAACGACATGCTCAAGGAGTTCATCGCGCAGAAGGAGTGGATCTCGCCGATCCGCGGCCACATGCGGATCATCCGCGACATGCTGGTGTGGTGCACCCGCGGCATGCCGCAGTGGAACACGATCTCGATCAGC
>JBBQJJ010000155.1:0-17649 GCA_038325805.1 Haliangiales bacterium
TCGCTGTCCCGCGGATGGGAATCCGGATCCGGGCGCAGCGCAACGGCGCCACCGATCTCGCGTACGACGCTGACGAGTTGCCTTATGTCGTCTTCGGAAGTCCGATAGTTGACGATGCAGGGTCGCAGACACGAGTGGCCATCGACAACGGCGTCCGAGACCCAGACCCGCGCGTCACGCTGCAGCGCGCGTACAACGTGGCGTGTGTGGAGGTTGATGTCGACTCCGTTTCCCGGGAGGTGGCGGAACGGGACGACTGTCAACGTTGGTTCGGCGAGCAGCTCGAGGTCTCGTGAATCGCGGTCGACATGAGCTTGAGCGCGGCATCGAAGTGGAACTGGTGTCGGCGCCCGGCTTCGCGCGCGGCGCGCGCGGTGTCGTGGCCCAGCAGCTCGGCTGCGCGCAGCAGCGCGATCTCGGTCGGATCGCCGCGATCCGCATCCTCGTCCAGTTCGGCGTTGTTGCAGGCGCTGACCGTGCGTGCGATCGCGCCGAGGGCCGCGTCGCCGGCGCGCCAGGCGGCGATGTCGTGCCAGCCCTCGCCGTCTGCGATCCAGAGCGAGGTGACGTGCATGCGATTCTCGGTCAGGGTGCCGGTCTTGTCCGTGCAGATCACGGTGGTCGAGCCGAGGGTCTCTACGGCACCGAGCTGGCGCACGATCGCGTGTCGGCGCGCCATGCGCTGGACGCCGACCGCCAAGGCGATCGTCATCGCGACGGGCAGTCCTTCGGGGATCATGCCGACGAGCTGGCTGACGCCGACCATCACCACGTCGCCGATCGGCATTCCTCGAAGCACACCGACGACCACGATCAGGACGAAGGTCGCGAGAGCCGCGACGATCACGTAGCGACCGAACTGCGCGATCCGGAGCTCGAGCGGAGTCTTCATCCCGCTCGTGCCTTCGGCGAGGGCCGCGATCCGCCCGAGCTCCGCCGCGGCACCCGTCGCGACCACCACGGCTCGACCGCGACCCGCAGTCACCTGCGTCGCCGCGTAGATCATGTTCGTGCGATCGCCGAGGACGGCATCTGCCGGCACCCGATCGAGGTGCTTCGCCACCGGCAGCGACTCTCCGGTCAGCGCGGCCTCGCCGGTCTGCAACTGAACGCTCTCGACAATCCGCGCGTCTGCACCGACCGCGTCACCGGCTTCCACGACGAGGACGTCGCCCAGGACTAGATCGCGCGAGGGGATCATGAGCTCGTGGCCATCGCGCACCACGCGCACATTTGTTGCCGAGAACGTCCGGAGCGCGCGCAACGATTGCGCGGCTCGGCCTTCTTGGAAGGCACCGATCACGGCATTGATCACGACGACGAAGCCGATCATCACGGCGTCGCTGCGATGCCCGAGTAGGAGCGAGAGCGCTCCGGCGGCGAACAGCAGGTAGATCAGCGGACTCGCGAGCTGCGTGAGGACCAGCGCGGCCACCGAACGGTCGCGCGCCACGCCGAGCGCGTTCGGACCGTTCGCGACGAGCCTTGCCGCGGCTTCGTCGCGAGATAACCCAGATCGCAGATCCGTGGCGAGCGCGTCCTCGGCCTGGGAAGCAGTGAGCGTGTGCCACTCGCTCCGCTTTGTCGCTGGAACCAAGCCAACGATCGGGAGCGGAAGATGCGCCACTTCATCACACTGTGCGAGACGCATGCCGAACGCAGCGATGCGATCAGGGTGGCTTGTCATCGCTTCAGGTTCGAGAACGCGTTGAGTAGTATCCGCAGCTCGGCTTCGGCGTGTATCTGCTTGCCGACGTGATCGGGTACTACGTGCTTCCGCGCCTGCAGCAGCGCTTCAGCGCCACACGCTCGAGTCTGATCGTGTCGGTCATCTGGGCGCTGTGGCACGTGCCGCTGTTCGCCTTCTCACCCGGCATGTCCTCGATGGGTGTCGATTGTCTCCGGGTCGTTCTTGATAACCGCGATCTTCAATGCGAGCCGGGGCAGCGTGCTGGTCGTGGCGATCTTTCACGGCGTGCTCGACGTGCTGATGATGTCGCCAACGGGCGGACCGCTGCAGTCGATGATGGGAGCGCTCGTTGTCGTCGCCGGGCTGACGCTTCCATTCCGGTTCGGAAGGCAGAATCTCGGACCGAACCCGAGGGTGACGTTCACGCTTCGCGGCTGATCGTCGACAGCATCCACGCCAGGAGCGCGAGCGAGAGTGCTGACACCACGGACATCACGACAGCGATCGGATACCCGCCGTCTGCCACCTGCTGGACCTCCATCCGCACGGCGAGGAAAGCGATCGTGGCGGTCATCAGCGCACCGAAGCCGAGTAGGACCGGCGCGAGCACGAACCCGAGGGCTCGGCCACGCCATAGCGCAACGCCCGCGATCACGTGAAGCGGCAAGATGAACGAGAGGTCGATCACGTGGATGGGATTCGTGACCAGGCCGGTGGCAACCAGCTCGGCAGGCGTCTCACCGGTGATGGCAGCCGGCACCAACTGGGCGAGCCACACACCGCCGAACGCGAGTCCGATGAACACGAGAAAGCCTCCCACCACCCGCTGCGGAACACGCGACTCGAACGCCGTCGGCGTCACCCCTACCGATCGCGTCAAGGCGATCAGCGAGTACAGGGCGAGCCCCAGCGTCGAGCAGTAGAGAAGGAACAGCGAGTTCAGATGGACCGCGAACGTGTAGATCAGCAGCGTGTAGATCGCGTAGAGCAACGCGGCTCCGAGCACGAGGACGCCGCGAAGCGATCCGCGACTGGCCCAGATCACCCCGAACAGGATGCACGGTGCGGCGATCACCAGATCGAACCAGTCCTGAGCGACTGCCTGGACTTTCCAGTTGTCGGTCTCGAGTGCGTAGGTTGAAGGGATCAGCAGACCCGCGAGCGACATCGCACCGAACAGCACCGCAACCGCGAGGCTTCCATGGATGGAGAAGCTTCGAGGCTCCGGATCCTCGAGGACAGCATGCGCCTGCATCTCTACATTCCTTCAGCCATTGCTAGTTCGTGACCCAATACGGCCGCATCGCCTCTACGCGACTGCGCGTTTGACTGCGTAGCAACGCGACGTCGACGCGGGACGCTGCTCGCACGTCGAAGCGAACGCCGTTTGGGATCTGCGCGTACGTGACCTCCGTTCCGTTGTGAAGGATCGGACAGTGGCCGGCGTTCCCTGGACCTCCGTGCATACCCGAGTGCTCGGGAGCGCCACCCGGACGGCCACTGCGAGCGTGAACCTCGGCGAGCGCCAGGAGGCGTCGATAGTTGAACGGATCGGAGACAGTGACGGAGATGGCGACACCTTCCGGGATGTCGGAGATGTGCGTGACCGCTGTCCACAATGCCGACGGACAGTTCGCCATCTGCCGTTCACCGATCGTATGTGGGGAAGGGGGTATCGCTGCTGGCGCAGACGAACCACAGGCTGCGAGCCATACCGCGAGGAGATATCGGGACATCTCCGGGCAGGTTGCATAGAGCGTGCGAGGCTGCCGATTGACGGTGTTCGGGATCGTCCGGCCGAGCGGCGGCTACGTCAGGGTCTTCGATGCGCCGCGAAAAGATCACTCGATCGTTCCCTGAAGCGCGCCTTTCATCAACCCGGGACTGACCCGCTCCGAGTCGACCTCCGTTTAGGTCAGCGGCGCTCATCGCACGAAGGCCGTCGTGGATGAGAGTCCAAACACCACTGCGCGATGACGCACGAGATCGCGAGCGCCCAGGTCGCGGTTTCGCTCGTCGAGTGCGCCCACGAGACACTCGGTCGTCGGGCAAACCGTATCTTCGAGATGTTCGCGCTCGTGACGTCGACCTCGACGAAGTTCGTGCATCGCCGGATCGGAGCCTTCCTCACGTTGATTTACGACAGTTCAGACGCCGCTTCGATGCATTCGAGCAGCCGACCTGTATGCGTCGGATGTTGTTCTCCGACCGCGCAAGCGGTGCGTCAAGGCTGCGCTAGGTGCAAGGCGTGCGCGTTGTCGAGGTCACGATCACGGCGTCGCGTCCGGACGAGCCCCGAGCCGCGGTCGGAGGCGACCCTTTCTGGTCTTGCTACGACGTGCGAGGTTCTGGATCGGCGGGACGCGCGATCAGCACTGGGCAGGGCGCATGATGAGCGATCCGCTCGGCGACAGAACCGAGCAGCACGCGCTTGAGACCGGTCCGCCCGTGACTCCCCATGATGACAAGGTCGAACGGCGGGCTCGCTTCGAGCACCCGCAAGATCTCTTCGCTGGGATGGCCGACCACCACACGGGTCCCGACGGAGGCCGTCACGTTCGGCCTCAGCGCGTCGGCCGCCTTCGTGAGCTGCGACGCCGCCTCGCGGTCGAGGTCGTCCTCGAACGTGCGGAGTGAGGGCTCCTTCGCGTACGACGGTGGAGCGTCGAGAACGTGGAGCAACGTGACCTCGGAGCTCGGGTCGATCGCTTTGGGTATCAGATCGAGCGCGTGCTGCGAGCCGGCCGAGAAGTCCACCGGGCACAGGATCCTACGAAACGGCAGCGCCTCGATGCCTTCGCCTGTCACCAGCACTGGGCAGGGGGCGTGGCGTATCACCTTCTCGGCAACCGAGCCGAACAGGAAACGCGACGCCCCGGTCCGGCCGCGCGCCCCGATCACGACGAGGTCTAACGTTGGATCCCCGTCGAGCCGCTCGGAGATCTGTGGCCACGGATGGCCACGCAGGAGCTCTGCCGAAACGTGATCGACTCCGAGCTGTTTCATTTCGATCAGGGCGTCATCTAGATGGCGCCGTTCGTCGGTGACCACGTTCGCGAGGATCTCGGTCGAGAATTGATAGTCGCCGAGCCCGGGATCCCCCGCATAGCCGACGTGCAAGATCACGAGGCCCGCATGGTCGCGCTTCGCGAGACGAGCGGCCGTCCGAAGTGCTCGTCTGGAGCTCGGCGAGAAGTCGATCGGACACAGAATCTGGTGGAACCGCATAGCCGACGGGTTTGCAAGGTCTCGACCAAGCGCCACATGACAACGAATGTGTCTCCACCGTGTGACAGCCAGCGCACGGCACGCTACGCGATGGTCGCTGCGCGGATGAAGTGCTGGACGTAGGGATCAGCGGACGCCAACAGTTCCGCGGGCGTGCCGTAGGCGACGATCCGGCCTTCGTTCAGCATCGCGATGCGGTGGGCGATCCGGAAGGTCGAGGCCATGTCGTGGCTGATCACGAGGCTGGTGACGCCGAACTGCCGTTGGGTCTGCTGGATCAGCTCGTCGATCTCGAAGGCACGCATCGGGTCCTGACCCGTGGTGGGCTCGTCGTAGATCACGATGTCGGGGTGACCCACCATCGCGCGGGCGATCCCGACGCGCTTGCGCTCACCGGCCGACAGCTCGCCGGGCAAGCGCTTCGCAAGCGGTGTGAGACCGAGAAGACCGAGGATGTCCGAGACCCTTCGGTGGGTCTCGCCCCGACCGACAGCGTGCTCGCGGAGTGGAAATCCGACGTTGTCCTCGACGGAGAGCCAGTCGAGTAACCCGGCATGCTGAAACACGAGCCCGAAGCGCAGCCGCACCTCGAGAAGCTCGCGCTCGCCGAGAGGCACGAGGTCGGTACCGAACACGACGATGCGCCCGCGATCGGGCCTGAGTAGTCCCATCAGGTGTTTCGCGATCACCGACTTACCCGATCCACTCGCTCCGATCAGCACCGTGATCCCGTGTGGCCTGATCGAGAAGTTCACTCCACGAAGCACGTGCTTGTCGCCAAACGACTTGTGGACGTCGATGAGCTCGAGCACCGGCGCCTCGGCGAGCGGCTCGGGGTTCACGCTGCGAGATACCCGGGCAACGTCGAGCAGCGTGCGGATCGGGTGCAGCTCGCTGTGGAAGAAGTCGTCGCGACTGCCCTCGAACAAGATCTTGCCCCCGTCGAGGAACGCCACGTGATCGGCGAGTCGCTTGACGCTCGCGAGGTCGTGACTGATCACCACCGCGGTGATCTCCGACTCTCGCCGCGCCTCCGCGATCATCGCATCGACCCGTTCGACCATCAGGGGATCGAGCCCGGTCGTCGGCTCGTCGAACAGCACGAGCTCCGGGTGACCGACCAGCGCGCGCGCCAGGCCGACGCGCTTCTTCATCCCGCCGGAGAGCTCTTCGG
Organism: Haliangiales bacterium; assembly: GCA_038325805.1. Taxonomy (GTDB): domain Bacteria; phylum Myxococcota_A; class Polyangia; order Haliangiales; family Haliangiaceae; genus JABFXX01. The sequence goes on from JBBQJJ010000155.1 coordinate 6,093, forward strand.
GTAGCAGCGCCTCCGTACCCGCGAGCCCGAGCACGCGCAGCATCTCGTGTGCGAGCTTTTCCGCATCCCGCTTCGGGGAGTGAAGCGCCTCGCGGAGTGGGAACTCGACGTTGTCCTCCACCGAAAGCGCATCGAACAGGGCGTAGTTCTGGAACACCATGCCGAGGTGGCGGCGGAGCTCGACGAGCTCGACCTCCGACACCTGCGCGAGATCGCGGCCGAACAGCCGCACGATGCCTCGGGTCGGCCGCACGAGCCCGAGCATGGTCTTCAACAGCACCGTCTTCCCAGCGCCACTCCGCCCGACGATCACCGTGATGGCGTGCGGTCGGATCGCGAGGCTCAAGCCATCGAGCACCACGTTGTCACCGAACGCGACGGTGACGTCGACCAACTCGATGACCGATTCGGTCGCCAGGCTGCGTGTCTCCAGGACAGGATTGGACTGCATATGCGTCACGCGCTCGCGAACGTGAGAAGCAGAGCACCGTCCTGATCGCTACAAAGCTCACTGCATCCCCCACGCCACGTTGGCCGGATCGGCTCGTTGAGAAATGCACTCCAGCGTTCTCACCAGAATCGCTCGCCGAGCGCCGAAACCGAGCGATCGCTGCGTCGTGCCGAAACCATGCTCGTCCCTGATCCGACCGTTATCGACGCTCGCTGGTGGCTTTGTTCCGGGTGACGAACTGACCCCAGAGTTCGCCTGTGTCGATCCTTCGACCAGGCGAATGATGGGGAACCGGGTGGCTCGTCCTCGAGCCGGCGTGCGGGTCGACGAGCTCGCTCCTGCCACCATGCGGGCTTGACACATCGTGGGCCCTTCGCCTGCGTTGGTTGCACGAATGTTTGGTATCGATCGTGGGTGCCACCCATCGCGATCTGTCTGCACAGCGGAGGCGTCAAGAAACGCCCCCACGCATCACGTGTTCACGCCCGACCTGATCGACGGCGCAGATCCCTGGCCGACCGGGAGCCGGTTCGGGACCAGCAGGATGTCGACGTGATCCTCGAGATCGTGCGAGCGCAGAGGGCGATCGGGGAGCACGTATGCGCGTCGTGATCCTCGGCGCAGGTGCGATCGGCGGTGTGGTCGGTGGGCTGCTCGCGCGCGCGAATCGCGACGTGGTCCTGCTCGCCCGCGGCGCACACCTCGCCGCGCTCCGCGAGCATGGGCTGCGCGTCGAGGCGCCGGGCGACACGTTCGTCGTGCACCCGCCGGTCGCCGAGCGGGTTGTCGAGTGGCGCTCGGGCGATCTCGTCGTGCTCGCGACCAAGACGCAGGACGCGGCCGCCGCGCTTCGCCAGCTCGCGGCGCCACCGGAGATCCCGATCGCGTGCTTCACCAACGGTGTCGAAGCAGAACGGATCGCGCTCCGCCACTCACGTGACGTCTACGGTGCGTGCGTGATGATGCCGGCGACGTATCTCCAACCTGGCGTCGTGCAGGTGTGGGCGGCGCCGGTTCCGGGCTTGATCGATCTCGGTCGCTATCCCGATGGCGTAGGCACGCATGCCGACGAGCTCGCCGGCGAGCTGATCGTCGCGGGGTTCTCCGTCGAGACGCGCACGAACATCATGAAGTGGAAGCGCGGCAAGCTGCTGTCCAACCTGATGAACGGCGCCGAAGCGCTGGCCAGCCCCGCCGCCCGCAAGTCGCTACTCGCCGAGCAAGCGAAGGCCGAGGCGCGTGCCTGCTTCGCCGCCGCGAACCTGTCGTGCTCGACGGAAGCCGAGGATGCCGCACGGCGCACCGGGTTCGAGTCGAAGCCGATCGAAGGCGCGACGCGATCGGGTGGCTCGACGTGGCAGAGCCTCGCGCGTGGTGCGACGACCCTCGAGACCGACTACCTCAACGGCGAGATCGCGATGCTCGGTCGACTCAACAACGTGTCGACGCCGGTCAACGAAGCGCTGCAACGGCTCGCCGCCGAGGCTGCGGCAGCGGGCTGCGCTCCGGGCTCGCTGTCACTCGACGAGTTGATCGCGCGGGTTCACGGCACGAGAGCGTGAAGCAGCCGGCGCAACAGCGGCGCTAACAACTCGCGCTCCGCGTTCGGCGTCGGGTTCACGATCTCTCCGATCTCGAGCCCGGTCAGCACCGCGAGCACCAGCGCCGCGTCTACCTCGGGCTTGTTCGACCCGATCGCCTTCATCCCTGCCGTGAAGTACTCCATCGCCCGCGTCTCCCAGCCATGGTGGATCGCACGCAGCTTCGACCGGCGACTGCCCTCGAGATGCATCTCGAACTCGGCGACAACCGCCGCGGGCTCGTTCGTCAGCAGCTCCGCGAGCGCGTGTGCCCACCCCGCCGCAGCAACCTCGGCCGACAGCTTGTCCGGCAGGATCGCGAACGCCGCGTCGTATGCCGCCATCCGCCGGCTCGTGAGATGTCGAAACGCTTCGAGGAGGAGGTCGTCGCGCGACGCGAAGTAGTACGTCGTCGCCGCCAGCGGCACCTTCGCCAGCTTGGCCACGGCGCGATGGGTGACGGCACCCGTGCCATCTCTGGCCACCACCTCGAGTGCTGCATCGAGGATCGCGGTTCGCCGGGCTCTGCCACGGTCGGTCCCGATTCCGGGCTTGATCTTCGCTCGCGCCATCTTGTACATATGTACCACTTTATGGAACATCTGTACAAGATCGCGATCCTCCTTGGTGTGGCCAGCTGCTCCGAAGAGGCACCTCCTGACGTCCCGGAGGACCCGGAGTTTCCGGCGCCGCCCGAGGGACAAGGCCTTCAGCTCGTGTCCGCGGTGCACGTCGAGCCCGGCGAGGAACAGCACGCGTGCCGCTACCTCGTGCTCCCCGACCGCGAGCTCGAGATCGCGAAGCTCCAGCATCACTACACCGCCGGCTCGCACCACATGTTGCTCTACCCGACGAACAAGCAGCCGTCGGAGGTCGACGACGGCGCCGTGTTCGACTGCCTCGCCGCTGGCGATCTCGGCGCGACCGGCGTGCTCTACGGATCCAGCGTGCCCGACGGTGAGCTCCCCTACCCCGACGGCATCGCGCTCGAGCTGGCACCGCGCTCGGTCGTGCTGCTCGAGACCCACTACTTGAATCCCGCGGATACGGCGCTCGAGGCGGTGGCTCGCATCAACCTGTGGTTCACCACGACGCCGGCAACGATCGAAGCCGGCACCCTGTTCTTCCGCGACTGGGCTCTCTACCTGCCGCCCACCGGCGCCGTCGAGACTCGCGTCGCGATGCGCTGCAAGATCCCGGAGCAGATCGAGCTCCTCTACGCCACCTCGCACATGCATCGCCGCGGCACCACGTTCGAGTCGAGCGTCGACGGCGCTCCATTGCACCTCTCCGACAGCTGGGACTCGCCGACGCCGAGCGTGTACTGGCCACCGCAGCAGATCGCCGCCGGCTCCACCCTCGAGTTCTCGTGTGGCTACCGCAACACCGATGGTCGCGTCGTGATCGAGGGTCCTTCCGCCGAGACCGACGAGATGTGCGTGTTCGTCGGTGGCTACTGGCCACGTCTCCCGGCGAGCGCCGAGCTCTGTCTCGCCGATGGCTCAGGACCGGTGCTCGAGGGAACCAAGACCTGCGAGCAGACCGTCGATTGCATGGTCGACGCTGGGGTCGACAACTGGGTCGGTGGCCAGCAATGCGTCACCGAGACCTGCGCCGGATCTGCCGAGGCGCTATCGAGCTTCGTCGTCTGCGTCAATACCTATGACTGCTGGGGCGATCCATCGTGTGTCGCAGCACAGTGTCCGGAGCAGTGGACTGCTTGCACGCAAGCGCGGTGCAACTGAGTAAGCTCGCCGGATGGGTACGCTGGAGGAATTGATCGAAGAGCCGTGGAACGCGGACGAGCTGTTGCCGCCTCTCTCCGGCGCAGAGCGGGCGACGATTCGCCAGGCGCTGATCGAGAAGATCGCGGACGGCGTGGAGTCAGGCGTTCCGGCAGCGCTGGGATCGTTTCCCGACCCCGAGGTGCTCTCCGCATTGCGGCGCGTGTTCACCGTGAAGGCCACCAAGGACGTCTACGAGGCGGCCGTCGAATCGGTCGGCAAGCTGTCGGACGACGTGCCCGCCGCACAGGGCGTGCTGCGCGAGCTCCTCGATCACGAGGACGACGGCGTGGTCTGTGTCGCGATCGAGTACCTCGACGATCCCGAGCTGCTCCTTCCCCGCATCGATGAGCTCGCCGCTCGCGGCTCCGACAGCTTGATGGAGAAGCTCGTCGAACGTCTCGTCGAGCATCCGACACCCGACGTGATCGCGGCGATCGCGCGCCACTGGGACTTCGTGATCAAGCACGGCAAGACCGCCGGCGCTTCGAACGCGATCTTCGATGCCTTGATCGAATACGCACCCGACTCGAAGGAGGCACAGGCCGTGTTCGCCGCCGCGATCGCACACGACGACGCGTACGCGAAGGTCCGCGGCCATGCCGCCCTCGCCCTCACCACCGATGCCATCGTCGACAACGTCAAGGTGCTGAACAAGATGACGGGCCTCGAGCCGTCCGGTTCGCAGCTCCGCAAGAACGCGCTCGTCAAGCTGGTCAAGACCCGCAAGCCCGAGCTCGAGAAGCTCGCGGCGGCCGGCGACAAGACCGCGGCCAAGCTGCTCGCCTGAGACAGCCGCACACCGTCATTCGACGAGCGTCTGCGTCTCGTCGCCGGCCGGAAGTAATCGCGCCGAGCCGCGCGGCGGCTTGAGCTGGACGAGCCAGCTCCCACCCGGGATCGGGTGCATACCGAGCTGCTCGATCGACTTGAGTCGCTCGTCGACCTCGATCTGTTGCACCACCGCCTGCGTCACGCCGACGACGGCCGGTGGCACGAGCGACGACAACGAGATCGCGAGCTCGACGTTGCCTCCGAAGTAATCGAGCCGACCGCCCTGCGTGAGCGCCATCATCGGACCGCGATGGACGGCGACGCGAACGCCGAGTCCGGTGGTCGTCGGATCGGCATCGACCGTGGCCTGGAGTGCGAGCGCGACATCGACGGCGGGGCCCGGCCGCTCGAACGCCGCGATCGCGAGCCCTCCGAAGGTCTTGACGAGTGAACCACCGGAGCCACGTGCGAGGGCGCCGAGCTGCTCGAAGAATCGCGTCGCCACGGGAAACGCCTTGGCATCGCCGAGATCGTTGAACAGGACGCTCGCACCGTCGATCTGCGCGACGACGAGCGTGGCCTGGGCGACCGCCATCAACTTCCCCGGTCCCAGTTGCTGCTCGGGGAACAGCTCGCGAAACGCGGAGGTGGCCATCGCGCGCGCTGCCGTCAACGCATGCGCGCGATCGCCGGCGCGCTCGACGCGAACCAGCACCTCTCGTTGCTCGGTGTTGACGAGCGTGATCAGCTGATCGCCCGCGGTGAGGAGCGAGACATCGCTGCGCTCCGACAACCTCAGGTCCGTGCGCCGCACGCCGCCACTGGCGACCACGCGCAGCTCGTGGATCCGCGGCAACTGCGGGCTGCGCAACGTGTAGAAGCCCGGCGTCAACGCGAGCTGCAACGCGAGCCGTTCGCCCGCAGCGAGCCGGACCTGCGCGGCGACGTGAGGGAAGTGCGCCGGGCCGCCGATGCAGAACGTGCGCATCTCGACAGCGCGCAGCTCGGGTGCGACGCGAAACACCAGCTCCACGGCGCGCGAGAAGTCGACGTCGTAGCCGATCTGACAGGTCTTGCAGTGCGCGTGCTGTTCGATCTTCGCGAGCGACTCGATGATGTCCGACGGGATCTTGCACGACGGGCAGATCACGTCCCACACCATCGCGAGCATGCCGAGCTTCGCGGCGTGCATGCAGGTCTCGATCATCGCCTCCTCGCCGACCGCGAACTTGTCGGCGAGCTGGAGCGGCCGGATCCGCGCGACGTCCTGCTCCGACGCTGAAACCACGTAGGCGGCGAGGCTCTCGACGGCGCGATCGTCGAGCCCTTGCCCGTGGAGCGTGCCTGCGAGCTCCTGCACGCGCGCGCGAACCGCGGGGCTGACCTCGACGACGGGATCGATCGGATCGATCTCCGGTGGCACGCCTGCGGACAACAACTTGTCGAGGCGCAGGTAGACCTTCTCGAGCTTGCGCTTGTATCTGACGCCGATCTCCCAGCGCGACAACACGCGCGCGAGCACACCGCGTGGCTCGAGGGTGATGGTGTTGCGCAGCCTCGTCCCACCCCCGGGCAGCTTCTCGAGAGAGACCTCGGCGACGTACCACCGCAGCACGCCCTTCTCGAACACGCGCAACACGACGTGACGATTCCCTTCGATCCACTCGTACGGATGCTCGCGCCACTTGAGGGCGAGCCCGGCGACGCGGTTGTTTCCCTTGGTCACCGCCGAGCCGTCGATCGCTTCGATCTCGAAGCGCACCGGAGCGAGCCCGGTCGCACGATTGATCTTCTCGGTGTTCGAGATGTACGGCCACAGCTGATCGGGGCTCGACCTGAGCTCCCACTCGAGCTTGTAGGTCTGCACCAGGTTCGGCTTCACCACCGGCGGCGCCGGGTGCGCGGACATCAGAGCTGGCGAGCCACCGGCGAGCTGTTCGATCGCGACCAACAGCTCCGTCGCGTCGGCAAACCGTCGCTGCGGATCCTTCGCGAGGCACTTGTCGACGAGCTCCGCGATCGCCGGCGTGGCATCGGGTTGCACCTGATCGAGTCGCGGTGGTTGCTCTCGCACGTGCTTGAAGATCAGGGCCATCGTGTCGCTGCCCTCGCCGATGAACGGCGGCCGACCCGCGATCAGCGCGAACAAGCAGCCACCGAGCGCATAGACATCGGTCGCCGGCGTCACCGGCGCGCCCTGGCATTGCTCCGGCGCCATGAACTCCGGCGTGCCGAGCACCGAGCCCGCACGCGTGGTGCTGTCGGTCTCTTTCTCCGCGGAGCGCGCGATGCCGAAATCGCCGAGCTTGATCACCTGCCCCGAGACTCGCGACTCTTGCTCGATCCCCGCGCGCACGAACATCATGTTGTCGGGCTTGAGGTCGCGGTGGACGATGCCGAGCCGATGCGGCTCGCCGAGCGCGCGACATGCATCCGCGATGATCGCGAGAGCCAGCGCTTCGGGGAACTTGCCCTGGCGTTTGAGCGCCGCACCGACGCTACCGCCACTCACCAGCTCGAGCACGAGGTAGTGCAGCCCGCGATCGTCGTTGAGATCGATCACGTTCGCGATGTACGTGCTGCCCACCTTCGCGAGCACGCGCGCTTCCTTCTTGAAGCGCCGCAGCAGCTCCTGGTCGTGTGCGATCTCCGGTCGCAACAGCTTGAGCGCGACGTCGTGATTCCCCGTCGTGTCGCGCGCCTCCCAGACCTCACCCATCGCACCCGCGCCGAGCTGGCGCACCAGCTCGTAGCGCCCGATCACCGCACCGATCGCCGGGGTGGGAGGCGTCAGGGGAAGCTGCATCGACGGACGCTGCGCCCGCAGCGAGCCATCGAGCGCCGCGATGTGATGGACGAGCTCCGCCATCGACGGTCGCGCATCCGGATCATCTACCTTGCACTCGCGGATCACGCCGGCGACGTCGTTGCTCGGTGCATCGCCCGCGAATAGCTCGAGGAGCGCGCCGACGGCAAAGACATCGGCCGCACCATCGCCGCTCGCGATCGCGACCTCACCAAACCCGACGAGCGCACCGGCCATCGGCAACGCCGCGATCTCGGGCGCGGTACACGCGGCCACCCAGGGATGACCGAACGTGCGCGTCAGCAGCTGCGTCAGCTCGATGCGCACGCGCTGGTTGTTGCCCACCCATACCGACCACGGATGTACGCGCCCGTGGAACACGCCGACGCGATGGGCAGCGGTGAGTGCACGCGCGAGATCGAGGATCACGGCGAGGAAGCGCGGCTGCTCGACCTTGGCTCGGGCTTGCTCGATCAGCTCGGCGAGCGGCGGCAGGCTGTCGCCCTCGAGGACGATCGCGGTCGGGTCGGTCTCGAGCGCCAGGATCGGTCGCACCGCGGCGTGGTCGACGGCACCCGCAGCACGCGCGCGGGCTTCGAGCTTCAACCAGCGGAGCGAGCCGGGTTCGAATGTCGGCGTGTGGATCTCGACGAGCTTGCCGCCGCGCTGGGCAAGCACGACCGTCCCTTCTGGACCTGCGCCGAGCTGTGCGAGGGGCGTGAACGATCCGTGATCGCTCGGCGCCGCGAACAGCGCGGGCATGGTCTGGTCGACCGTTCCCACACAGCGAGCATAGCCCGCCGCAAGGTCAGAAACCGGTCAGCTCGTCGTTCGTCGCCAGATCGAACACGCACGGATTCGCTTGCAGACCATCGCCCCCCGGACAGGTGTTCATCCCCGCCCACACCATCCCGCTCGACACACCTTGGTGCGTGACCACCACCCGCGAGAGCAGCGGGAGATTATACACGCACTCGATAAACGCGTTGCAGATGGGCTGCTGCACGCCGTTCGCCTCCACGCTCGCCTGACCCGTCAGCACCGAAACGGTCAGCGTCGGCTTTCTTGCGAAGTTCACCGTCACCGTGAGGTCGTCTTGGATGTTGGCGAGCGCGCAGGTGGGCAAGAACGGCGGCCCGGGTTGCGAGGGACAGCTCGTCCATAGCGCCTCGATGGTCGAGTTCATGGGAAATGCCGTGAGGGCTGCGCTCGAACCCTTATCGACGTTGGTCTGGCACGCCGTGAGTCCGTCGTTGGCGGTTGGCGTCTCGCACGTGAGCATGTTGGGCGGCGCGATCGAGACTCCACCGAGCGCGTTGTGGAGAACCGTGATCGACGGGCGTCGCTCGAACAAGGCGATGCCGACCTGGTCCGTCCGCGCCGGGAGGACGAAGGAACACTCGAGCGGATTGGACGAGGCGCCGCACTCGATGCCGAGCCAGTCGAGGAAGCGGTGGGCCTGGTTGTCGGCCGGCTTCGCCTCCAAAAGAATCTTCGTGTCGACGTCCGGATCGAATAACAGCTCGCACGTCGTGTCGCAGGTCTGGCGAAACTGCGCGGGATCTCCCACGAACACGTCGACCTTGTCCCCGGTGGTGTCGATCCCGAAGGGCGTCACGACGAGTCGATTGGTGTCGAACGAGGCCCCCAGCTTTACGATCTTTCCCGCGGGCGCCTCGGCGCCAACGCGGCAGGAGTCCCCCTCGTTGCAGGCGGCTCCCGACCACCCTCGAAACCTGCTCAGAGCCGTCGGTTCGGCGACGAGATCGACCTCGTCCTCGACGGCAAACACCGCAGCGCACGTACCGGGACACGAGATGCCCTCGGGCATCGAGCGCACGAACCCTTGCCCGTCCCCACTGATCGCGACGTCGATCCGTTTTCCGGCCGTCACGGTCGCTGTCACCGCCATATCGCGATCGAGCTGCAGGAACCGGCACGTCCGACCGCTGCAATCTCCGTCGTAGGTGAACAGCGCGATTGATGTGGAGCCGAGCGCTGGCTCGAGCACGAGCTCGACTCCGCCCTCCGCGGTTGTCGTGCACTGGTCAGGGCACGACAGCGTGGTCTCGCGCGCGGTCAGCCGGTCGGCTTCGTCAAGCAGGTCTTGATCGTCGACGATCTCGACCGTGATGGTGAAGCTGCACGAACTCTCATCGGTCGACGCATGACAGTGGAAGTCGGCACCGCACGTCAGTCCCGACGGGCATGGATCGTTCGCGCCACACACCACCGAGCACGGCTCGAGCGTTGGCTCGTAGCAGGCCGCCACGGCAACGAGCAGGAGGAGACGCTTCAAAACCGCCCTCCCCACGTGACCATCGCACCCGCTGGTGTTGGCTGGACGGTGACTCGCTCGCTACGAGTGAGTGCATACACCGCCATCGCGGAGCCTGCCGCGAACAGCGAGCCGCCGGCGATGTACATCACCTTCGCGATCCGATCCGAGTCACGCCCCTTGCGATCTAGCGCCTCGATCTCGGAGCCGTTGCAACCCGCTCCACAGCGATCCTCGAGGTCGTGCTCGGCACCGCGTGCGCGAAAACTGAACACCACCGCGGTCGCGACCGCCGCGACACCCACGCCCGCCGTCACGACTCCGGACCACTTCATCAGCCGAGGCCCTGCCCGGACCGGCGGTGGTGGCGGGGGTGGCGGCAACAACCGTCGCGCGTTTTCCTCCTCGAGCTTCACGCACGATTCGAGCTCCTTGATGAACTTCTCGACCTTCGCGCGATCCTCGTCGGGCGCGTTTCGCAAGTACGCCTTGTACGCGGCCGTCGCGTCGCGACATGCATCCTTCTGTCGGTACGCCTGCGCGATGTTGTAGAGAAACGACGGATCTGGCATGAGCGCGTACGCCTGGCGAAACGACGCGATCGCGGCATCCCACTCGCCGAGGTCATAATGCTTGGTTCCCTCGTTGTAGAGCGCCTCGATCCTCGAGGTGTCTAGCTTGGTCAGCGCGGGCTTCTCCGCCGTAGGCGCTTCGTCGGCAAACGCCGTCGCCGAGACGAGACAGACGACGAGCGCGACCTTCACGTCAGTCCTTCCTCAGGATGGGCGGACGCTTGAGCGCGTCACGCGAGGTGTCGACCTGCGGTGGGGGCACGACCACCGGAAGAGCCTCGGGGGTTGGCGTTGGTACCTGCGCGGGTGGCTTGGTCACGCGTTGCGCTGGCTGCTTCCGATTGAGGGGCTTGGTCGATCGAACCTTGGGCTCGGGCACGACGACGGGTTTGATCTCCGGCTTGGTCTCGACGGTCGGTGCGGGTTTCGCCTCGAGCGTTGGTTGCGGCTTCGGCGTCGGCTCCGGCGTCGGCGGCTTCGGTTTCGCCTCGGTGGGCGGAGCCTCCTGCGCGGGTTCCTTGATCGCACGGATCACGGCGAACGTCGCGAGTCCTGCGGCGACGGCGAGCACGATGGCCAGCACCAACCACAAGCGCCGATTCGTCGGCTGGTCGGAGTCCGCTTCCGACGCGTAGTTGCGGCGCGGACCCGTGATCTGCTCCGACTTCGAAGTTACTGCCTTGCGGATCGACGTCACCGACGTCACCCACGGCGCGCGGATCTCGTCGAGCATCGAGCGCACGACGGCGAGCGGCGGTCGATTCACCGGCTCCTTGTCGAGCATCTGGAGCAGCAGCTGATCTGCCACCGGTGGCAGCGTCGGCGCGAGGTCGCTCGGCGTCGGTGGCGGCAGCGTGATGTGCTTCGCGATCAGCTCCATCGCGTTGTCGCTGATGAATGGCAGGCGACCGACGAGGAGCTCGAAGGCGAGGACGCCGAGCGAATAGATGTCGGTGCGGCCATCGACGGCATCACCGCGGGCCTGCTCCGGCGCGATGTAGCGAGGTGTGCCCATCTCCTGGCCGGGTTGCGTGAACTCGGACCCGACACCCTCGGTGTCCGACGAGACAGAGAGCTTCGCGATCCCGAAGTCGAGCAGCTTGACGTGCTTGTGCTCGACGAGGAACACGTTGTCTGGCTTGAGGTCGCGGTGGACGATGCCCGCGGCATGCGCGGCATCGAGGGCGTGAGTGATCGCGATCAGGATGTCGCATGCCTCGGCGACCGACGGTGCGTCGTACTCTAGCCGGCGGCCGAGCGACTCGCCGTCGAGCAGCTCCATTACGAGGAAGCAGCGGCCATCCTCGGTGGT
>JBBQJJ010000156.1:0-17625 GCA_038325805.1 Haliangiales bacterium
TCACTCGTCGAGCCCTCCGCATTACTGAATTACTGATCTATTCGAATCTAAGTAGTAGGTAGCGAGAAGAAGTTACTTCTTCTTCTTCTTCGCGGCGCCCTTCTTGCCGCCCGCCTTCTTCGCGGGAGCCTTCTTGGCAGCCGGCTTCTTCGCAGCGGCCTTCTTGGCAGCGGGCTTCTTCTTCGCCGCCTTCTTGGCAGCCGGCTTGCGCTTGCTGCCGCCGACCTGACGCTCCTTGCGGGCCACGTCACCGTCGCCGTCGAGGTAGTACAGGTACGTGCTGTAATCCATCTCGATGTTGGCGTCGGCGACCTTGCTCGCCTTGCCCTTCGGCTGACCGGGCTTCTTCCGGGGGGTAGCCCAGACGTCGCCCTTCTTGATGTAATACATCAGGTCGTTGTCACGCTTGATACCGAGCTTCGCGATCTTCTCACCCATGATCTGAATCCTCCCTAGGGACTTCCGCGAACCGTATATGAACCGTCTGACAACCGCAGCGGTGGTAGCGAACAAAATCGTCGTCGGAGAAGGGAGAGATCTCCGTCGACGATTCCGATCCGGCGCCCGGACCCTCGGGTTTCCGTCGAGGAAATCCTGTGGATAACTCGTTCCTCGTCGAGGATCCGAAATGATCTAAATCCTCGACGGTAAACGGGAATTCCTCGTCGAGGAATCGCCCTGGCGGCCCGGTTTTCGACGAGGAACCGCGGCCTCGCAGATCAGGATCTGGCTGTCCGAGGTCGGCCTGAGGGGCCCGAAAGAAAAATCGCCGTAGCGCTCGACCATGACCATCCCGGCATGGGCCACGAGCGCCTCGAGCTCCGCCGGGAAGAACTTTCGCTGCGACAGCTGCACCACGCGACCCGGCAACGGCGACCCCTCGATGGGGTCATAGAAGATCCGGATCATCGCGATCTGGCCGACCGGATCGTAGTCGTGGTTCGTCGAGTACATCAGCCGATGGCCGGTCGACGGGTCCGTGAACTTGGTCTTGGCCCACCGCTTCGAGGGATCCCGCGAGAGCCACTCGAGGTCGGGGAGCTGGACGTCGAACGCGAGCGCTCCCCCGGGCGCGAGGTGCGCGAGCACGCGGCGCAGACAGGCATCGACCTCGCCGCGCGTATAGAGGTGCTCGAACACGTTGAACGCCGCGATCGCGAGATCGAACGTGCCGGGGACCTCGAAGGTGCAGAGGTCGGCCTCGACCGCCTCGATCCGCCCGCGCGCCGCCTCGGGCAACGCCAGCGCACGCTTGCGGAGTCGAGCGAGCATCGAGGGCATCTGATCGATCGCGACGACCTGATGGCCGTCACGGGCCAGCGGGATCGTCACGCGGCCGCTGCCCGCGCCGAGCTCCAGGATCCGTTTGGTCCCCTTTCCGAGGCGCGTGCGCGCGAGCTCCCGGTAGAAGTTCACGTCGGCGCGGCGGCGCCGGTACTCGTAGTCGTAGAGCGCGGCGTCGGCGTAGTGCTCGCGTGCGCCGGCGTCGATCAGCTGGCCGATCAGATCTTCGTCGGGATCGCGCCGCGCCATTGTTATCGGCGGCGACCACCGCGACGACGGCGGCGGCGCTTGCGAGGCTCGCCATCGGCGTCGGCGTCGGCGTCGGGATCCGCTTCGTCGGGACGGCCGTCCTGCGGCGACACCGCGACGATCTCCGGCACCTCGTTGCCGGCCGCCCGGTTCAACAGCTCGAACAGCAGCATGGCGTCGTCGATCAGGTCGCGGCCGCCGGCGAGCTCTGCCTGGCCTCCGCGCTTCTTCGCCGCCCCGAGCTTGCGCTGGGCGAGCAGGATGTAGCGGAGCCGCTCGCTGTCGCGGCGCGTGACATGGAGCTGCACGATCATCGGCTGTGCGAGCTCTTGCACCGCACCGTGCAGCTCCCCGCCGCGCAGCTCGTCGGGCAGGAACGCCGCGAGCAGGGCGCCGAAGGCGACGGCGTTGGACGGATCGCGCGCGTCGTTCACGGCCTTGTCGATCCACGGCATCACCGACCACGCGAGCTCGCGGCGCTTGACCAGCTCGGCAGCCGACGGCACGAATGACAGGCGGATCGGTGCGGCCGCGGTCTGCCGCACGGGTGGATCGTCGGCCCACACGCGGTGCCAGGCTTGCTCCTCGTCGTCGAGCGAGGCCTCGCCAACGGCAACGGTCTCGGCCTCGGCCTCGGTCGATTCCTCGTCGTCGCTGTCCGCCTCCGAGTCTGGCTCTGGATCGACTTCTTCGTACTCGACCCGGGCAACGGTGGGCCGCGGAGCGGTGGCCGCGATCGGAGGCGCCGACGCGGGCGCGCCGGGCCCCTCGAGCAGACCGGCCAGATAGGGAGACAGGATCGCGAGCACGCCGGTCTCGACCAGCAGCTCGAACGAGCGGCGGCACGCGCCCCCACGCATCAACCGATGCATCTCCTCGAGCAGGCGGGGCGGGGCGCACTTGCTGATCTCGCCGCGCCACCGGAGCATCGCCTTCCAGGTGGCCTCCTCGAACCCGAACTCGAGCCGGGCGGCGAACTTGATCGCGCGCAGCATCCGCACCGGGTCTTCCTGGAAGCGGACCTCGGGGTCACCGATGGTACGAACTAATTTGGCGTCGAGGTCGGCAAGCCCACCGACGTGGTCGATGACTTCTTCACGCTCGACGTCGTAAAACAGCCCGTTGATGGTGAAGTCGCGGCGTCGGGCATCCTCGGTCTCGGTCCCGAACACGTTGTCGCGACGGATCAGGAGATCGTTCTGATCCTCGTCGTCTCGGGGGTTGGCCCGGAAGGTCGAGGTCTCGATGATCTTCGATCCGAAGAACACGTGTGCCAGCCGGAACCGGCGGCCGATGATCCGCGAGTTGCGGAACGTGGCCTTGATCTCGTTCGGGGTGGCGCTGGTGGCGACGTCGAAGTCCTTCGGGGTCTTGTGGACCAGGAGGTCTCGTACGCATCCCCCGACGAGATAGCTCTTATAGCCAGCGCGGTTGAGCTTACGAACCACGCGATCGGCGTCGGCATCGATCGCTGTTCGATCCAGCGAAGGCATCGCTGTCGCAGCCGTACCACGCGGCTGGATCACGTGACAAGTATGCGATCCCCCATGACTACCCGGTACGCTACTAACCCATCGATCACGGTGGGGACGCCCAGCGCGCCCGGAAGACCAGATAAAGCGGCCGAGTCAGACCAAAACGGTGAAACGCTATTCTCTCCCCCTCGACGCGGTTCCCGTGGCCTCGCTGCTCGTCCAATCGGACGGCACGATTGCCGCGGCGAGCCCTGCTGCGACACGTCTCCTGGGCGATGTGGTCGGCCAATCCATCACCAAGCTGGCTCCGGCCATCCGCTGGGCGGCCCTGTTCCAGGGGGCGGTGGGAGGGGATGTCTTCGAGGACGGTGTGGTGGCCACCCGCGAGGGCGAGCAGTCGTCCCGCCTCTACATCAACCAGGTCGATCTCGAGGGGACCAAGTTCGCCTGGATGATCGTGATCGAGCGCGCGGACCCCAAGGACCCCTCGAACCAGCGCCTCGAGAGCCTCGGCCTCGTGGCCGGTGGCATCGCCCACGACTTCAACAACCTGTTGGTCGGTGTCCTGGCCGAGGCCAGCGCGGCCCGCGAGGAACCGGCCCTCAGCGAAGGCACCCGCGAGGCACTACGCCGGATCGAGGCCTCGGCCCGCCGGATGGCGCAGCTGACCCGCCAGCTCCTCGCGTTCGCCGGTAGGGCCCAGTTCGTCACCGTCCCGGTCGACGCCGACGAGCTGCTCTCCGAGTCGCGTGACTCCCTGACCCGCTCGGTGCGTGCCGAGCTCGCGCTGACGATCAACGCAGCCGCCCCGCGCGCCGTGGTCGAGGCCGACCCGCACCTGTTGCGCCAGGTGCTCGCGAACCTCGTCAGCAACGCCTCCGATGCCGCGCACACCCGGGTCGAGGTCAGCACACGACTGATCTCGCGCGACGCGGTGTCGTACTGGCAGCTCGAGGTCTCCGACGACGGCCCGGGGATCGACGCCAGCGCGCTCCCTCGGATCTTCGAACCCTTCTTCTCGACCAAGTCCGGCCATCACGGCCTCGGCTTGTCGGCGGTGCACGGCATCGTGCGCCGGTTCGGTGGTGACGTCGAGGTCGACACCCGTGGCGCGGGGCCCCTGCGGGGCTCTCGCTTCCGCGTGCGGCTGCCGATCGCCGTCGGTGTCGAGCCCGCGCCGCGGAGCGCCGAGCTGCTGTTGCCGTCTTCCAGGCTCACCGGGATCCGCGTGCTGGTCGCCGACGACGAACCGTCGGTTCGCGCCACGGTGCGTCGTCTCCTCGAACGTCGCGGTGCCACCGTGGTGGTCGCCGCCGACGGCAACGAGGCCGAGGCACACCTGCGCGACGAGCAGTTCTCGCTGATCATCACCGACGTCGCGATGCCCGGTGCCACCGGCTGGGAGGTCCTCTCGACCGCGCGCATCACGCAGCCCGGCGTCCGCGTCGTGCTGATGAGTGGCTACACCGAGAAGCTGCGCGGCACCGGCAGCGAGGACGAGCCCGATGCGTTCCTCGAGAAGCCGTTCACCGCGAAGGGTCTCGACGCCACCGTCGATGAAGTCTTGAAGGGTCGATAGTGTCCCTTTTTCTGGCAAGCGGGAAGTTACGCATCTGACGCTCCCTAGAGCGGGCGGAGGCGGATGCCACCCCACGGATCGATAGCGGAGGGTGATTTCTCGTCGAGGACGAGGGCGCTGTCACCGATCAGCGGCTGGTAGCCACTCGCTCGGACCAGCACCGTGTAGGTGCCGAACGGGACGGGCTGCTTGAGCGCGACCTCGCCCTGCGTGTTCGAGCGGCCCCACGCGATCACCTGATCGTCGAGCCGGTTGACGTCGATCGTGCCTTCCTTGACCTCGCCCTTGAGCACCATGACGAGTGCGTCTCGCACCGGCGCGTCGGTCGCGTGATCGATCACGTGCGTCGCGATCCGGATGCCCTCGGGGCTCGCCTCGACCGCCGACGGTTGGATCTCGATATCGGTGTGACCCTCGCGAGGCGTCCAGCCGATCGAGGCGATCGCGAGCAGGTCCGAGGCTGCCGTCAACGGGCGTACGAGCCCGACCTGTTTGGTCTCGATCACACCACCACCCTGCGAGAGCTTGGTGCGCGACGCCGTGGCGATGCCGACGAGCCGACCCTTGTCGTCGACGGCGGGACCACCGGAGTTGCCGTGCGTGATCGACGCGTCGGTCTTGATGAAGTCGCGACCGGCCGCGCCGTCCTGCCCGGTCCAGCCGCCGATCTCGCCGGTCGAGAGCGTCAGGCCACCACCGCCGACGTCGGGATAACCGAGCACCCACAGGCGCTGCCCGATGATGTCGGTGGTCTTCGCCGGCGCGAGCGTTTGCCAGACTCCGACCGAGGACGGCGTCCACGTACGGCCGTCGAGATCGGTGTCGCACTTGACCAGGGCGAGATCGAGCTCGCGCTGTAGCTTGCTGCGATTCGGGCGACCGGCGCACTGCAGCTGCGGCGCTTGATCGAGCTGACTGAAGCGACCGACGACGAAGACGTCGTGGAGGCGGCCGTTCGTGTCGTGGATGACGTGATAGTTCGTCAGGATCGAGCCATCGGCACCGACGATCACGCCGGAGCCGCCACCGCGCGCCTGCAGGCGACCGTCGACGAGATCGGCGACCACGATCATGACCGTCGAGTCGAAGGCCTTCGCGACCGGATCGGGGTACGAGCGATGCGTCGTGTGGCGGGTCTGCGGCACGAGGGGAAGCGCGCTGCGCGATCCCGGGCGCTGCGGTGTGCGGAGGGTGGGCGCGACGACCTTCTCGATCTGCGACAGCTCCTGTTCGCGTCCGAACAGCGTGACGACGTAGATCTGATCGCGATCGACGGTCGCGTACTCGATGGCGCGATCGACGCGCGGCACGTCGCCCTTCTCGGGCGCGTGGGCGTAGCGGTACGCGGTGCGCAGCCAGTTCTGATCCTCGATCTCCTCAACCGTCGACGAATCGAGCGTGTAGAGCTCGCCCCAGCGCTGCCGGCGATCCAGCTCGAGACCGGTCACGATGTTGGTCCACGCCGGGCGCTTGTCGATGAAGATCTCGATCCGCGCGTTCGGATCGACGGACGAGTTGAGCGCGGCGTAGTACGCGGTGCCGGCCTTCGGCGGCTGGCCCGTCGCATCGCGCGCGATCCGCGGCGGCCACGGCGGCAGCTTCTCGGTCTTGAGCCACGCGGCAGAGTGCTGGAACGTCAGGCCGCGCGCGATCGCCTCCTGATCCTGCTCGTGCTCGGGGAAGGTCACCGTCGGTGCCGTGACCAGGTCCCTGTGGATGCGGCCGGCGACCACGATGATGATCAGCGCGGCGAGCAGCACCACGAGATCGTGGCGGTGATAGTGACCGCGGATGTTCGCGATGTCGGTGGTCGCGCGTTGGCGAAGCTTGTGGATCGCGATCGCCGCGATCTGCACGGGATCGAGGGGCTCGTCGTCGTAGGCGCCCTCACCGTCGGCCCGCGGCTCGGCACCACTCCCGGCGCGTGCGCTCGGTGCGTTCGCCTGCGACGAGGTGGGATCGTAGTCGGGACCGCGCTTGACCTCGCCCAGCGGACCCTGGATCGCGATGTCCTCGGCGAGTGCGCGAAGGATGCGCTCGCGCTGCATCCGCACCGTGGTCACCGGATCGCCGGTGGAGCCGTCGCTCGCGGGTGGGGCGTCGGCGTTCGCTGCGGTTGCAGCGGCGACAGCAGCGGCCGCCGCGGCTCCTGCGGCGTGCGGTTGCACGGTGCTGACACCGGCGGCTTGTTGCTGGCGTGCGGCTTCGATCGCCGCACCTGCAGCCGCGGCGGCGACGATCGCGGCGCCACTCGCCGTCGAGATATCTCCGACGATCTCGCCGGCGATGCGGGCGGCTTCGAGCGCGGCAGCGCCCGGATCGAGCACCACCTGCGCCATCGGTGCGACCGTCACCTCGGGCGCCGGCAGCGTCGCGGCCTCGGGATCCGTCATGTACGGCGAGGGTTCGGGTACCGCCGGAGGTTCGGACTCGGCACGGCGATCACGCGCCGATTCCTTGATCGTCGACTCGGCGAGCGACTCGCGGCGATCCCCCGTTCGGCGCTCGAGGATCTCACCGGTCGCGGCATCGACGCGCTCGGTGGCGCGACGGATCTCGACGATCGGTGCCTCGGGCTTGTCCTCGTCGCGCGGTTCGCGCCGGCGATCATCGCCGCTTCGGCGGGGAGCTTCGCGCAGCTCGACGACCGGCTGGTCAGGTGTCGCGACGAACGAGCTCGCGGGATCCGACAACGAAGGAATCTCGCTCAGCGACGGGACGACGCTCAGCGACGGCTTCGGCTCGGCGGACATCGATTCGTCGGGCTTCGGTGGCGGAGGTGGGACGGCGCGCTCGAGGGGCGATGCGGTCGGCATCGACACGTCGGGATCCGTCGACACCGTGATCATCTTCGATTCGGTCTCGGTGGTCGTCGCGACGATCGCAGCGGTCTCGACCGGCTGCGTGCCCTCGACGGGGATCGGCGCGACGACGGGATCGGAGTCGCGCGCGCTCGGCACCGCGGGATCGGAGTCGCGATCGTTCGGCACCGCCGGATCCGACGGACGCTCGGCCCCTTTGCCCTTCGTCGCCTTGCGAGGCTTCGGGCCCTTCTTGCCCTTGCTCATTGCTGCCTCCGGAACGGCGACTTCGAGAGCAAGTGTTGCGAGACCAACCAGATGCCGAGGAACACGGTCGATGCACACGCCGCGGCGTACCCGACGGCGCGCCACGGATGCTGCGCCATGCCGGACTGCTGGACCCAGTTCTCGACGAGCGCGAACTGACCGTTCAGCACGGCGGCACCGAGCAGCCCGAGGAACAACAGGATGCCGCGAACCGGGGCACTGCGTCGCGAGAACTTCGCGCGGCCCATCACGTAGCCCAGCGCGCCGGCGAACGATGCGTGGGCGAGCGTGGTGACGACGCACTGCGCGGCCGCCGTCGACAGCTGTGCGTTGAGGCCCTGGCCCGACAGCCGGTGGTAATTGACCCACACGGCGAAGCCGGTGCCGCACGCCATCATGTAGACGATGCCGTCCATCGGCTCGTCGAACTCGCGCGACTGATAGACCGTGTAACGAACGACGGCGTACTTGCACATCTCCTGCGCGAGCCCGGCGATCAGCACCGCGTAGATCACGCGGTCCATCGACATCGCCGACAACCCGTGAACCTCGAGCGCGCCGATCGGCACCGCCTGATATTCGACGAAGCTCGCGAGCGGTGCGGCGATCATGCAACCGAGGACCGAGACCCCGGCGACCAGCGCCTTGGGCTCCGGTTCGTGGCGGTCCATCAGGTAGAAGAATGCGAGCCATAGACCGGCTGGTACCGCCGCCATCGCGAGCGCGAACAGGGGACCCAGGTGGACCGCTCGATCGAGACCCGCAACAAGCTCGACGAGCCACGTGACGAGGACGAATCCGATGAGCCCTGCGATCAGCAGGAACTTGGTCCCGACCAGTACACGGGCTCGGCGGAGCGACCACCGCGGCCTTTGCATCCCGAAATCTTACGCTGTGGAGGGCGAACGCGCGCGTTCCCACATAGAATCACCGCGCACATGGCCAAAAAGACGGCTCCCGACGCGCAGTTGCTGACGATGCCCGAGCTCGCGAGCTATCTCCATCTCGACGAGGCAACGGTCAGCAAGCTCGTGACTGCGGGGAAAATCCCGGCCTTGCAGGTCGAGCGGCAGTGGCGGTTCAAGCAACCGGCGATCGATGCGTGGATCGAGGAGCAGCTGGTCGGGGACGACGAGAATTTTGCGGATGTGCCGGATGGCATGAAGTTGCCCCTCGAGGACCTGCTCCCCGACCAGGCGATCATCCCGCAGATGCGGTCCAAGAACCCGATGGGCGTGATCGAGGAGCTCGCGGCCCGCGCGTACACCAACGGCTGGCTGTCGGACAAGCCGTGGTTCGTGGGCGCCGTTGTCGAGCGCGAGTCGCTGTCGTCGACGGCGATGGATGGTGGCGTCGCCTTTCTCCACACCCGCGCGAAGGACAAGGGCAAGATCGCCCGGCCGTTCGTCGTCGTCGGCCGGTCGTGGGAAGGCATCGATTTTGGCGCACCCGACAACGCCCCGACCTATCTGTTCTTCCTCCTCGGCCTCAAGTACGACCGGCTCCACCTGCCGATCCTCGGCCGGCTCGCCCGAGCGCTTCGCAACTCGACCACGATCGCGAAGCTGCGGTCGCTGAGCTCGCCGGATCAGGTGCGCGCGGTGCTGCTCAAGGAGGACTCGAACGCCCGCGCCGGGATCGCCCCGCAGGTCGAGAATGTCGCGGAGTTCAAGCCCAGGCTCGACCGCACCTTGCGCCTCCGAGCGATCCGCCGGCTGCAGACCCAGCGCGTCGTGGACGCCACCCCGGAGCCGCCGCCGAAGGCGAAGCGCCGGTCGCCCAAGAAGAAGTAACCGCGCGGCGGAGGTCACTGTGACTTTCGCCTCCGGCGGTTCCGGACGGCTCGGCTACCATTCAAGGATGGGCCGCACTGCCCTCTATCGTGATCCCATGCCGTTTCACACGGCGTGTGCGGAGGTTCAGCTCGACTTCGAGATCGTGATCCTGCGGATGCCGGATGGTCGGCTGCGACGCCTCGGGCTCGACGGGGTCAGCCCACTCGCGATCGATGGGTGCGTGCGCGCGCAGGTCGATGTCCACGACGAGCGGCGCTTCGTGCGGATGCTCGTGCTCGAGCATGCCCGCAACAGCGAGGTCTTGATCACGCCGCCGGAGCATGGCGCGGTGGCACCGATCGTCGTGCACTTGCCGGAGGCACCCACCGACGCGGCAGTGATCGAACCGAATGCGTGGGAGGCGCTCGCCGACTGGGTGATCGGGGGTGGTCGGTTGGCGGCGTGCACGATCGAGGAGCTCGCGCGGCTGGCCACGATCGCGACCCCGGCGTTCGCGGTGCTGATCGGCGAGATCGCGGCGCAGCGTGCACTCGAGCTCGGGTGGATGTCTCGTGGCCCGTTGCGTGGATGCGTGGACCTCGATGCCGCGCTGCGACCCTTCGTCCAGGTGGCGCGGTTCTCGCCACGCGCGGCCGAGGCGTTGGTGAGCGCGCTCGCGCATGCCGCCGGTGCGACCCGTCGCCGTCGCCGCTAACCCCCAGGCGAACGCTGGAGGTAAGTGGCCCTCACGTTTCGACCGCGTTAGGTTCCGGGCATGCGAGCACTCCTTGTCGTCGCCTGCCTGGGCTCCATCGCGCGCGCGGATGATCTCTCGCTGACGTCGGCGAATGACGAGCTCGGCGATCAGGGGATCGGCGGCATGGTCGGCGCGGCGACCGGCGGGCGTGTCACCGCGGGTGGCGTGCGCGTGACCGGCAGCTACCTCTACCAGCTCTCCGAACAAGACTGGTTCGACGGCATCGCGAGCTTCACGTTCGGTGGTGGCGATGCGGGGTGTGTTCGCGACCGCCAGGATCAGATGACGGTCAACTGCGATCACGGGATCGCCGATGGCTCTGCGATCGAGCTCGCCGCCGGCGTGCGCCGGATGTTCAAGGGACAGGGCGGGTTCCGGCCGTTCGCGCGCGCGGCGATCGGCATCTCGTACACGCGGTTCACCGCCGATGATCTGTCGGGTGTTGGCTTCCCGGTTCACCTCGGCGGCGGTGTTCGCGCGAAGGTGGCCGAGGGTGTGGCCGTCGTCGCGCTCACCGAGCTGACCGTCGGGTTCGCGCATTTCGGGCGCGGCCTCGAGACCGAGCCACAGCTCGGACTGGCGATCACCGCCGGCGCAGAGTTCCGGCTGCGCTGATACGGTGCGCGCATGCGTCTAGCGATCGGCATCGGTGCGATCGCCGTGGCGATCGTGGTCGCCGTCGTGGTCTGGCCGCGCGGGGGGGCGATCAGGTTGGATGCCGCGCTCCCCGACGGACCGGCGCTCTCGACGACCACGCTCGCCGTGACGATCACCGATCGCGGGAAGCCCGTCGCGGGGCGGGTGCTGTTGCTCGCGAACGGTGCGCCGCTGCGGATGGGCTCGATCGATGTCTACGGCGAGCGCCAGGGCGGAGCGGCGTGCGAGATCGCGGCCGACGTCGTCGCCTCGTGGGACGGCCTGATCTTCGGGCGGGGTGCGGGTGACGTGCCGGTAGGTGTGGATCCGTGCACGCCGTCTCCCGCGATCCCATACGGCACGTACGACGTGCTCGCGTGGCGCGGCATCGAGTACGAGCTGTGGCGAGGACAGGTGGATCTGTCGGCGCATCGTCAGCGTGTCGAGCTCAAGGTCGAGCTCGTGCGCGCGTGGACGCCGGACCACACGCTGGCGGCGGATCTCCACGTGCACGCACGCGCCTCCGACGATTCGCACGTGCCGAACCCGCAGCGCGTGATCGCGCAGGTCGCGGCGGGCATCCAGGTGATCGCGCTATCGGATCACAACACCAACGGCGATCTGACGAGCGACATCAACGCGCTGCGCCTCCAGGATGTCGTCGCGGCGATCCCGTCGAACGAGCTGTCGGCGGACTACATGCACGCCGGCGTCTACCCGGTGGTCGTCGATCCGAAGCAGCTCAACAACGGCAGCCCGACCACCGAGGCACTCAACGCGGCGACGCTCGACGAGTTCTTCGCGATCGCGCGCGCGGTCACGCCTAAGGGCGTGATCCAGCTCAACCACCCGCGGCTGCGCTCGGCGTCGCTGTTCGATGCGACGGAGTGGGATGGCGCGAAGTGGCCGCCGCCGTTTCCGTTAGCGTTCGATGCGATCGAAGTGATCGCCGGGCACACGATGTTCAACGTCGAGGGAGATCGCCGGCTCGACGAGTGCGTGCGCGACTACTACACGCTCGTCGATCACGGGTTCCTGTCCGCGCCGCTTGGCAACAGCGACACGCACGACCTCAACTGGATCCTCGACGGCAGCGCGCGGACGTACATCTTCGTCGAAGATCCGCGCACGCGAGACTTCGATCGCCTGGGCTTCGTGACAGCACTCAAGCATCGCCGCACGCTGGCCACCAATGGCCCGTGGCTCGACATCGAGGTCTCACCCGCCGAAGGCAAACCCGGCGTCGGGCCAGGGCAGAGTTTGCAAGCTGCGGGCTCGGTGTGGGTCGACGTCTCGCTGTCGAGTGCGGCGTTCGTCGAGGTCGAGAAGCTGCGGATCACGATCGGTGGCGCGAAGGGACCGCAGCTCGTGCAGACGATCGACGTGGCTGGGCGCAGGTTCCACTGGGCGGGCAAGGTCGACGTCGGGCGTCGCGATACGTGGATCGGGATCACGGCCGAGGGCGATGGGGCGATCCCCTCCGAGGTCACCGGCTCGTACCACTACGACCGGAAGCGTCGGGTCACGCCGTTCGCGATCGCGAGCCCGATCCTCGTCGACGCCGACGGGGATCGTCGATGGCGGCGCGGCAAGTTCGTCGTCCCGCTGCCGTAACTAGCCACGGCTGCGCACGCGCACCAGATCTCAGGGACGGACTCGTGCCTGCGGAGTTTTCGGCGAGACCAGCTGCACCAGCGTCTCCTCGAGCTTCCCGGTGACGCCGCGGACGCTGAGCTCGACCCTCTCCGCCGCGAGGGCCTTACGAGCCGCGGCTTCGAAGGTCCATCGTGGCGCGTAGCCGATCTCTTGCCAGTACCGGGCGTCGACCGGGAGGAGATCTTCCTTGAACCCCAGCACGAGCTCGCGTGCGAGTGAGAAGTCCGCGCGGGTGACGAGCTTGAGCCACCACGACGACAGCGAGACGGTGAGGAAGGGAACGGGGACGCTGGGAACCCGCCTACCGCGCAGTGCGGCGATCTTGGTGAGGATGTCGCGACCGCTCAAGGTGTCGAGGCCAGGGATGTCGTACCAGGCACTCTCAGGTAGCGGAATCGTCAGGGCTCCGAGCAGCGCGACGATGACGTCTTCGAGGGCGATCGGACAGGTGCGCGAACGAGTCCACGACGGCAGCAGCATCGCGGGCAGCCGCATGGCCAGATCGCGGACGATCTGCCACGACGCACTTCCTTCTCCGATGATCATCGAGGCGCGGAGCTCGATGGTGCGCACGGTGCCAGCCCGCAGCAGCTCGCCGACCAGGAGCCGGCTCTTCAAGTGTTCGGAAGGGGCCGCGGCGGGCGCGACGCCCCCGAGATACACCAGGCGCTTGACCCCCGCCCGCGCAGCGGCGTCCCGGAGCTCGAGGGCCGTGCGACGCTCGGTCTCCGCGTAGTCTGGCGATTCGCTGCCCATCGCGTGCACGAGAAAGAACAGGGCGTCGATGCCCAGCAGTGCTCGCTCCACGTCAGCCGGTCGGCCGATGTCGCACTCGACCCACTCGACGCCCCGCACACGCTTCGCCCGCACGAGGTTTCGCGTGGTGGCACGAACCTCGTAGCCGGCCTCGACGAGCGCAGGGAGGAGTGCGGTTCCCACGAATCCCGTCGCTCCCATCACCAGGATCCGACCGACCTTTGCAGCTTCTTCCACGGACTGCCCATAGCACGATCACGCGCGCTGGGAGCGTGCTCGATGGCGATCGTCAGTCCAGCTTGATCATCGGGCGAACACCCAGAGAAGCAGCGCACCGCGCACCGTCCATGCAGCGGTACGGAGCCAGTTGGTGACCACCAGACGGTCGTGTGCACGCGCCTCGAAGCCCCTCGCGAGGACATCGTGCTGAGGCACGGACACCAACAGGGTCACGACCCACACGGTGACGACGAGCGCAGCGCCACCCCACGCCAGTGCTCGCGGAACGGCTTCGAGCGGCCAGATCAGCCAGGCGACTGCGCCGAGAAGCTCGCCCACCATCAGCGGCGCGACGACGTAGGTGATGCGCCGCGCGTGTGCCTCGTGGTACCGGGTGAAGTCGGCCGCAGCGACCCGCGCAAACAGCGGGTAGGCGACCACCTGCACGAACCAGATCAGGCCGACGAGTGGGAGCGTCGTCGCGACCTGTACCAGGAACGCCACGTTCGCCACGTCAGCGCGGTCGCACGGTGCTGAGGCCGCCATCGATGCCGAAGACCTGTCCGGTCACCCAGGCGTGATCCGGGTCCACCAGATACGCGATCAGACTCGCGACCTCGTCAGGCTCACCGATGCGACCGAGCGGATGCATCACCTCGGACGCCTTGAGCGATGCTTCGTTGGCGAGGAGACGCGAGGCGAGGGGCGTTCGAACCAAGCCCGGCGCCACCACGTTGACGCGGACACGGCGAGGAGCATAGGTCGCGGCGGCGGAGCGAGCGAGCCCCTCGACGCCCGCCTTGGCAGCAGCAAGCGCATCGTGGTTGGAGATCCCGAGGCGCGCCGCAGCCGTCGAAACGAGGACGATGGAGCCGCCACCTGTTTGTCCCATCGCAGGTGCGACGGCGCGGACGAGGGCAAACGCCGTCCGCAGGTTCGTGGCGATGACGTCATCCCACTCTTGCGTCGACGTGGTGTGGGCAGGCTTGAGCAAGATCGAACCGGCCAAGTTGACGGCACCGTCCAACCGGCCATGGCGTTCGAGGACCTGCTTGACGGCGCTGTTCATGCCATCGAGGTCACGAGCGTCGACGGGCAGGACGTGTCCACCTAGCTCGGCCGAGAGCGCGCCGAGCTTTGCTTCGTCGCGTCCAGCGAGGATAAGGGCCACCCCGCGCGCGGCCAACCGACGGCACAGGGCAGTCCCGATGCCGCCGGCGGCGCCCACGACGAGCACGACGGGCTTCGCAACTTCGATGGTCATTGCTGCGAAAGCTAGCGCGCGCGGGGCCCAGGAGAAGAGCTCGCCGAGCTCGTCCGGGCCGGTTGTCGATGAGGTCGCCCGGGTCACAGCGCACGCGCTACTATCGCCGACGTGCGTTGGGCGTTGATCGCGTTGCTGTGTCAGGCCTGCGCGACGACCGTTTCGGGAGCCGTGTACCTCGATCGCAATCGCGATCGGATCCGGCAGTCCGACGAGCCCGGCGTACCAAACGTGGTCGTCGCTGTCGATCGCGGCGTGCCGGTGCGAACCCGCGCCGATGGCTCCTTCCTGATCTCGTCACCGTCGAGTGACGGGATCGTCTGGGCGCGTGTGCCGGATGGGTTTCGGCCGGCGTCGGTGTGGGCACGTGCAGGCGAGCCCGGGCCCCTCGACCTGCCGCTCGCACCGCTGACCGCCGACGAGCTCGCCGCACCGCTGTCGTTCGTCGTCGCCGCGGACACGCACACGACCGCGGTCGATCATCCCGCCGAGGGCGGCAAGTGGGACGGCGGCGATCTCGACGATGCGCTCTCGCAGGCGGTCTCGCTCGGCACCGCACCTCGGTTCTTCACGATCGTCGGCGACGTCACGCAGGCGAATGGCAGCGACGAGTTCGCGCGCGTCGAGGCGTCGCTCGCGAAGCTCGGCGCACCGTGGATCCCGGTGCCGGGCAATCACGATTGGTACGACGGCGGCGTCGCGTGGCGGCAGCGCTGGGGCCCCGACAACTACAGCTTCGATACCGGCAACCTCCACGTCGTCGTGTGGGACACCAACCTCGCCGAGGAAGATCAGCTCGCGTTCTTCCGCAACGACCTCGCGATCCTCGATCCTTCCCAGGTCGTCGTCGCCCTCGGGCACGCGTCTCCGACGGATGCCGTCGCCGATCAGCTCGCCGAGCTCGGCGTCGACTACATGTTCACCGGTCACTGGCACGCGAACCGGCGCGCCGAGCGTCGCGGGCTCGTCGAATGGGGCACGCAGACGTTGGTGATGGGCACGATCGATCAGTCGCCCTCGGGCTATCGCGTGGTGACGTTCAACGACGGCGTACCTGTCGTCGAGCATCGTGCGCGGGTCACCGCACCGCACCTCGCCGTGTCGTCGCCGCACCCAACGAGCTGCGCGACCGCAGCTACCCAGTTACTGGTCTCGGCGGCGCTCGATGCCGCGGTGCCGCGCGTCCGTGCGACGATCGATTGTGGCGCGGAGATCGAGCTGCCTCCGATCTCGTCGGCCGGCGGGAGCTGGAGCTTCGGCGTGCCGCTGCCGGCGTTGCTGCCGGGCACGCACACCATCGACGTGATCGCGGAATCACCGTCGGGGCGGCGGGTCACCAAGCGCCTCGACTTCGCGATGTGCACGCCGCCCGACGTCGCGCCTGTTGCCGGCGACTGGACGCAGGTCGGCGGCAGCGCGCAGCACACCGGCGCGACCGACCACGCGATCGCGCCTCCCCTGACGCAGCGCTGGGCGGTCTCCGTCGGAGGCAACGTGTTGCTCGGGACGCCGGTCGTGAAGGACGGCATCGTCGTCGTCGGTGTGTGGGATCTCGGCTCCGGCGATCGCGGCGGGCTCGTCGCGCTCGACCTCGCGACGGGCGCAGAGAAGTGGCGCGCGGTCACGCCGTACTCGGTGCGTGCGGCACCCGCGATCGGCGGTGGTACGGTCGTCGCCGCGCTCGAGAACGGCGAGCTCCGCGCGTTCGCACTCGCCGATGGCGCACCGCGATGGACGTACGACGTCGCCGACGGTCTCGACAGCCTCGCCGCCTCGCTGTGGGCCGCGCCGACGATCGACGACGACACCGTCTACATCGCGGTGCAGGGTCGGATCGCCGCGGTCTCTCTCGCCGATGGCATGCCGCGATGGAAGAACGAGCTGACGCCGTCGTACGCGTGGCTCGGCTCGCTGGCGGCGGTCACCGTCGGCGACGGTGCGGCGGTCTCCAACGTCTCGCGCAACGACGGCATGGCCGCGTGGAGCACCGTCGACGGCAATCCGCGCTGGAAGCTGACCGGCGGCAAGACCACCGCGATCCACGCGACCCCGGTGTTCGACGACGGCGATCTGATCTTCATCAACTCCGCCGGCGTGGTGACGCGGACCTCGCTGTCGGCGACCCGAGACAAGTGGTCGCGTGCGCTCGTCCCCGATGGTCACGAGTGGAGCTACTCGATCACCGCAGCGCCGGCCCTCGCGAACGGTCGCCTGTTCGTGCCCACGCAATATGGAGACCTGGTCGCGCTCGATGCCGGCTCGGGCACGCCGCTGTGGCACCACGGCACGCGGTCGGGACCGCTCAACTTCGCGCACTACCGCGCGTCGGAGCCCGGCTTCGCGGCGAGCCCGGTGGTCACCGGCGAGCTCGTCTGGGTGCCGCACCCCGACGGTACGCTGACCGCGCTCGCCGCCGTCGATGGTCGCGAGCTGTGGAAGACGAACCTCGGCGCGCCGATCGTCAGCGCGCCGGCACCGGCCGGAGACACGCTGGTGGTCGCGACGTTCGACGGAGTCGTCCGTGCGCTGGTGCCGTCGCGCGATGTCCGGCCAGGACCGTCGACCTGCGTCGACCCGTTCGTCGAACCCACGGACGAGCCAACCATCGATGCCGGTGGTTGCTGCGACACTGATTCCTCGTCGACGAGCCTGCTCTTCGCCGGTCTGCTCGCGATCCTGCTCGGTCGCCGTCGTCGTTCGTAGTGGGCTCCAGCTCGAGACTACTTGGTGACGCCCTTCGGCAGCAGCAAGTGGAAACGCCCCTTGCCGCCCATCCGGCCGCCGATGTCACCGGCCGCCGCGTCATCGCCCCAGTAGATGTCGCCGCGCACTGCACCGAGGATGTTGCCGCCGGTGTCCTGCGCGATCACCAGCTGACGCCACGGGTTGATCTGGTTGCTGCCGGCC
>JBBQJJ010000157.1:0-17622 GCA_038325805.1 Haliangiales bacterium
CGCAGGAGATCCGCAGATCCGCCGACTGATCGGGCGAGCGGAACCGATCGAACGCGGCGAGCGCATCCTTCGCTTCGGGACGACCGAGCGCCGCGAGCGCCGTGGCCTGGCTGCGCAACAGATCCTGATCGCGCGGCGCGAATTCGAGCCCCTTGGTCGCCGCCGCGAGCGCACCCGCGTTGTCACCGACGGAGCCGAGCACGCGTGCATAGACCATCCAGGCAGCCGCGTTCTGCGGCGCTCGCTCGGTGCACGCCCTGGCAGGGGCGACCGCTTCGTCCCACCGCCACACGCGCGACAGCGCATCGGCCGCGATCGCGTCGAGCACCGGTGGGTTCGGCGCGGGCTTGCCGGCGGGAACACTCGAGGCGAGCAACGCGCGCGCTTCGCTCACCAGCGCGAGCGCCTCGTCGACGCGCCCCTGCTTGCTCGCGACCCAGCCGAGCTGCGCCTTGACCATCGCTCTGGCTTTCGGATCCGGCGCCGCCGCGAGTGCCGCGTCGAGCACCGCGCGCGCTTCTTCGAGACGCTCGGTCACCGTCCCGGTGAGCGCCATGCCGTGCTCGTACTCGCGCTCCCAGGGGCGCTTGCTGTGGTTCAAGATCCGCGCGCCCTGCCCGACCTCGATCGCCGTCGACGAGATCAGTGTGATCGGCTGTGCCCTGCACGGATCGAGCTCCACCGACCGCGCACCCTTCGCACCTTCGATGAACGCCTTGCCCGCGGCGGTCTTCGCTTCGCGGCACACCGCGGCCTGCAGCTTGAGCGTGCGGCTGCGATGGCGAAGCTTCGCCGACACCGTCAGCGGTTGCTGCTCGGCCGTCAGCGTCGGCGGAACTGCGAACGCGTACCGGATCACGTGCGCCTCGCGCGCGGCCAGCGTCTGGGTCTGGACCTGCGTGCGGAACTTCGCCATCTCGTGCTCCTCGAGCACTTCACCATGCTCGTCGACGACGAGCGTGCGCAGCACGTGGGTGGCTTCATCGTCTGGATCGGTCTCGTGCGTGACGCCCGACGCAGCCAGACGCTTGCCCTGCTTGTCGGAGACCTCGACCTCGATCCAGGTGTCCTGGATGTCGAGCACGCCGCCGGGGAACCGGTGTCCGACGAGCAAGTTCCGGATCACGACATCGAACGCGACCTGCGATCCCGGCGCCATCGGCGCGCCATCGGCCGGTAAGTGCCACGTCGGGTTACTCCCCAGAACGTCGCTTCGCTCCGCGATCCGCGCGCCCGCGACATCGATCGACGCCACGCCTTCCAGCCTGGCCTGCGAGCGCTTCAGGTGGTCCTCGTCGCCGCGCATCCCGGCCATCCACGTGTGGCCACCGAGGAAGCGATGCGAGGCCATCGTGCGATCGTCGGGACTGGGTCCAAACCCCTGCTTCGCACCGAGCTCCTTGTCGGACGCTGGCTCGCGCGACATGTGGCAGTCGATGCAGGTCTGCTTCTCGACCTTGTCGATCCGCGCCATGCCGTTGCCGGTGTATGCGCTGTTGCGCCACATGCCGGGCTCGTCGAGCCCCGACAGGTGCACGGGCATCGCCATGTCGTTCGAGAGGAAGCCGCGATGGCAACCGACACACAGCTCGGTGCCCATGTTGTCGAGTGGCACGCGCACCTGCTGCTTGTGCGCCGCGATCGATCGCGGGTCCCCGAGCACCGGCGCGTCGATCGGCTTGCGCGACCAAAGATAGCTGCCGTTGCCATCCTTGGTGGTCGCGACGATGCCATGACACAGCCGGCAGCTCACGCCGGTGTGCGACCGCAGATCCGCCGGAGGCACCTCGCCCTGCGTCATCAAGCCATCGACGACGAGCGGCATGTCGTGACAGCCACCGCAGTGGTTGCTGGTCGTCTTGCCGAGCTCCTTGCGGACCGCCTCGACGTTGAAGCGATAGATCGGGTTACCGAACGACGCGAACGAGTGCGCGCTCGTCGACCACTGCGCTTGCGCATCGGGATGACACGATCCGCAGCTATCGGCGTCGGCGAGCATCTCGCCATCCGAAACGTCGGGACTCCCCGTCGACGTCAGCTTGACCAGACTCGGTCCGTACTCCCCGGGTGCGCTCGGCAAGCGAGCTGCGACCACGACCGGATCGGGACGCACGGTATCGAGCCGATTCGACGGATCGCCACCACACGCCGCGAGGAGCACGCCGAGACTGATCAGCCGCATCGCTACTTCTTCCTCTTCGCGATCAGCGATCCGAGGAGGATCAGCAGCACACCACCGAGCGCTCCCAGGCCGAGCCCCATCGCCTTGCTCCCGCCGGGAGGCTTCGCGAACCCAGCGCCACCACCTGACGATCGCTTGTAGTTGATCTCGGTGAGGTCGCGCTTGATCACCGATCCGAGGTCGAGCTTGCCGCGCGGCGCGAACGCCACCTTGCTCGCTGCGATCGGGGCGGAGGACCCGCCGTTCGGTGGACCGCCCCACACGCCGCGCTGCGGGTTCTGACACCTGATCGGCCCGCTCCACCAGTGGCGGATCGCGTAGCGCGCCTGGAAGTAGTTCTGCCCCGACGGCTGCGCGCCGTACTCGAGGCCCTGCTTGCTCCACGTCTCGCGACCACCGGTGATCGCCTTGGCTTCCTTGAAGCGCAGATCGTCCTTCATGTCCTGCTTGCCGTAGCGGGCGTGCAATCGGGTCAGCACGTAGTGGCCCTGCCCGAGCAGGCCACCGACCACGTCACCGCCGAACGACATCGCGTCGGCATCCCGTGGCACCTCGGGCGGACACGGATCGCACTTGAAGCTCGGGTTGGTGGTCCACGCGTACTCGGTGACCACCGCGCCCGGGTTGGCTTCGACGGTCTTGTCGAACAACGCGGCGTAGAACTCGCCGAACCGCGTGCGGACGTCGTTCTTGACGTCGAAGTTCGTCGGGATCACGACGTTCTTGTAGTTCGCGACCTCGTAGCGCTTGTCGGCGAGGATGTTGACGATCAGATCCTGCTTGCCATCGGCGTTGACCATGCCGAGCCGGATCGGCAGCGAGAACTCGTCGCTGTCGTAGTGGAACCGCAGCGGCGAGAGCGCGGCGCGGTTGCCGACCATCTTGACCTTCGTCGGATCGACCTTGGCGACGAAGAACTTCGAGCCGCTCTCGATGTACGGCCGCAGGTACGGCTCGGCACCCGGCGGGATCTTGTAGCCGTTGCCCGTCAGCCAGCGGTTGAGGCCCGAGGCCTCGGTCGCCGACAGGATCAGGATCTTGTACTCACCGACCGCGAACTGGGCCTCGATCTTGACGGTCGAGCTGTCCTTCGCGTCGGCGCTGCGCCCCGCGGCTGGCGACGACGGCCGCCTCGCGATGGTGGCATCCTCCTTGTCGTACTCCGGCTGGTTGCACGGGTCCTGCTCCCAGTACTCGACGAGTCGCGGCGACCCCAGCGAGTCGATCCGATCGAACACACCCTTGTCGAGTGTCTTGACGTCGGCCTCCTTGAGCACGACCGGCACTGGCACGACCATGGCGAAGTCGCCGAGCGGTCCGCGGAAGTCGTTCTGCATCGACAGCACGGTGCGCGTGCCCTGCCGCATCAACACCACCTGCGTGGCGTCGTTGAACATCTTCTGCTCGGACCCGTTGATGTAAAAGCCGCAGAACGCGTCTGCGACGGGTGCCGCGGCGGCAAGCGCGATCGCAGCAACCCCAAGCGTGATCCCCAATCTCATTCGACTCTCCCTGAAAACATGCCTTCCGCAGTTCAACGTGCCCGAAGCGCCGATGATCTAACAGCGAGACGGTGTGCACCCCGTCCAACCCACTGAAATCGTTCTCAGCGCTTCGCTCGACGGCGGCGTGCGATCAGCAGTCCCAGCCCGGCCAACCCAGCCCCCGCTGCGAGGTCGGTGCCGTTGCTCTGGCAGCCACAGCCCTGCGGCTTGGCGTTGAAGCCGGCGCCACCTGGCAGCGGCACACCCTGCTTGACCCCGATCTCGGGGATGTCCTGGTTCACCAGATCGGGCAGTGCGATCTTGCCGCGCGGTGCGAACGCGATGTTGGTCGCCGCGGCGGGCGCCGGCTCGTCTCCGTTCGGTGGTCCGCCCCAGACCCCGCGCCGCGGGTTCGCGCACTGGACGGGTCCGGTCCACGCATGCCGGATCGCGTAGCGACCCTGGAAGTTGTTGGTGCCATCCGGATCGGGCTTGCTGCGCTCCTCGAGCCTGCCGGTATCGTCGCGCTGCTCGCGCCCGCCGACGATCGGCTTGGCCGCCTTGAACACCAGATCATTGGGCGCGCCTTCCTTGCCGTAGCGCGCATGGAGCCGCGTCAGCACGAGGCCGGAGTAGCCCTGCTGGCTGTTCGCGTCGCCGAGCACGTCGGCGCCGAGCGTGGCGAAGTCCGCCTGATCGAGCTGCGGCCCCGGGCACGGATCGCAGGTGCCCGCATCCCATGCGTACTCGGTGATCACCGCACCAGGGTTCTGCTGCACGGTGCGATCGAACAGCGCCGCGTAGAACTCGCCGAACCGCGTGCGGACGTCGTCCTTGACGTCGAGGTTCGTCGGGATCGTGGCGTTCTTGTAGTTCGCCAGCTCGTAGCGCTGACCCGGCGACAGGATCGAGACGATCAGATCCTGCTTGTCCTTCGCGTTCGCGAGCCCGAGCCTGATCGGCAGCGAGAACTCGTCGCTGTCGTAGTGAAAGCGCAGCGGCGACAGCTCGGCCATCCCGTTGACGAACTTCACCTTCTTCGGGTTGACCTTGGCGACGAAGAACTTCGAGCCACCCTCGACGTACGGCCTGAGCAGCGGCTCCGCGCCGGCGGGGATCTTGTACTTCTGATCGCGCAGGTAGCGATCGAGTCCGGTCGACTCCGTCGCCGACAGGATGGTGATGTCGTATTCGCCGACGGCGAACTGCGCCTCGATCTTGACGCCGTAGCTCTTCGGCTGCGCGGCACCACCTCCGGCTCCCGCCGACTCCATCGCCATCGGCGCCGACGGGTAGTACTCCGGCTCGACGCGACACGGATCCTGCTCCCAGTACTCGACGAGTCGTGGCGCACCCATCACGTCGACCTTGCCGAACACCTCCTTGGTCAGCGTCTTGACGTCCGCCTCCTTGAGCACGACCGGCACCGGGATCACCAGGGCGAAGTCCGCCGGTGGCCCCTGATAGTTGTTCTGCATCGACAGCACGGTGCGGGTGCCTTGTCGCATCAACACGACCTGCGTCGCGTTGTTGAACATCTCGCCACCGGCGCCATTGATGTAGAAGCCGCAGAACGCCTGCGCTTCGTGGTGAGCGAGGAGAGCGAGCACAGCGGCGAGAGCTAGACGTTTCAGCATCGGATCCTTTCGGGCATGCCTTCGTTCGATCGATCGGTCGATCGGTCGATCAACCACAAACGACGGGCACGTCCCTCGCTTACAGCCTAGACTCCTTGGCGATGCGCGTGTCGATCGTCGCCATCGGTTTGCTGGTCGCCGGTAGCGCGCGCGCTGCGCCGGATCCGAAGCCGTCGACGTGGGCCGACTGGGCCGGCAGCTATCAGGGGTCGTTGACGTGGTCGTCGTGCAGTGTCGCCGGCGCGAAGATGGTGAGCCTGCCGCTCGACTTCGTGGACGGTGTCGCCACGATCGATCTGTCGTCGACGCGACCCGGCATGCGCGCGCTCACGTTGATCGAGGACGAGCACGGGCTGGCGGGTCGACAAGGTGACGTCGCCGTCGTGCTGCACCGGCCACGCGCCGATAGACTCGTGCTCGCGATCGATCTCGACTCCGGTTGCATGGTGCGCGGCACGCTCGCGCGGAACAGCACGAGCGTCGCGTCCTGCGATCACTTGATCGGCTGGGCGCGCATCGATGCGAAGTGCACCAAGCACCTCACTCCGACCGAGGATCTCGCGAACCTTCTCGCCACGGCGTGGAAGCCCGGGGACGCCGCCCGCTGTACGAGTCGCGCCGCGGCGCTCGAACACCATCTGGTCGAGACCGGCTGCGCACCTCACCCCGATCCGATGATCGGCGTGCGCTCGCCTGACTGCCTCGACCTCTCGCAGGTCGCCGGCCGGATCTCGCGTTGCGGAACGGTGCTGCCGGATCTCAAGCAGGTCGTGGTGTCGCTCGCGAGCTCGGTGGTCAGCGCGGCGCAGACCGCCGACAGGTCGACGCTCCCGATGGTGGAGCAACAGTGCCGCGATGTGCGGGCCGAGCTGATCGCGATCGCGACGAAGTTCGGCTGTCCCTGACCCGACCCAGCTCGGTTCTCGGCAGCTGGGTGCCGCCTTCTCTGCTCGTTCACTGCGGCAGTTTCGGATCGCCCTGCGTGATCCTGGTGACCTTATCGCCCTCGAGCGCGAGCTCCGACGTGCCGTACAGCCAGCGGGTGCGCGACAGTGCCGTTGGCGGACCGAGCACGGCGAGCACCTCGTCGGTCGAAGAGCCGATCGCGATCGTGCCTCGTGCTTTCGCCTTCGCGGCGGCCTCGGCGTCGCGAATGTCGAGGCGCACGTGGAGCGGCGAATCGCCCTCCGTCCAGCCGATCACCCGATCGTTGCCGTCGAAGTCGATCGTGCTCGATTCGCCGTAGGTCAGCTGCGCGCTCATAGTGACCACGCCGTTGATCGACAGGTTGTGCTGACTCGTGCCCTGCGGTTGTCCCATCGCCGCGATCACGTCGTCGCGACTCGAGGCGAGCGTGAACGTCTTCTCGCGCCGCACGGTCGAGACCGGGCTCACCGCAGCATCGGCCACGACGACCACGATCGCCGCATCGGACGCGAGGCCGACGACCGTGCGTGCGGCATCCGGCGTGACCGTGGCGAGTGGTGGGTTCGACGATCCGAGCTTGGTGATCGCGAGGTACGCGCCGATCCCCAGGGCCGCGGCGAGGACGAAGATCACGGACCACCGGATCTTCCGCGGCGCCACGAAGTCAGGCTCGACGCGCGGTGGGCTCGCGGCTGGCGGTGGTGGCACGGCGGCCTTCGGTGCGTCGGGTGGCTTCGCGGGTTCCGGCGCCTTGGCGTTCGCCGCCGGGAAGCCGGCGTGGTCGACCACCTCGAACGCCGCGTT
The DNA here is from genome assembly GCA_038325805.1 of Haliangiales bacterium. Taxonomy (GTDB): domain Bacteria; phylum Myxococcota_A; class Polyangia; order Haliangiales; family Haliangiaceae; genus JABFXX01. The sequence continues at coordinate 7,035 of JBBQJJ010000157.1, forward strand.
GACGTCGGCGAGCTTGGCCTGTGCGCGCTTCTGGAGCTCGGGATCGTTCGCGTGGCGATCGGGGTGCCACACCTTCGCGAGCATCTTGCGTGCCTCGCGAACCGTCTCCTCGTTGGCCCCGGGCGCGACCTCGAGGATCCGATAGGCCTCGTCGAGGTTCATCACTGAACCGTGGGCTCGAGCGGTGGCGGTGCGGTCTGCTCCTCCGGCGCGGGCATGGGATCCGGACCGCGGCATGCCTGGTACTCGGTCTCGCACGCCGCGTGGATGCACTCCTCGTCGAGGCAGTTATTGCGTTGCGCGCAATCGACGATGGAGTTGTGCAGATTCGCCGCCTCCGGCGTGCCCTGATTTCCGCACGCACGGATGCACATCGGGTTGGTGCACTGCGCGTCGCACTGCTCGGCGATCTCGCGACAGCTCAGCGTGCCGCCACCGCTGGCGGGGGGATCGAGCGACGCACGCGCTTGTGCGATGCAGCCGGCGAGGAGGAAGAACATGATCGTGCGCATCGTCCGCAGACGATACGCCAGAACGCGGGCCCGATCCTCTACACGTCGTCGCGCTCGACCACGTCGGCCGAGGGCGGATCGACAGGATCGTCGCTGGGCAGCGGCGCCCTGCCGTGGACCGCGAACAGGTAGATCAACGCGCCGATGCCGAGCACCACCACCGTGATGATGCTCTCCATCGGGTTGTTCTTGGTCTGCTCGTAGACGATCACGAGGGACGCGGTGATGAATACGATCGGCGTGATCGGGTAGCCGAACGTCTTGTACGTCGACTTGTAGCCCTTCGCGCGCAGCACGAACACGGCGATCACGGCGAGCGTTGCGAAGATCGTGAGCGTGAAACCGACGAACCGGATCAGCTGACCGAGGTCGCCGACCATCACGAACAAGCAACCGAGCACACCTTGGGTCAACACCGCGAACACCGGCACGCCGCGCGCGTTGTGCTTCGCGAGCTTGCGCGGCAAGGCGCGATCAGCGGCCATCGCGGCGTAGACGCGGGGCCCGGCCATGATCATCGCGCTGACCGCCGACACCAGGGCGAGCGCGATCACCGAGCTCACCATCGACCCGACGCTGTCACCGAACAGGCTCCGCGCCGCGAGATCACCGACCTCGATCACCGGCTTGAAGTCATCGCGTGGACCGCCGAGCACGTCCGACGGCACCGCGTAGAAGAACACCAGGTTGAGCAGGACGTAGAGCAACATCACCGCGCCGGTGCCGAGCAACAGCGCGCGCGGCAGCGTCCGCGAGGGTTCGCGAACGTCACCCGCGATGTACGCCGCGGCGTTCCAGCCCGAGTACGCGAAGCCGATGTACATCAGCTGGATCGCGAAGTTCTCGGTCAGCACGTTGGAGAACCCGCCGTCCTGCGATGCGAGGTGCCCCCAATCGCCGGCCCCGAACAGCAGCCCACCGAGGATGAACAGCGCGATCAACAGCACCTTGGCGGCGGTGAACGCGGCCTGGATCCAGCCGCCGACCTTGGTGTCGAAGCTGTGCATCGCGGTGACCGCGAGGATGAGGCCCATCGCGATCGCCTGCTGCGGACCGATCGCGATGTTGAACGACAGCCGCTCCCAGAACACGCAGACGTACGGTCCGATGTGGATCCATGGTGCCGCCTCGCCGAGGCCCCCGATCGCCGAGACGTAGATCGCGAACGAGATCGCAGCGCCGGCGAGCGGTGCCGAGAACCCCGCGGTCAGAGAGACCCAGCCACTCATGAAGCCGACGGCCGGGTGATAGGCCTCGCGCAAGTAGACGTACTCGCCGCCTGCCTTGGGCATCATCGAGCCGAGCTCGGCGTACGCCATCGCACCGCACAGCGCGATCACGCCGCCGATCGTCCACGCGAGCAGGATCGTCATCGGATCGTGGAGCGCCTGCGCGTTGAAGCCAGCACCGGTAAACACCCCGGTCCCGATCATGTTGGCGATGACGATCGCAGCCGTGACGCCGAGACCGAGCTGACGACGAGGCGGGGTCACGGCACCCCCTGTCTATCAGCTGCGCATCGCGCGGTCCAAAAACGCGAGTGCGTCGCGCCAGCACCGGCGTGCGGCGGGATCCCAGACCATCGCGTGAAACGCATGAATTCCGCCGGGGTAATAACGCGCCTCGCACGGCACGTTGAGGGCCGCGAGCGCTTTTTCGAGGCGGCGCGTGTCGTCGAGGAGTGGATCTCGCGTGCCCACTGGCGCGAAGAACGGCGGCAGCGGGCGATCGAACGTCTCGGCTGCTTCCAAGGCACGCAGCGGGTTCGCGAGCGCGGTGGCCGGGCTCGGTCCCCGCGGATGGCCATGGAGGTACGACGTCTCGACGTCGCGGATCATTCCGTCGATCCAGAATGGCAATCGACCTTTACCTCGTCGCTCGGCAAATCTCTCGGGGCGCGAGACCTCGAGCAACGCGCAGAATGGCAGTGCTGCACGCGGCACCAGGCCGGTGTCGAATACCGCGCGCGCGAACGGTTCCGAACGACGCTGACACGCGGCGAGCGTGAGCGACGTGATCAGATTGCCGCCCGCGGATTCGCCGGCGACCGCGACGCGCGTCGGATCGCCGCCGAGCTGGGTGATCCGCTCCGCCATCCAACGATACGCGGCGAACGTGTCCTCGACGGCGGCGGGATACGGATGCTGCGGCGCGAGCCGGTAGCTGATGTTGACGACGAGGTAGCCGTAGCGCGCGAACACCAGGCCCATCAACCAGTGGGTGTCCTTCGACAGCAGGTGGAACGCACCGCCGTGGACGTAGAACACGACGGGCCACGGTCCCGGGCGATGGACTGGCCGGTAGATGTCGAGCTGGTGCCATCGCTTGTCGGGCCCGTAGACGATGTCGCGTTCGACCTCGACCCCGTGTCGCTTCGGCGACGCCGCCGGATGAATGCGACCGGCGGCCGAGAGGCCTTCGAAGAACGCCTGCGCGACGAACGATCGGCCTCGTCGCCACAGCGAGTTGTGACGGGCGGGCGGGATGGTCTCGAGGAGCTCGGGCGGCGCTGCTTCGGCGGTACTACGAATTGCCATCGGCGCTTTCTGCTGCCGAGAGCGGAGGTCGAACCGGGTTCGACCGACAACCTACGGAAGCGCTTCCAATGTTACCTTGACCTTGCGCTTTTCGTTGTCTCGCTGCACCTCGAGCTCGACCTCTTCACCCACCTTGTGGGCATCGAGGGCACGGAACAGGTCGCTCGAGCGCCTGATCTCGATGTTGCCGAACTTGGTGATAATGTCGCCGAGCGCCATGCCGCCCTGCGCCTGCTGCGCACCCGTGATCCCGGCCTTATCGGCCGGACCACCGGGGGCAACGCCGAGGACGACGACGCCCTCGATCTTCTGCGACGCCGCGATCTGGTCCGACAGGATGTTGATGCCCATGCCGGGCCGGGTCAGCTTGCCGTCCCTGAGGAGCTGCGGGACGATCGAGTTCACCGTGTCGACGGGCACCGCGAAGCCGATGCCTGCGTTCGCACCCGACGGCGAGTAGATCGCGGTGTTGATGCCGATCAACCGGCCCGAGCTATCGAGCAGCGGACCGCCGGAGTTACCGGGGTTGATCGACGCGTCGGTCTGGATGACGTCGAAGATCGAGCGATTGGTGACGCTCTTGATCTCGCGGCCGAGTCCCGAGATGACGCCGGTCGTCAGCGTCTGATCGAGACCGAACGGGTTCCCGATCGCGAGGACCTTCTGACCGACCTGGAGGTTCCCGGACGCGCCGACCGGCAGCGGCTGGAGCTTCTGCGCCGGGGCGTCGATCTTGAGCACGGCGAGATCCTTATCCGGCGCCTTGCCGATGATCTTCGCCGGGTACGTCGTGCCGTCCTGCAGCGTCACGCTCGCGCGGTTGCCGTGCTGGATGACGTGGAAGTTGGTGACGACGTGACCGTTCGCGTCCCACACGAACCCGGTGCCGGTGCCCTGCGGGATATCGCTGACGTCGAGGGTCATCCGATCGCGCCGCGAGTCGAGGCTGGTGATGTGCACCACCGATCGCGAGAACTGCTTGAACACATCGATCGTCGTCTTCTCGTCAGCGCCGAGCTTGTCGTCGGGGCGCTGCGCGATCGGGCGCGGCTCGTACGCGATGCTCTGCTGTCCTGACGAAAGACCTCGCGTCTTGATCACGGTGAACACCAACGCGCCTGCCACGACGAGCAGCAGCACCGCGAGGATCTTGGTCATGGGCGATTCACGAAACTGAGGCGGCTCTCGGTTCACGGGGTAGAGCAATTGTGACATGGCATTCCCTCCGGGACGTGCCATCTCTACCGGGAGCTTCGCGGTTCACATTCCCGACCGAGCCGGAAGCGAGCTAGTGATCTCGCGCGCTACGGGTGTGCCGCCAGGAAGTGCTCGGCCTCGAGGGCGGCCATGCAGCCGGAGCCCGCGGCCGTAATAGCCTGACGATACTTCTTGTCCTGGACGTCGCCGGCCGCGAACACGCCCTCGACGGAGGTCAGCGTCGTGCCGGGTGTCGTGACGATGTAACCTTGCTCGTCGCACGCGAGCTGACCGCCGAGGAACGCGGTGTTCGGCACGTGGCCGATCGCGAAGAACAACCCCGCCGTGGGCATCGTGGTCTCGGCGCCGGTCTTGAGGTTCTTGACGGTGGCCGTCTCGACGCCCTGCCCGCCTTCGACGCGCAGCACCTGATGCGAGAGCAGCAGCTCGATCTTGGGATTCTTCTTCGCGCGGTCCTGCATGATCGCCGACGCGCGGAGCTCGTCGCGGCGGTGGACGATGTAGACCTTCGACGCGAACTTGGCGAGGAAGCTGGCTTCTTCCATCGCGGAGTCGCCGCCGCCGATCACGAACAGCGGCTTGTTGCGGAACATCGGCAACGCGCCATCGCACACGGCGCAGGCCGACACGCCCTTCTGCCACAGCTCGTTGTCTCGCGTGCCCGGGATGTCATCGCGCTTCGCCGTCGCGCCGGTGGCGATGATGATCGCCTTCGCGGCGCCCTCTTGCTCGTCGCTGGTGTAGCGGAACGGGCGCTTGGACAGGTCGATCTTGGTGACCGTTTCGGTGAAGATTCGGGTCCCGAACCGGATGCTCTGCGCACGGAACCGCTCGCACAGCTCGGGCCCCATGATGCCGTCGGGGAAGCCCGGAAAGTTCTCGACGTCGGTGGTGGTCGTCAACTGCCCACCCGCGGCGATGCCGCCTGCCATGAACCCCTCGAAGATGACGGGCGTCAGGTTCGCGCGCGCCGCGTAGATCGCCGCGGTGTGTGCGGCGGGACCAGAGCCGATGATGACGACGTTCTCGATGGTCATGTGGCACTTCACTTAGCATTGTCGTGCGCTTGTCGGCCCCGAAGTAATGCGCAATTCTCGCCGTTGAATGGGAGATGTCGAGCTCGCTAGCCTCGCTCAGCTCGAGCGATCCCACCGTCGCCACGACGAGGTGATGTCCGGCCTGCTCGAAGCGGCACGCCGGTTTGCCGCCGGCCGCCCCGACGCCACCGACCTCGATCTCGTGCGCGATGCCGTCGCCTTCTTCGATCGCTCGGTTCGCCGCCACTTCCTCGACGAGGAGGGCTCGGTGTTCCCCCGCCTGTCGACCCGCCGCCCCGAGCTCGCAGCCGAGCTGGCGGCGCTGTCGGCGGAGCACCCGTCGCAGGTCGAGCTGCAGGCGCGGGTCGCCGGTGCCGTCGCCGCACTCGATAGCGGCACGCGGCCGTCCGCCGGGAAAGACCTACTCGATGCCGCGGTCGCGCTCGCCGAAGCGCACTCCGTCCACGTCGGTCGCGAGGACGCGCTGTTTCAGATCGCGCAGTCGGCGCTGACCGAGGAAGACGATATCGAGATCTCCTCCGAGATGGAGATGCGTCGCGATCGCGAAGAAGGCGGTCGTCGTCGTGGCGGTGGTGGCGGCGGTGGCGGCGGTGGCGGTGGCGGTGGCGGCGGTGGCGGTGGACGCGGCCGCGGTCGCGACAATCGTCAAATGGGCATCCTGCCCGTCGGCGATCCGATCGAGGTCGATGCCGGTGGCACCTCGGGTCCCTCGGACCCGACGCTCGATCTCAAGCCTGTCAGTGCGAAGCGTTCACCTGCGAAGCCCAAGGCCGCGGCGAAGACGGTGAACAAGCTTGCGGCAAAGAAGCCCGCGCCGAAGAAGGCTGCGCCGAAGAAGGCTGCGCCGAAGAAGCCCGCGCCGAAGAAGTCCGCGCCGAAGCCCGCCGCGAAGAAGGCTGCGCCGAAGAAGCCCGCGCCGAAGCCCGCCGCGAAGAAGTCTGCGCCGAAGAAGCCCGCGCCGAAGAAGCCTGTCGCGAACAAGCCCGCGCCGAAGAAGAAGCGCTGAAGCGCTCCCGCATTGCTCGCAACAGTCGTGCGCTCGAGCCAGTGCTGAGCAGCGTTTCAGCCGTGCGCTGCGCTCCAGTAGTTCCAGCAGGGCGTGGTCAGAGGGTCGCCAAATCGCCAAACGCAACCCGCCAAGTTCGCCAGAATTTGATTGAACCAGAGGTCCACGCTTCAAACGATCGTTCGATAGACCACAAGATCGATCGACGCTGAGGCGTCGACCGAAGTCGCTCGACTCGTACATCGCTCTCGTCCGGGTCTCGTCCGGCGTCTCGACGCCGGACGAGCTTGTGCGTTCTCGTCCAAGGAGTGCGCGGCGTCGAACCTCTGATTGAAGGACGCGTTGGCGAACTTGGCGGGTTGCGTTTGGCGATCTTGGCGACCCTCAGACCACGTACTACCGGAGCGCACGGCTGGACTGCTGGAGCGCGGAGCTCACTCCAAAGCCCACTGCGCGAATCGCGACGTTAGTCGTCGACCTTCGTCGTTTCGTCCTTGATCGACTTCTTGTCGTCGTCGGACTTCTTGTCCTCGGACTTCTTGTCCTCGGACTTCTCGGCCTTCGCCTCGTCGGCCTTCTTCTCGGCCTTCGCGTCCTCGACCTTCTTGATGATGTCCTTCGGCAGGGCATCGATCATCGGCTCGGTCGGCGCCACGTCGGCCTTGTCCTTCGCGAGACCTGACGCCTTCTTTGCTGCGGGCTTGTCCTCGGACTTGTCCTCGGACTTCTTCCCCTCGGACTTCGCCTGCTTGTCCTCGGTCGCTTTCTTGTCGGTCGTGCGCTTCTCTTCCGCGCGCTTCTCTTCTTCGTCGCGCTCGGCCTTCTCTTCGTCCTCCTTGAGGATGACCTTGAGCTTCTTCTGCGCTTCGCCGGCGGTGGGTGCGATGGTCTCGGCGATCTTGCCGGTCTTGAGCACACGCATCGCCGTGTAGGCGGCGGCGGCGAACGCGACCAGCGAGCACCACTGCGCGAAGGTCAGGCCGGCGTGGCGTGCGTCAGTCGAGATCGGGCGCAGGTAGTCGAGGAAGAATCGAACCGGCGCGTAGAGCACACCCGCGATCGCGATCAGCGCACCAGCCGGGATGCGCTTCTTGCGGAACGCGAGCCACAGCACCAACGCGTTGACCGGGATCAAGTAGAGGAGCTCGATGAGACCGAGGTTCCACATCGTGATCGTGCCGTCCGCGTCGGCGTGAAAGCGCGGAACATACGTGTTGCCCTCGAGCACGCAGAACGCGTCGGGTGCGGTGTCGGAGCTGCACAGCGGTGCGCCGGTTTGCGGGTTGATCCCCAGCGCCTCTTTGACCGGACCGAGATTGATGCTGGCCGGGTAGTTCATCGCGAGCGCCGCGTACCACTGCGCCTTGTCGACGACAGAGCCGACGTGATCGCTGACCACGGTGCAGCCGATCCGGCCGATCGAGAACGCGGGGAGCAGGCCGACGATGGAGATGTCGGCGTAGAGCCGAGCGTCCCGGCGTTTCCACCAGACGTAGATCGCAAAGCCGATCGCACCGCCGACGAAGCCGCCGTAGCTGGAGATGCCGTCCCAGATGCGCAGCAGCACCGGCCACTTGCTCGGCGGCCAGCTCGCGATCGGCTCGGACAGCTTGTGCGGCTCGTACGCGAGCACGTCGAACCAGTGCGCTCCGAGGAAGCCCGCGATCGTGATCCACGCGAGGATGCCGCGGATGTGCTCGTCGGCGATGCCGTGCCATTCGGCGTACCGGCGGAGCAGCGCGGCGCCGATCAACACGCCGGCCGCGACGATCACACCGAACGATTGGATCGGGATGCCGACGTCGAGCGAGCCGAGCTGGAAGTGGGGCAGCGCTGCCACCGAGCCGGCGGCGACAGAGCCTGCGATCGCGAGGGCGTACATGACCGGGGCAGCCTACACCAAAGGGCCGGCACTCGAAGAAACCCGGGTTATGATGACTCGTGATTTGGGAACCGTTCGTGCTGGCACTGGTCCTCGGGCTGGTGGTGTCGGCGGGGCTGTACTTCGCGTATCTCTGGCCGTCGGTCGAACCGATCGACGAGCCACTCGTCGTGGCGGCCTCTACTGCCGCGGTGGTGACCGACATTCCCGCCAGCACGTCGGCGAGTGACGAGCCCGACAAGCCCAAGGACGCGTCGTGAAGCTGTTTCGCGGGTCGATCGTCGCGGTGCTCGCCGGGATCGTCGCGAGCGCGGCCGCGGCACCCGGTGGGGTCGTTCGAGTCGAACACCGAGATCCGGTGGCGTCGCCGACCAAGGGGCCGACCACGGCGCTCGTCACCGTCGACCTGTTCTTCATCCCACGGACGAACCTCCAGCAGGCCGTCGGCGGCGTGCGTGCGCTCGAACGCCTCCAGGCGAGGCACCCCGCGCGGGTTCGCCTGGTCTATCGCGTGCTCAAGGGCAGCCAGCCGATGCTGTCGATCGCCACCCTCGAGGCCCACGCACAAGGGCGGTTCAACGAGTTCATCGACGTCCTCCACGCTGATCGCTCGCAGCAGCTGCCGAAGGACAAGATCCTCGAGCTCGCGAGGCGTGCCGGGATGAACGAGCAGCGCCTGCTCGCCGCGCTCGCGGAGGGTCGCTACGAGGATCAGTTCGACGCCAACGATCGCCGGCTCAAGCGGCTCGCCCACGGCAGCACGGCGACGACGAACGCGCTGTTCAACGCGCGCCCGCAGGCGATCAACTTGCCGAACGACGGCGATCTCGAGCGTGCCTACGCTGCCGCGTACGACCGCGCGCAGGAGCTGCTCGACCGCGGCGTGCCCCACGACAAGCTCGGGCGGGCCTTCGAGGACCAGGCGCTGCGCCCCGAGCAGCCGTTCGTCGCCAGCGGCGGACGCGACGATCCCGAGGATGTGGGGATCGATCACAAGCTCGCGCAGCCTCCCCTCCAGTTGCTCGGGCTGCCCTCGTTCGGCAAGGGCAAGGACGCCATCCCGATCATCCTGCTCTGCATGCCGGACCACATGCCCTGCCACGGCACGATGCGCTTGCTGCGCTCGCAACAAGCCATCTACCCCGACAGCATCCGCATCGTCTGGGCGCCGTGGTTCGACGTCACCCAGACCACCCGCGCGGCCGAGATGACCATGCTGGGTGACGCCGCGCTGTGCGCCGAGCAGATGGGGAGCAGTCCCGACGACTTCGACGCGTCCCCGGGCTGGGTCTGGGTCAACCAAGTGCTCGAGGTCAAGCAGCGGCTGCGAGGGCGTCAGACCACGGCCGAGAAGCTGATCGACTCCGTCGCCAGCGAGCTCGAGATCGACAGCGGCCAGCTCTCGGCCTGTCGCGCCCGGCTCGCGAACAAGACGCTCGATTGGATCGACCGGGCCAAGAAGTCAGGGGTGACCCGGTCCCCTGCCCTGGTGATCGGCGGCCGGATCTATGAAGGGCTCTCGGACAGCACCCAGATCCAGCAATTGATCGAGGCGGAGCTTGCGCCGGGCGTTCTGGCTCGCTGCTCGACGATCGGGTGCTCCACCGAGTGAACGATTTCCTTGGGGTTCGGGCCCCAAACCCCTTTCTTGGGGCTCGGGCCCCAAACCCCGGCTCAGGCCCCAAACCCCTCGCCGGGCATGCTGTAACCTGGGCCGGGATGGAGCTGACGTTCGCGGCGGCGACCGACGTCGGTCGGCAGCGCAATCACAACGAGGATAACTTCCTCATCGACAAGAAGCTCCGTCTCTTCTTGGTCGCCGACGGTATGGGTGGTCACGCCGCGGGTGAGGTCGCCTCGTCGATCGCCGTCCACGAGATCCGCGATGCGGTGAACAACAACCGCGATCTGATCGATCGCTACCGGGTCGATCATCCCGGCGTTCAGGCCTACGAGATCCTCCAGGTGCTCGAGCATGCGATCCAGGCCGCGTGCGGCGCGGTTCATCAGCGCGCACAAGACGAGCCCGACAAGCGCGGCATGGGCACCACCGCGACGGTGATGCTGATCGCCGGCGGCAGCGATCAGCTGCGCGGGTTCATCGCGCACGTCGGCGATTCGCGCGTCTATCTCGCACGCCAGAACCAGTGCCACGTGCTCACCGAGGATCACTCGCTGATGAACGAGCTGGTGCGCCGCGGCAAGCTCAACCGCGAGCAGATCGAGAGCTCGCCGTACAAGCAGTACAAGAACGCGGTCACCCGCGCCGTCGGGGTCTACGGCTCGGTCGAGGTCGACACCTTCGACTTCGACATCCTCCCCGGCGATCGCTTCCTGATCTGCTCCGACGGCATGTACGCGTACGTCGACGAGGA